>CAZDUN010000043.1:0-234 GCA_964508615.1 uncultured Pelolinea sp. | reverse complement strand
AGCTGCACTTGGGGCAGGAACAAGATTTCTTGTTTCCGGTAGATTTTTTCAATTCGTTTTCATCAATTCCACTGACTTTGGCGGCATTGCGAACCAAATCCAGGATGGCGGGGTTTGCCAGCCGGTAATAGATAAACCGGCCATCCCTTTCGGTTGATAATAACCCGGCGTCGCGTAATGCCATCAAATGCTGGGAAAGATAAGCCTGGCGCATTCCCAGTTGGGCTTCCAGGT
>CAZDUN010000042.1:10010-14721 GCA_964508615.1 uncultured Pelolinea sp. | reverse complement strand
TAAAATTACGTTCTGCCGGTTTGGGCTTAAACAACCACGTATTTGTTGTGGAATGTTGCCCGTTGAATTGTTCGGGTTAACCGTGTGCCAGGGCCCAGCGTTTCATTACTGAAATTATAACTGATGAGCGTTAAAGTTGATTTATAATCAATCGGTTTGTCGCCGCCGGAATACCCTCAGGGGCTTTAAGCCGCATCAGTTATAATCACTGTTGGAATTCAATTTAAGGATTTTTATGCATGGAAGTTAGCAAAGTAAAGCAAATTGATATCGATCGCGAGATGCGCACCTCTTACATCGATTACGCCATGAGCGTGATTGTGGCGCGCGCTCTGCCGGACGCGCGTGACGGGTTTAAACCGGTGCACCGGCGCGTGCTGTATGCCATGATGGATATGGGCATCCGCGCCAACAGCGCCTACAAGAAATCCGCCCGTATCGTCGGCGAGGTGCTGGGCAAGTATCACCCGCATGGCGACGCGGCGGTTTACGACGCCATGGCGCGTATGGCGCAGGATTTCTCCATGCGCTACATGATGGTCGATGGCCAGGGCAACTTCGGCTCGGTGGATGGCGATCCGCCGGCCGCCATGCGTTACACCGAAGCCCGCATGGGCGTCATGGCGGAAGAGATGGTGGTGGATATCGACAAGGACACGGTCAATTTTGTCGATAACTTCGATGGCTCCCTGCAGGAACCCGAGGTGCTGCCGGCGCGTTTACCCAACCTGCTGCTGAACGGCGCTTCCGGCATCGCTGTGGGCATGGCCACCAACATCCCGCCGCATAACCTGCGCGAGGTCTGCCGCGCGCTGGAATTCATGATCGACAACCAGGATACCGTGGACGATATCACGGTAGAAGACCTTATCAAATTCATTCCCGGACCGGATTTCCCCACCGGCGGCATCGTGGTGGGGGTGGAGGGCATCCGCCAGGCCTATTCCACCGGCAAGGGCAAGATCACCATGCAAGGCCGCGCCATCATCGATGAGATCAAAGGCGGCCGCTACCAGATCCGCATCACCGAGATTCCCTACCAGGTCAACAAGACCAGTTTGATTGAACGCATCGCTGACCTGGTGCGCAATGACAAGCTGCCGGAAGTATCCGATCTGCGCGACGAATCCGACCGCAACGGCATGCGCATCATCATCGAACTCAAGCGCAACGCCCAGCCAAAGCGCGTGCTCAACCGCTTGTATAAGTACACCCAACTCCAGTCCACTTTCGGCATCAACCTGCTGGCGCTGGTGGAAGGCGAACCGCGCCTGCTCTCGCTTAAACGTTCCCTGCAGATTTTCATCGACCACCGCGTGGACGTGCTCACCCGCCGCACCCAGTTCGAGTTGGAAAAAGCCAAACACCGCGCACACATCCTGGAAGGTCTGCTGATCGCCCAGGCCAATATCGACGAGGTCATCAAAACCATCCGCACTTCGCCCGATTCAGACGTAGCCAAGGAACGTCTGATGTCGCGCTTCAAATTAAGCGACATCCAGGCTCAAGCCATCCTGGATATGCAGCTGCGCCGCCTCTCGCAATTGGAGCGCGAGAAGATTGAGCAGGAGCACAAGGAATTAATGGAGCGCATTGCTTACCTGGAAGATCTGCTGGCGCACCCCAAGAAGATCCTGGCGCTCATCCGTGAAGACCTGGAAGACGTCAGCCGCAAATTCGGCGATAACCGCCGCACGCTCATCTCGGACTCCAACATCGAAGACCTCTCCGAAGAGGATCTGGTTTCCGACGTGGCGGCGCTGGTAACCATCACCCGCAACGGCTACATCAAGCGCACCCAGCCGGGCGTTTATAAAACCCAGGCGCGCGGCGGCAAAGGCGTGATCGGGCAATCCGTCAAGGATGAGGATGAGATCGACATCATCATCCCCTGCCGCGCTTTGCACACGCTTTTGTTTTTTTCCGACCGCGGCAAGGTCTATTCAGAGCGCGTGTACGAACTGAACGAATCCGGCCGCACCGAAAAAGGCACGCCCATCGTGAACTTGCTGACGCTGGAACCCAACGAGCGCATCACCGCGGCCGTGGCTGTGCCCGATTTCAAGCTGGCCGAATATATCATGGTTGCCACCGCCAGCGGGCGTGTTAAACGCATGGCTCTTTCCGATTTCGAAAGCGTGCGTGTGTCCGGCCTGATTGCCATCACGCTGGACGAGGGCGATGAACTGGGCTGGGCTAGCCTGACCAGCGGCAAGGACGACCTGATCATGGTAACAGCCAATGGCAACGCCTTGCGCGCGAATGAGAATGATTTCCGCCCGATGGGGCGCGCCGCGCGCGGCGTGACCGGCATCAAGTTGGCCGAGGGCGACAAACTGACCGGCATGGAAGTTGTCACGCCGGAAGGATTCCTGCTGGTGGTAACCGAGAAGGGCTACGGCAAGCGCACCGAGCTCAAACAGTACCGCACACAAGGCCGTGCCACCAAGGGTATCGCCACCATCGATCAAAAGATGCTCAAGACTATCGGGCGTATTGCTTCTGCCCGCGTGGTCGAGAAAGGTGATTCGATCACGCTGGTCACTGTCAATGGGTTGATGCTGCGCGTGAATGTGGATGAGATCAGCAAATCCGGCCGCGCCACCAAAGGCGTGCGCCTGATGAACCTGGATAAAACCGACAGCCTGGCCTCCATCGCGCGTATTTCCGACGCCAAGAAATAAATCACGGTAAGTTGGGTTAAGCGGTGCAACATGGTGACGAAAACCATATGGGTTTCACCTTTCGAAATGTTTAATCTATACACCGCACAGTAAAACTAAAATAATTGTCGCACAATCACCTATCGGTATTCAGGTGATTGTGCCTTTTTTGTAAGTCACACAAGAATGTGTGACCTACAACTCACTGTTGTTCTTATCACCCGGGCCTTAATTTGAGATCCCCGATCGGAAAATCCGCTTCCTCTCCATCCGCCAACCGCATGTGCAGCCGCCCGTCCTCCTGCACCCCCAATACCACACCTGCGATCTCCTCGCCCTGCGCCGCGTGCAGGATCACGCCCTGGCCGATAAAGGCCATGCGGCGCGTGTATTCGTCCAGGAAACTGCTCGTCTGAATGCGGCCGCGCAGCTCTATGAGCTGCTCCAGCACCGCGCGTAAAAATGCCAGGCGCTCGACCGGCTTGGCGGTATGCGCTTGCACGCAGGTGGCCGGGAACAGCACGGCTTCCGGCGGAGGCACCGCGCCTGGCTGCAGGTTAACCCCGATCCCCAGCACCACCCCTGCCAGCTGCCCGCCCTGCCAGCTCGTTTCCGCCAGGATGCCGGCGGTCTTCTTCCCATCCAGCAGCGCGTCGTTCGGCCATTTTACCTGCGCGTCTGCGCAGCCGAAATCTTCAGCCGCCCGGCAGACCGCCAGTCCTCCTAACAAAGAAAATAAACCCAACCTTGAAATTTCATGCTCTCCCGGATGCAGGATCAGGCTGAAAGCCAGCGAGCTGCCCGGCGCAGTGATCCACTTGCGCCCCATGCGGCCGCGTCCGGCGCTTTGGCGCTCGGCGATCAGCAGCGTGAATTCCTGCGCGCCCTGGGCGGCTTGCGCCAACCCTTGCTCGTTGGTGGAATCGGTCTCTTCAAAGAAAAGAATGCGCGGGATGGGCAAGCCCGCGAGCGCCTTTTGCAGTTTTTCCAGGTTCAATGCGTTTTCCATCCGCTCATTTTAGCTGATTTCTTCTTTGAATTAAACAAAAAGAGCAGTGTCGGCTGCTCTTTTCGAAAGGAGAGAAAGTTTGCTTATTTACTGGTCACCTTGATGGTTTTCGGTTTGGCTTCTTCGGCCTTGGGAATGGACAGGGTCAAAATGCCATTCTCCATCTTCGCTTCAGCCTTGGCGGAAGCGAGCGTGTCCGGCAGGGTTATCGTGCGGCAGAATTTTCCGCTTGGGCGTTCCTGCAGGATATAGGCGCCATTCTCATCGACCTCGTTCTTGAATTCGCCTTTCAGTGACACGTTTTCGTTTACGATCTGGATTTCAACATCCTCGGGCTTCAAGCCAGGCAGCATGGCGCTGATGATGAATTGGTCGTCCACTTCTTTTACGTCCACCGGGAAATACACATTGTTTTCCTGCATTTCCCATTGCTCCGGGAAGCGCTCTGCAAAGCGATATCTCGGAAAGCGTCCATAAGGAGTTCGAATATATACGGTCATCGTTCACCTCTTTTTTCATTAAACTTGACACAATCATAAATCCCCGATATATATTCAATATAAGTAAAGCGTTTATCTTTTATAAGAAAAAAACACGCGGGGAATGATGCTGTGGTATCATTCCCGACCTGGAGATTAGAAACAATGGATGACAGGATCACCATTATTGAAGGCCCCACGCCCGTCTTTGAAGACACCAACGACGGTTGGGCCATTGGTTTAAATGAAAGCCCCATGTTGTATGACACGCTCTTCACCCAGGTGCGCACTTTCAACGGTCCGGCGCTGGTGGAGCGCTGCCACCATGCCTGGAAGAAGAATGCGACCATCTACCTGCACTACCGCAACGATATGGGCCTGGAAGAGAAAGCCCCCATCGTGGCTGCCCGTTCGGTGGAAACTGACGACGGGCAGGTGCTGCTGCTCTGGCTGCGCTTACTGCCGACTTTCGAGGATCTGCAGGAGTACATGGAATCCTCGGAAGAAGAAGGCTTTGAGGATGACCTCGGCGACGAGGATGATGAGGACGAGGATACGGG
>CAZDUN010000042.1:5299-10000 GCA_964508615.1 uncultured Pelolinea sp. | reverse complement strand
CGTTGGTGCGTCGTCCGGATTACCAGGCTGAAGGGGTCGAGCAGGCTGTAAAACACGGGCTCGAGCTATTGGGTGGAGCGGGCAGATTCGCCGCCCCCGGTGAAAAAATACTGCTCAAACCCAACATCCTGGTGGGCGCGTCGCCGGATAACCACATCAGCCCGCACCCGCAGATCTTTCGGGCGGTAGCGCGCGCCTTCCAGCAAACCGGTGCGGCGCTGAGCTACGGCGACTCACCCGGCGTGGGCGGCCCGCTGGCCAACGCCAAACGCTCCGGTCACGCGGCTGTCGCAGAGGAACTGGGCATCCCCTTTGCCGATTTTACCGCCGCGCGCGTGGTGCCTTTTCCGCAGGGACATCTCATCAACCAGTTCGAGATTGCCGAGGGCGTGGCGGCCAGCGATGGATTGGTCAGCATCAGCAAGTTCAAGACCCACGCGCTCACGCGCATCACCGGCGCGATCAAGAACCAGTTCGGCTGCATCCCGGGCGTGCGCAAGGCGGAATTCCATTCGGTCATGCCCAACGCTGACTTGTTCTCGCAAATGCTGGTGGATCTCAACCTGTTGCTCAAGCCGCGTTTGTATATCATGGACGGCGTCATCGCCATGGAGGGCAACGGCCCGCGCAACGGCAGCCCGCGCCCCATGCACGTGCTGCTTTTCTCGACCGATCCGGTCGCCCTGGATGCGACCGTCTGCCGCATGATCGACCTGGACATCCAGATGGTCTATCCGCTCGTGCATGGCGAGGCTTTCGGCCTGGGGACGGCGCATACGATCGAATACCTGGGCGACCCGCTGGAGAGTTTCATTCAACCGGATTTCGTCGTGAATCGCTCAACCGAACCAACCACCACCGATACCAGCTTCCTCTCCACCAGTTTCATGCGGCGTTTTGCCTCGCCGCGTCCGGTGATCGATCCGGCCTTATGCACGCGCTGCGGGCAGTGCGTCAATATCTGCCCGGTGCAGCCCAAAGCGCTGGCCTGGAAGGATAACGCGCGCATCGATACGCCTATCTATAATTACGAGCGCTGCATCCGCTGCTACTGCTGCCAGGAGACCTGCCCTTCCAAGGCCATCACGGTCAAGATACCCTTGCTGGGAAAACTGATCCGAAGCTAAGATATATCTCAAATAATGCGTTTCTTTAACTTTCTATAAATGGTAAGTTAAAGAAATGTTTTTTTTGGGAAGGTGTATTATTTCCCTGGAAAAATCAAGCGATTGATAAATTACCCGCCTGTTGAATTATTTTCTTCCATAGTCAGCTGAAAAAAGATAGGTGATTGCGCGGCTTTCGGTTAGAATTTCTTCAGGAAGACATTTATGACCGGGAAACAAGGCTATCAGGAATCAAGCTCAGATATTTGGCTGAAAGCCGCGCGCTTGCTGCCGGCTGGCCTGGCCTTCATCAGCCTGGCGGCTTTCCTCTGGCTGGCCTGCCTTCCCAAAGACCCTGATTCTGCTGTCTTTTTCGGTTACTCGGCCTCGCGCCTGGCGCTGATGGCCGTGCCCTTCTTCGCTTTCGCGGCGCTGCTGGCCGGCATGATCCTCTTTGGGAAAAACGTCTCTTTTCGGGAGAGATGCGCGCGCTGCTGCGCGCGCAAAGCGCTGCGCCTGGGACTGCTGATCGCGGCGCTGGCGGCCTTCCTGGCTGGCTGGCACGCGTTGATTTTCTTCCATTTTCTGGCCGATTTCAACCCTTTTCTCAAGGCACGCCTGCTGCCGCTGACGATCTGGTTGTTGTTAAGCGGTTTGCTCCTGCTCGCGGGATTGCCGCGGCTGGTGAGTGCGCCCGCGCCCCACACGCGCAAAGCCCGCGCCTGGCGGCCTTTTCTACTCCCGTTCCTTGCGCTGCTGGTATTTTGGCTGCTGGCTTCCCGCTGCGGCCTGGGTTCAGCCGCCGAGAGCACCACGGTCAGCGACCTGGGCGTGCCGCTGCTGGAATGGCAGATCGCCTACGTGTGCGGCTTGCTGGCGGCCGGCGTTTTGTACTGGATGAATCTAACCGCAATGCGGGTGAGCCTGTCATCAAAAGCACGCTTCTCCCTCGACCTGTTTCTCTTCCTGTTGATCTGGCTTTTGGCAGCGCTGCTCTGGCTGCGCCAGCCGCTGCCCGAAAATAATTATTTCGCGCCAACACAGCTCCCGCCCAATTACGAAACCTATCCTTTTTCGGACGCCCAGCGCTACAGCCTGGACGCGCTGCAGTTGCTGCGCGGCGACACACGCGCCGAGATTGTCTCCAAACCGGTGTTCGTGCAATACCTGGCCGGGCTGCATTGGCTGGGCGGGCTGGATTATGAGCGCCTAGTGCACTTCCAAACGCTGATCCTGGCGCTTTTCCCCGCGCTGCTGTATCTGATCGGTAGAAGACTGAACAGCCGCCTGATCGGCGTTGGGGCGGCGGTCTTTGCCATCCTGCGCGAGATCAACTTCATCCAGGCTTCCGATATCGCCAACGTCTCCAACTCCAAGCTGTTGATGACCGATTTACCCTACACATTGGGGATCGCCCTGCTGGTCTGCGTTACCATCCGCTGGCTGCAACAGGAGCGTGAGCGCGTTTTGACACTCATTCTGATCGGCGGGCTGCTGGCGCTTAATTGCCTGCTGCGGCCCCAGTCTCTCATCCTGCTGCCGTTCTTTGCCCTGCTGGCGCTGCTGCGGCATTGGGGGCAAAGGAACTGGAAGCGCATGCTGGCCTCATTCGGGGTGATCCTGCTGGTGCTGCTGCTGACCATCCTGCCCTTGCTGGCGCGCAACTACGCGGTGGGGCGCTATTTCTGGTTCGACGCCCCGGATTACATGAACAAGTTCGCTTCCAGCTACGCCTTGAGCGACATCGGCGAGATGGAGGAAGCCGGTGAAGCAGCGGCTGGCGGCAGCCTGCCCCGGAGCGGCTTATTGTCTGCGCTCGGCGCGGCGGATTCCAAGCTGCTGACCGGAATCGCTAACAATTTCTTTCGCAACCTGCTGTCCGCCTTTCTGCAATTCCCGCTGAGGTTCAATGCTTCTATTCCGTTGCAGGACCTGACCGGCATCCGCGCTAATTTTTGGGCGGAGCTGGGCGATTATCGCCATCCGCTCAACGATTTGCTGGCATGCCTGAATGCGCTGCTGTTCGCGCTGGGCATCGCGCGCTTGTGGCGGCGGGACGCGCGCGTTTTGCTGGCGCTTCTCGGCTTTTTTACGTGCATCAGCCTCAGTTCGGCCCTTTTCCGCTTTTCCGGCTGGCGTTTCATCATGCCGGTGGACTGGATTTTTTATTTATTTTATCTGGAGGGTTTTATCTTTCTATGCCAATTGGCCGCCGGCCGCATCGGCTGGGCCGCTTCTGCGGAAGCGATTGCGCATAGCGATGACAAGCTGGGCTGGACAGTGGGAGGGCAGCGCCTGCCGGAAGCGCTGCTGGCGCTGCTGTTCATTTTCATCGGCGCGCTCATCCCCATCCGCGAGGCATTTATAAAAGACAGCGCCCCTGAGACGCGCGACGCGCTTTGCGGGCAATTGGCGGACCTGCTGGATGAAGAGACGTCTCCATTGACCGAAACCGAATTGCGCGAGATGTGTCTTTCAGAAGATTCCTTTGTAAGCAGCGGTGAGCTGCTTTATCCGCGCTACTTCCGCGCCGGTTACGGTTACGCCGCCCGCCCGAACCTGTATTACGGCACGCTGGATTACGCGCGCATGTCCTTCTACATTCTGGACGGCATTAGCAGCCGTTACTATATTCCCCTGGAGGATCCGGATGGGTTAGGGGATTATCGCAACGGCAGCGCGGTCATTTTGCTGTCGCGCCCGGATTTGCTGCCCGAGATGCAGGTCATGGCCGTGGTCGGCGCGCCGGGGTCTGTGCGCTTTTCCGCGAGCTTTGGGCAGGCCAGCCCAACCGCGCAATGAAGCGCTGGGTCACGGGTTATCGATCAATTCCCAGCGCACGGCGGGCGAATCTTTCAGCAGGTACAAGGTGATGCCCTTGTAGGTCACTTCACGGTAATGCTCCTCGCGCCATGCCGTAAGGTCCTGCGCGCCCCATTTGAACCCGGCTGAATAGGTGGGTTGCAATTGCTGGATGGAATAGACCAGGTCGTACTTGTTATGCCCGGGCAGGCCGCTGACCTCCGAGGTGGTGTCCGGCGGCAGCGCCGCGATGTACGGGTCGGATTTTCCCAGGTAATCGATGGTGTAGCGCTGGCTGTAATAGGGCAGGGCGCCGGCCCAAAACACGCCGATTGTGGCTTCTGAGGTGGTCAGTTCATCCAGCACGATGGCGCTATTGACGTTGCTGAGGTTGGAGTTGACTTGGTAGGGTTTGTTCTGGAAGAAAACTTGGTCCAGGAAGCGGTAATTCATCATCAGATAAGCGATCAGCAGCACCGCCAGGAAAGTCCGGTGAACAGCGTGCTCCTTTTTACGCCCAGCCGGCACGCTGATGAAGATGCCGATCACGATCAGGAACACCGCCACAACCGCGCCGGTTTGCTGCACCAGGCCGAAACCGCTCTTGCCCAATCCGAACACCTTGGGCAGGATGGAAAACACCAGCAGCCCCAGCCCGGCGAAGAACAGCAGCGATCCGCTCACGCGCCGGATCGCGCGGCTGTCGCGCAGCGCCGACCAGATTGGGCGGCGCTCGATGTAACCCTGGATGGCGGGCGTATAGAACAGTGTCGAGACCATCGGCGCAGCGGCC
>CAZDUN010000042.1:0-5289 GCA_964508615.1 uncultured Pelolinea sp. | reverse complement strand
GGCGCAGCCGCCCACAATTCCTCCCCCGCCAGGCTGATCAGCAGCGGCATGCCCGGCGACATGAAGCGCCAGTAATACCAGGCGTCCCCGCCCGTCCATACCTGGTAAGCCACCAGCAGCGCCATGCTGCTGAAAAACAGCAGCCGCTCCTTGGAATAGTTGAACAGCAGGCCGCTGGCCGCCAGCAGCCACAGCGGCAGGGTCTCGAAGACATAGGTCAGGATGAAATCGAAGCCTTTCTTCAAGCGCAGGCCGGCGCTCAGGCCGGTCAGCTTCAGGTAATAGGTGTTGGGGAAAAGACGGCCGTAATAGGCCAGGCGGAAAGCGAACTGGCCGGCTGGGATCAGCGCGCAGCTCACACCGAACAAAGCGAAAGTTTTGATTGTTTTCCAAAAACCATTTCTACGCTCGCGCAGCAGTAGAAAAAATGCCAGCGGCAGCACCAGCACGGCGATATCCGGGCGGGTGATGCCTGCCAGTCCCATCAAAAGACCGCTGGCAGCCAGGTGTTTTTCCTGGCCATCCCCCGCGTATTTCAGCATGAAAAGGTAGGCTGCCAGCACCAGCAGCGTCAGCAGCCCGGTTTCCATGCCCATCAGCGACCAGTAATTCAATGGATAATAGAAGAGTACCAGCAGGAATACCGGCAGGCCGATGAAAGCGGCCACCTTTTTATCCGGCACTTTTTCAACAATTGCCAGGCTGAGAAAAGCGATACCCAGCATGATGAAAATGCCCAGCACCTGCACCCCCAGCACCGCCAGCTTTGCGCCGAACACGCCGGTGAAAGCGGACATCACCAACACCATCAACAAATTGGTGTAGCCTTCCACCGGCTCCCCGGGGTTGAAAACCAGCCCGCTGCCGTGCGTAAAATTCCATGCGTAGCGCATGGAGATCATGGCGTCATCGAACAATGAAAAATAGCGTTCCCCGTTGACCGCGATGAAGGAGGAATTTGCGATGAAGATCATTGCCCAGAGAGTGAACGCGATGGACGCCAGGATGAAAACCCGCTTATTCTGCATCCTGCCTCTTCCCTTGAAACCATCTATCGTTGATCAGTTCAAATCTCGACAAGCGTATGAATAATTTTATATCACAAGGGATGGTTTGTAAATCAAAGCATGGTTAATAAATGATTAAAGTAACGCTGTCCCAGGCAGGCTTTCAATCAATCAGCGGGGCAGCGGAAGTTGCTCTTTTCTATAAATACCTGGGTAAATGATGATTACGATCGGGCACCCTGAACACCAGGGTGATTTGGTTTAGGTAAAAGCAAGTGCCCCAGGTAGGACTCGAACCCACAACCTAGGCGTTAGGAGTGCCTCGCTCTATCCATTTGAGCCACTGGGGCAATGCGCATTTATTATAGCATCCCGCGCTTTTGGCGCAAACCCTTAAAAACTGACCGCCGGCCTAAACCGGCGGTCCAAGGGAGGGATTCCCACCAGTTACCATTAGGATTACCAGCGCGAGGAGGGGCGCTCTGGCAACATTCTGGCGGAAAAAGGGCATCTCGGCTTTGAGGGCCTTGATACCACGAGGGCATAATATACCATAATTGCGCTCGAGGGTATTAACATAATGTAAAACTTTTCAGGGTTTGCGCTTGAACAGCTCGAGCCAGCCGGCCAGGTCGTCATTTTCTGCCGCATGGGTTGCATCCCCTGCCTCGTCCGCTTGCTCTTCCGCTGGTTTTTCCAGCGATTTGGCGAAGGCCGCGCTGCTCATGGCGCGCGCGCCGGCTTTCAGCGCACCGCGCCGCACCTCGCCGTCTGAACTGACCACCACCCAGTTGCGCGCCTCGCCGCCCAGCCGCCGCAGATGCCGCAGGATAGCCGTGTCGGCGATGGCGGGCGCGCGCACGAAATGCACTTGCAGAAAAGCGCAGCGTTGATCAGCGCCCCCGATCTGCGCGCGGTCAAAATACACCACTGCCTGTTTACGCGCGCGCTGAAAATAGGCCTCCAGGCGCGTGATCAGCGCCTGTTCGTCATCCAGCTGCGCCAGGCTCAGCCCGCGTACGTGCGGGATCAGGTTGTGTCCGTCGATCAGGTAAGGCATGCTTGCTTCTCGCTTGCCGGCAATTGTATCACCGGCGCATTTTCGGGTGAGAAAAACGCCTTTTTGGGGCGCAAATGCGGAGACCTCCTTTATAATTCAGGCAGGTAAATTAATACAATCAAGGATAACGAACGCTTATGTCGCAAGCTTATTATCGCAAATGGCGCCCGCAGGGCTGGGATGAGGTGATCGGGCAGGAGCACGTGGTGCGCACGCTGCGCAGCGCGCTGGCGCAGGGCAACCTGGCGCACGCTTACCTGTTCTCCGGTCCGCGCGGCACCGGTAAAACCACCACCGCGCGCATCATTGCCAAGGCGGTCAACTGCCTGGCGCAAGACCAGGCCGCGCGCCCCTGCAACGAGTGCGATCACTGCCGCGAGATCAACCAGGGCCGCTTTCTGGACCTGATCGAGATCGACGCGGCTTCCAACACCAGCGTGGATGACGTGCGCGATCTGCGCGAGAAGATCAACTTCTCGCCCACGCGCGGCCGCTACAAGGTCTATATCATCGATGAAGTACACATGCTTTCCAACGCGGCTTTTAACGCGCTGTTAAAAACTCTGGAAGAACCACCCGCGCACGCCATCTTCGTGCTGGCCACCACCGAGGTGCACAAGATTCCCGCCACGGTGCTCTCGCGCTGCCAGCGCCATGAGTTCCGCCGCATCCCGCTGAATTTCATCCAGGCGCTTCTGAAAGAAATTGCCGAAAAAGAAGGGCTGCAGGTGCAGCCGGCCGCCCTCACGGCCATCGCCCGCCAGGCCACCGGCAGCATGCGCGACGCTATCTCGCTGCTTGACCAACTGGCTTCCACCGGCGGCGAGGTTACCCTGGAGCTGACCCAGCAAGTGCTGGGAACGGCCGCCGGCCAGAGCGTTTACGAACTGATCGATGCGATTTTGGCCGATGATACAGGCCGCGGCATCGCCCTGGTGGGGCAGGCACTGGATGGCGGCAGCGACCCGCGCCAATTCGCGCGCCAGATGGTGGACGCGCTGCGCGCCGTGCTGATGGTGCGCCTGGGCAACGCCGCCCAGTTGGAGGCTGCCCCCGAGGAAATTGAAAAATTAAAGGCCGCGGCCGAGCGCTTCACGCTCGAGAAACTACTGGCGGCTGTTAACGCCTTCGATCGCGTCGCCCAGCAAGCCAGCCTGGGTTGGCAGCCGGGTTTGCAGCTCGAGCTGGCGCTCACGCGCCTGGCGGCTGAACCTGAAATGGAAGTGAAACCGCCGGAAAAAAGGGCGGAACCACAGCCGCAGAAACAGGCGCTGAAACCAGCATTTAAAGAATCCGAAAAAGCAACTGAAAGCCACGCGCAGAAAGCGCAGCCCGCCCAAGCAGCGCGGGCAGCAGCGGCCAAACCTGAACAGCCAGCCGCATCCGTCGAAGAAAAACCTGAAAAAGAAGCTGAACCGCGCTCGACGCAGGCCGCCGAAGCAGTAAAACCGGAAGAGGCGCATCCACAGGCTGCCGCAGCAGTGGAACAACCCTCGCCGCCGGCTGCCGAGGGCGACCTGGCGCGCGTCAACGACGCCTGGAAAGAGATCCGCGCGGCGGCCAAGGAGCTTTCCGCCGAGACCGGCGCGCTGCTCAACTCCTGCCGCTCGGTGACCGCGCGCAAGGGCAGGTTGGTTTTGGGTTTTTCCAGCGAATTGCTGCGCTCCAAAATGGAGAACGGCC
The DNA here is from genome assembly GCA_964508615.1 of uncultured Pelolinea sp. Lineage (GTDB taxonomy): Bacteria > Chloroflexota > Anaerolineae > Anaerolineales > Anaerolineaceae > Pelolinea. The sequence continues at coordinate 1,539 of CAZDUN010000042.1, read as the reverse complement.
ACAACCAGGAGAATGCCCGCAAGGCCATCCGCCAGGTGACCGGCATCGATGCGCAAATCGACTGCCGCGTGGCGGGCAAAGAAGACGCTGCCATCCCTGACGGTATTGACCGCGAAGGCATGGTGGGCACAGCCCTCTCGCTGGGCGGCAAGATCACGAAAAACGGAAATGATGAAGATCAGGTGAGGGAACCATGATGAAGAATATGATGGGCGGCAACGCCGGCATGCTGAAACAATTGCAGGAGATGCAGGCTCAGCTCAAGAAAGCCCAGAAGGAACTGGAAAAAGAAACCGTTACCGCTTCCGCTGGCGGCGGCGCGGTCGAAGTGGTGGTGACCGGCGCGCAGAAATGCACCGCCGTGCGCCTGGACGATGAGAAAGTGCGTGAAATGAAAACCGAGAACCTGCAAGCGCTGGTCATGCTGGCGTTCAACGACGCGCTGGATAAATCCCGCAAGCTGATGGCCAAAAAGCTCGGCCCGCTCAGCGGCGGGTTGGGCGGTTTGGGATAAAGGTCTGGAGGGAAATAGTCTGTCATGGCCATCCTGCCTGAACCCCTCGAAAAATTGATCCTGGCGCTCGAACGCCTGCCCGGCATCGGCCCCAAGACCGCCTCGCGCCTGGCTTTTTACCTGCTGCGCGCGCCGGCTGAGGTCTCGGCCGACCTGTCCGAGGCGCTCAAGGATATCAAAACCGCCACGGCGCTGTGCAAGACCTGCTTCAATATCACGGCCGCTGGGCGCGACACCTGCGAGATTTGCGCCGCTGCAGAACGCAACAACGGCCAGATCTGCGTGGTGGAAGACCCCATGGACGTACTGGCGCTGGAGCGCACGGCCGCTTTCCTGGGGCGCTACCATGTGCTGCACGGCGCGCTTTCGCCCATCGAGGGCATCGGTCCGGAAAACCTGCGCGTCGCCGAGCTGGAGGAGCGCGTGAAGGCCGGCGGGATCAAGGAGATCATCGTCGCCACCAACCCCAGCATGGAAGGCGACGCCACCGCGCTCTACCTGCGCCAGCGCCTGGAGGTTTACCCGGTCAAGCTGACGCGCCTGGCGCGCGGCCTGCCTGTGGGCGGCGATTTGGAATACGCCGACCAGGGCACGCTGCTGCGCGCGTTGGCGGGAAGACAGGATTTGTAATGGATTAATATGGAAGAAAAAATCCAATTCGGTGTTGATTTTCTCAATATCATGCGAACAATGGAAATGCTAGCAGGTGATATTAATATTTCAAATAAGGTTATGTTCGCAGATTCAGCAGTAAAGTTATTTATGGTGTTTTGGGACTTTTCAATTCCAGAGATTGAGGAATCAAATCGAAGGTTTCTTCAAGATTTACAAATGAATCGATTGAAAAAACCTACAGAATCTATAAAAAGAATTTCAAGTTTTATTAAAGATAGTCCTTACCTTATTGAAATGTTTGTTGTTCAAATATCTGCAATGGGATTAATGGATTTGGATCTAACACAAAAAGAATTATATTTTGTCGGTTATTTTAAAAAAATCCTTGAAATTTCTGAGGATGACTTCTT
>CAZDUN010000041.1:14645-14877 GCA_964508615.1 uncultured Pelolinea sp. | reverse complement strand
ATCCGGTTACGCGTGACGCATTGAAATCCGAAGTGCGCCAATGGGCGCAGCAAACCGCCCGCTCGAAGTCGGTCTTTCGAACCGCCGCGGGAAGCAAACTGGAAAAATATCTGGCGGATGAGCAATTCTATTTTCAGGTCGCTCCGATTTACTCGATGAATAAAGCCCTGGGCGCGCTGGCAGTGCTGGAAAGAAGGTCGAGCCGATTCAATGTGGATGACCAGGATCTGCT
>CAZDUN010000041.1:2839-14635 GCA_964508615.1 uncultured Pelolinea sp. | reverse complement strand
CGTTCGTTGGCTGACCAGGCTGGACTGGCCTTGGAAAATGCCAACCTGCGCGCCAGCGCTGAGGAAATGGCGGTTGTGGAAGAACGCAACCGCATCGCGCGCGACCTGCACGATGCCATCACGCAGACGCTGTTCTCAGCCAACCTGATCGCGGAATCACTGCCGCGCGTATGGAAAAAAGACATTCGTGCCGGTGAACGCAATTTGACCGATTTGCAAAAGTTGAACAAGAGCGCCCTGGCCGAGATGCGCGCGCTACTGCTGGAATTGCGTCCGGCGGTGATTTCTGAGATTCCCCTTGCGGATTTATTCGAACAAATGGCTGATACGGTCAGGGGCAGGACCGAGGCGCGCGTGAACCTGGATATCAAGGATACAGTCCGCCTGCCGGATGAAGTTCATCTGCAAGTCTACCGCATCACGCAGGAAACGTTAACGAATATAATAAAACACGCGAAAGCCGATTACGTGCATGTGCAATTGACAACCAGGCAGTATAGACGCAATGACAAGGTCTTTATAAAACTGGAATTAATCATCGAAGATGATGGAAATGGTTTCAATCCTTTAATAGTATCTGGCGCGCATTTTGGCATTCGCGATATGGCCGAACGCGCCCAGGGCATCGGCGCTGACCTGATGATCGAATCAGCGCCGGGTTCTGGCACGCATGTGAAACTCATTTGGAAAGGGCTGCAAGATGGCGGATGCTGATGTGATCAGGGTAGTGGTGGTGGATGACCATGAGGTCGTGCGAAAGGGTTTAACCGCTTGCCTGTCTGTTCAAGAAGATATGCGCATCGTCGGGGAGGCATGTGATGGCTCGCAGGTGCTCGAATTATGCAAGCGCGTCCAACCCCAGGTGGTTCTCATGGATTTGGTCATGCCTGAAGTTGGCGGCATCGAGGCCATCCGTGAATTGCGCTTGAATGACCCGCAAATCAAAATCATCGCGCTGACCAGTTTTCAGGAACCTGATTTGGTGAAGGAAGCATTGCGCGAAGGCGCCATCAGCTACCTGCTGAAGAATGTCGGGGCGGAAGATTTATCGGCTGCCATCCGTTCCGCTGCCGCTGGAAAACCCACCCTGGCGCCCGAGGTTACCTTCGATCTGGTCATGCGGGAAAAAAAGCGCGAATCTTTTGAGGCGCTGACCATTCGTGAAAAAGAAGTTTTAAAGCTGATGGTGGAGGGCGGCAGCAACCCGGATATCGCCCGCAAGTTGTTCATTAGCCGTTCAACCGCCCGCGCGCATGTCAGCAATATTCTGGCGAAATTGGGCGTTGCCAACCGCGCCGAAGCGGTGGCTTTTGCCCTGCGCAACAAGTTGGTCAGATGACCAATCCCCGCGTAGGATAATCGTCCTATCCATAAATCCCCCAGGCATTGGATGCAATGCCTGTTTTTTTCTTTTAAATTATGGTTATCCCTCCACATCTGGCGGATCGGGTATGCCTCTGCATGCCGGGGATAAAGAATTAATACTCATTTTCCAGGAGGAAGAATATGCATACCAAATGGTTATCGTTGATCAGCGCGGCCAGCATCCTGGCGATGCTGATCGGGGCTTGCGGCCCGGGGGCTGCTCAATCCGGCGGGGCGGGCGCCATGACGACGTCCAAGGATCCCACCACCTGGGTGGAGACGTTATTCGGAGAACCGGACACGTTGGATATCGTCTACGCTTACGAGAATGCCGGCGGCGAGATCATCGAGAATGTCTATGACCGCCTGCTCTGGTACAAGAAAGATTCTGTAACGGAATTCGTGCCATGGCTTGCCACGGAAGTGCCGTCCTTGGAAAACGGCGGGATTTCAGCTGACGGTCTGACCTATACTTTCAAGATCCGCCAGGGCGTGAAATTTCACGATGGCTCGGATATGACTGTGGATGATGTGGCCTTCAGCTGGTACCGCAACATCCTGGCTGGCGGCACGAATTCACCGCAGTGGATGTGGGTGGAGCCGCTCTTCGGAGCTGGTTTGATTGACATCAGCGAGATCCTCGATCCTGAGAATCCGCCTTATGACGACCGTGAAGCAGTGGCGGCGTACCCGGCCGAGAAACTGGTCGAGGTTTGCGAATTGGTGAAATCCAAGGTGGTTGCTGACCCCGAAACCAACACAGTTACCTTCCATCTGGCGCAGCCCTGGGCGCCTTTCCTGGCGACTTTCCTGGGGTACTGGGGCAGCATCCAGAGCCAAGCCTGGGTGGGAGCCAACGGCGGCTGGGATGGCGATTGCGCCACCTGGCAGAAGTGGTATTCCCTGCCGGTGGAAGAACTGAATAAATATCCAACGGGCGTGTCTGCCATGGGCACCGGCCCATACAAACTAGATCATTGGACGCAGGGCGAAGAGATCGTCATGACAGCCAATGAGGATTACTGGGTGACTGAACCGATGTGGGAAGGCATGCCCACCGGCGCGCCGCAACTGAAACGGGTATTGATCAAGCGCGTGGACGAGTTTTCCACGCGGCTGGCCATGACCCTGGCGGGCGATGCGGATAACCTGCAGGTTGGCTCGACCGAAGATTGGCCGATCCTGGATGAGTACGTGGGCGCCACTCAAACCTATGATAGCTACCTGGCCGGCGAACCGCTGGCGGAGATGGACGCGGCTCAACCGTTTGTCAAATATCCCGATATTCTGGCGATCAATACCCGCACGGATATCGGCTTCAGCCAGAACGTCAACATCGAGGGCGGCAACAACTTCCTCGGTTCCGGACACCTGGATGGCGATGGCATCCCGGCCGACTTTTTCTCCGACTCGGCGGTGCGGCGCGCGTTCAACTATTGTTTCGATTATGAGTCCTACGCCGATCAGGTCCTGCTGGGTGAGGCGGTCAAAGCGCCGACTTTGATGCTGCCTGGCATGTCCGGCTACGACGAGAACACAGCCCAGTTCACTTATGATATTGAAAAGTGCAAAGAGGAGTTGGCCAATTCGTTCTGGACCACCTGCACGGAAGCCGAGCGCGACGCGGATGCTGCCGAAGCCGCCGCTGCGGACGCTCAGAAAGCGGTGGAAGCGTATGCCGAACCGGTTGAAGCACCCGCTGAAGGCGCTGAACCGGCTGCGACTTTGCAGGAATTGCAAGCTGCCGCTGAAAAAACCGCCGCGCAAGCCGCCGAGCTGCGCGCAGCCGCCGAAGCCTGCGAACCGCAGAAAATGAGCGATGTGGGTTTCCGTTTCTCGGCTGTCTATAACGTTGGCAACACCTTGCGCCAGACCATCGCCGAAATTATGCAGGCGGGCATGCAGGAAGCCGGCGAACAGTACGTGGTGGAAGTGGTCGGGCTGCCCTGGGCGGCTTTCCTGCGCTCCATCAATGCCCAGAAGATCCCCATCTTTGTGGTCGGTTGGATCAGCGATTACTACGATGCGCACAACTGGGCCTCCATCTTTACCTGCAGCTATTACCCCTTCAAGCAAGGATTCCCGGAGGAGGACCGGCAGGCGTTCTGTGATATCGTCACGGAAGGCGTGCAGATCGTCGATCCGGTCGAACGTGATACTTTCTATAAAGAAGTGTTCAATACGAAATTCCACGAGTACGCGCCCTCCATTTTGCTTTATCACCTCAAACAGCGCTCCTACCAGCCGCGCTACGTGCGGGGTTGGTTCGCGAATGCCGCTTATTCCAACAAGTGGTATTACATCCTTTCCAAGGAGTAAGGTGAATTTGTAAAACTTCCGGGTGAAAACCCATTCAGGTCGCCTCGACCGGCGGCCGGACAGGAAAGCCGGAGAATACCGCTTCACCGGCTTTCTTTATTTTTAAGGCTATCTCCTATTGACAATAGAACAATAATTCTATATAATGGGATACATGAACACGATGGATAATCTTTGTAATTGTGAGGTTATTTCCAACCTGTCACATGGGCAAACGCCCCCCGACGAAGCTGTACTTGAACAAGTACGGGTATTAGCGGAAGACCAGGGCTGCGCGCAGGAAGAAATGATCCTGGCGCTGCTGCGCCAGGCGCTGCATTTAAGGCGCAGGCAGGATAACACCCACCGATCCTGGGAGTCGCTTTCCCAGCGCGAGAAACAGGTGGCTGCCCTGGTTTGCGCCGGCATGACCGGCCGCCAGATCGCCGCGCGCCTGGTGCTTTCGCCTGAAACGATCAAGACGCACGTGCGCCATATTCTGGCCAAGTTCAGCTTGAATTCCCGCCATGCTTTCCGCAACCTGCTGGCCGGATGGGATTTCAGCCATTGGCTGAGGATGGATGAATCCTTGATGATCGCCGAGCCATCTGTATTCCATGCGCGTACCGGCCGCGATATCTATGATCCCATGGTGAATGACTATGACTGAACGCCCAACCGGATTGGCCCGCGCTTCAGGCTGGCAGGCAGGCGCCCGCCGCACGCTGCCGATTGAGCCTCTCAAAGCCTGGGAGGTTTTGCTTTCTCCGCCCGCATTGCGCGCCTGGCTGGGCGCTGTACCCGCGGTTCCTCTTGAGAGCGGGGCAGAATTTACCCTGCCGGACGGCGCTTGCTGCAAGATCACCGTCTTCAAACCCGGTTCACATATGCGCATGCAGTGGCAGCCGCGCGGGTACACGCACCCGGCTATCCTGCAGGTCAGGGTCATGCCGGCAGGGGAGAAGACCGTATTCGCTTTTCACCAGGAAAACCTGCCGGACGAAGCTGCCCGGCGCGAATGCATCGCTTTTTATCAAAACGCCCTGGATCTCCTCGAAAAGTTATAGATCAGTTCGCGTAATTTAGGGAGGATTGATGCTGCGGGCTGCGAGCCTGCCAGTAAACTGCGCTGCTAAATCGAGGGTGGTAAAATTCAACCGTTAGAAAACTGTCAAAAATCACAGACTGGTTAAGAAAATACTATGAATGATTCCTGGATGCTCCTCGTTATTGCTGTCGGCCTGGCGATGGATTGTTTCGCAGTTTCGATTTGCATCGGCTCCTCGCCGGCGCCGCAAAACCACCGCTCCATTTTCCGGGTTTCTTTTCATTTCGGCCTGTTCCAGGGCGTCATGACTTTATTGGGCTGGCTCTTAGGCAGCACGGTTGTGACCCTGATCGCCGATTTTGATCATTGGATCGCCCTGGCGCTATTGGGCTGGATTGGCGGGCGCATGATCGTTGAAGGCTACTCGAAAGAAGGGGCTTCTCCGCTCAATGGCTGCGCGGATCCTACGCGCGGAAGCACTCTGGTGATGCTTTCCATCGCCACCAGCATCGACGCGTTGGGGGTGGGTCTTTCGCTGGCCTTGCTGCGCGCGAATGTGCTGCATGCCAGCCTGGTCATCGGATTGGTCTCCCTGTTGATGTCAGTGGCTGGATTGCTGGGCGGCAAGCGCCTCAACCAGCGCTTCGGCAGGCGCGTGGAGATCATCGGCGGCCTGGTGCTGATCCTGACCGGCCTGCGCATTGTTCTATCGCACATGTTGTTATAAGAGAATATGATTTATAGATTTTGATTCCTGCCTGAAAAATAAAAAAACGCGTTGGCTGAGTTTATCGAAGCCAACGCGTTTAGTATCAAGTTTATAGAATATCTATTTTACTTTCCAGAGTGTGACCGTTCCGGTCGACCCGGATGTGGCCAGCGCGGTCCCGTCCGGCGAAAACGCCAGGTCGAAGATATCCTCTTCCCCGCCCGCGAGCTCAGCAACCTGGTCATGGCTGGCGGTTTCCCAGAAGATTAATTTACTGCCGGAAGCGGCCGCCAACAGGCTGCCATCGGGCGAGAAAGCCAGCGCGTTGAACGCCTCCGGATAGGTCAGCGTGGCGCTGACTTTGCCGCTTGCGGTATCCCACAGCTCAATCACCGGCATGAAATTACCGTTGACCGTGCCCGCCGCGGCGGAAGCCAGCAGGCTGCCATCCGGGGAGAGGGCGGCGCTGACCACGAAGTCCTCGTGGCTCATGACCGGACCAAGCTCCTGGCTGGCAATCTCGCTGAGCTGCACGCTGCCGCGCGAAATCCAGATGATGCTTTTTCCGTCCTCGCCAAATTTTGCCGTGTACACCGGCGCGGCGGTTTCGAACCCGCTGATGGTCTGCAGCTGCGCGCCGCTGGCGGCATCCCAAAGCGTTACCAGGATTTCTTCAATAGACGTGCCCAGCAGTGATTTACCGTCCAGTGAGAATTCAATATTGCCCAGCATGGCGGGCGAGTAGATCGTGCAGGCGTTCTGTGTCACTTCCATGTTAACCAGGTAGATGTTATAGCTGTCTTCCGAGAAAGCCAGCGTTTTTCCGTCGGGCGATGCGGCGTACAGCGCGGCCGGATGATCGAAAGAAAAAGTCTCCTGAACTTCAAGGTCCGCGGAACTATAACGCACAGCGCCGCTGCCGTTTACAGACAGTAAAGCAGTGCCGTCAAGCGCCCACACCAGGTCGTTCAGGCTGCCGTTTCCGGCGGCCTGCTGCGCTGCTGTCAATTGGGCGGCATTCTGGCTGCTGATTACCGCTATCGGCGTTTTGGCTTTGGTCGCAGTGGGAACTGCCTGGCAGGCTGCCAGCATCGAAAGAATCAACACAGAAAGCATAAGCGTCCGCAGGTTTTTCGTTTTCATGGTTTCTCCTCTAACTTATTTTACTGCTTTGCGAGCCCCAGGCTTTGGCGCAGCCATTGCTGGAAGCTGTCGCGCAGCATATCCAGCAGGCTGGCTTGCTGCCTGGCGACCCAGTTGCCCACTTGATCAGCAGCTTTCACTTTCTGCGCCTGCGCCCAGGCGGTCAGCCTGGCTTGCAGCGTCTGGCCAACCTGCTGCGTGCTGTCTGCCAGCATCGCGGTCAATGACAATTTCAGGTTTCCTGGCCGCCCGCTGATCAGCACCGGGCGCTCGCTCACCATCAGCGCCGTGCTCCCGCCGGCGTCTACGCTCATCTTGACGCCTTTGCTGCTTTTCAGGGATTCAGCATCGGAGGAGAAAGCGGTCAATTTGTACCCTTCCACTTCCGGGATGACCAGGGGCTGGGCTTCATCTCCACCCTGCACGCGCCATGCCATTATGGCAAGTTTGCCGCCGCTGCGGAAGCGCAGGATATTAAATTCCGGTGAAATGGCTGCCGCGCGACTGCTGATATTGACGCTCAGTGTTTTGGACAAGTTGGCAAAGCACTGCAGCGCGATGACCGCCGGCTGGCCGGATTGCGGCTGGTAATTCCAGAAAACCTTATCCGCCCCGCCGTATGCCAGCAGCAAGCCGCTGGCGCGCGCCAGGTAATCGGATTCCACCACTTCCGGCAAGGTCATCCGTTCAGCCGCCTTGGCGGTCAGGATGTCGCGGGAGAAGCTCAGATTGTTCACCCACAGGCTCTTTTGACCGGTTTCATCCATAAAATCATTGATAGCCTGCAGCGCGTCTGCCATGGCAACGCCGCTGGCCTGCTGCGCTTGAAAACCGCATTCATCCACCACGGCGCTTTCCGGTTCTGCTTGCAGCGCAGGCAGGCGCACAGCCGCCACGTCGAAGGCGTACCAGGCTTCCTGCTCGTTCAGATTTTGCAAATAAAAGAGCGGATGCTCGGCGCAATCGCCGCCCAATTCCAGCTCACCCAGCACAACCATATCGCTGGCGGAAGCGGATTTGATGATACTGTACGCGCTTTTCAGCATCTGGGCATACAATTCCAAATCAGCATCGGCTTGCGGATCGGCATCCGCGGCGGGGAATAGCAGGCTGCCCCAATAGGACGGGTCATTGATCACCCCGCCGAGCTGCCAGTAATCCACCTGGTCGCCGAATTGGTTGACCGCCGCGCTGACGTAGTTCTGCCAGTTCTCCAGCAGGCTCTGGCTGGAAACTGGCTGCTGCGGGTAGAGATGGCTGAGAAAAGCCGGTCCGCCGCTGAGCACCACCAGCGGTTGGATGCCGCGCTTTTCCAAGCGCGCGAAAAGCTGGTCATAATCCATGTAACCGGATTCATTCTGATAGGACCAGACGAACGCGCCGGGCGAAAGTTCCACCTCGTTCCAGGGCAGTTCCACGCGCAGCATGCCCGTCTCAATGGATTCCAGCAGGTCGAAAGCCTTGCTGTCCTGACTGTGGCTGGCCAGCCAGCCGCCGGAATCGTCCATACCCAGGACAGAAGAACCAGCCAGCATGTTGCCGCCCGATTGGAGCCAGGCGAAAACCGCCGTGATGGCGATCAGCAGGCAGAATGTCTTAAACAAAAAGGTTCGCATGCATGCTCCTCGACCCCAGGCAGATAACAGCCTGAGGCGCATAATATATGTTGCAAAAGGCATGCCAGGAATGGATTTTTCCTCGACCCAGCCTCAACGGTGTATACTAGAATTGATATTTCAAGGAGCATCAATTGGGTAGCATCCAACCTCCCCGTTTCGCCGTTCTGCAATTATCCGGCTGCGCCGGCTGCGAAGTTTCTTTATTGAATGCCGGCGAGTGGATCGAGAAATTCGACCTGGCGTTCATGCCGCTGGTGACCTCGGCTTATGACGTGCCGGAGGTGGATGTGCTGCTGATCTCGGGCGGCGTGCGCTCGGATGAGGACCTGCATAACCTGCGCCAGGCAGTCAGGCGTGCCAAAAGGATCGTGGCGGTGGGCACCTGCGCCATCTCTGGCGGGGTGGCCAACCTGGGCAACCGCGACGAAGTGCGCGAACTGTTCCTTTCGCAAACCGAACGGCATGACCTGCCGCGTATGCTTCCCAAAAGCCAGCCGGTGGACGCGTTCATCGATGTTGACCTGTACCTGCCGGGCTGCCCGCCTACTCCTGAACTGTTCATGGCGGCCTTACTGCAGCCCGCGGATTTTAATGCTTCCATGAACGTCTGCCAGGAATGCGGGCGCAAGAAATTGAAAGATATGCGGCCCGCTCACCTGACCGGGTTTCAAAAGGGAGAGGTGCTGCCGGATATCTGCCTGATCAACCAGGGCTACCTGTGCGTGGGATCCTCCACGCGCGGCGGCTGCCGGGCATTATGCACGCGCCCCGGCCACCCTTGCGTGGGCTGCCGCGGGCCATCCGACGCGCTGATCGAAAAGGATTCGCAAGCCTGGCTGGAGAGCATCCAGCGCGTGATCGGCGCGCTGACGGATGTGCCGCCTGAAGAACTGCGCGAGGCGCTGCTTTCACCGCAGCTGGCGCTTTTTCTGTTCCAGTTTTCCGATTACGCCGGCACAGGCAAGCCGCCGCGCCCCAAGGAGAAAGTGCTCTGATGACCACGCTGACCTTTCCCCTCTCCCGCATTGAAGGCCACGCCCGCGTAGAGATCGAAGTGCAGGCTGGCAGAGTGATCTCCACCCGCTTCCAGGCGATGGAAAAGCGCGGGTTCAGCCTGATGGTCAAGGGCGTGCCTGCCGATCAAATGCCGGTGATCGTGCCGCGCATCTGCGGCGTCTGTTCGACCGCTCACCACGTGGCTTCGGTAAAAGCGCTGGAGAACGCCTACGGCGTGCAGCCGCCCCCGCTGGCCAGCCATATCCGTGAATTACTGTTGTTAGGCCAGCTCATCCAGAACCAGGCCACCTCGCTGTTCGTCTTCACCATGCCCGACCGTTTAGGTGTGGAAAGCCTCTTTCACGTGGATAACGAGGAAGCCGATAAAGACATGCAATTCAACATTGCCCGGCGGGCGCTGATGGTGCGCCAACTGGGAACCGATTTGATCACATTGGCGGGTGGACAATTCATCCACCCGGTAAAAGCCGTGGTGGGCGGCGTGAGCAGCAGCGTTGATAATGGAAGAGCCGCCGCCTTCCAACAGCGCCTGCAAGCTGCGCTGCCCACCGCCTGCGAACTGGTCGATTATTATTGGGATATCTCGCTCAAGATGAAAGAACGCATCGGTACCTGGGGCGACGACCAGCCGGCCTATTACATTGCTTCAACCGAGCGGGATAACCCGCGCTACAACTCCTCCATCATCCGCGTCATGACGCCGGCCGGCGAGTGCTGCCGCGAATTCAGCGCGGATGCTTTCCGCGAAGAATTGATATTCGAGGAAACCGATTACTCTTATGCCGGCCGCACCAGCTACCAGGGCGGCGTCATGCGCGCTAATTCGCTGGCACGCGCCAACATGACCCGCCGCCTGGGCATTCGCCGCGCGGACGCTTACATGCGCCGCCTGCGCAGCGAATTCGGCCACCCAGCCCATCCCATCCTGCTGTTCGACCTGTGCCGCGGGATCGAGCTGGTGTACGCCATCGAATTGGCTAGCCAGCTTTTGGAAGAAGATTTTTCAAAGGGGGAGGTGGATGTTCCTTATGAGACGCGTGACGGCGAAGGCTGGGGGCTGGTGGAAGCGCCGCGCGGCCCGCTCATCCATCACTACGTGATCGAAAACGGCAAGATCGCCCTGGGCGAATTCATTATTCCCACTGTGCACAACATGCTGGCCATCGAACGCGCTCTACGCGTGGCCGCTGACCGCTACATCAGCGCTGACAGTGTCAACCTGGAATTGGAAAAAGCCGTCGGCCGCGTGGTGCGCGCCTTCGACCCCTGCATCGCCTGCGCCACGCATTAAGCAAATCGGGTAGGGGTGAAATTTGGATATCAAAATTATAGATAATCAGAAAATAAAGATGGCTGATGAACTTAGCTATCTAATAAATATTTCGCAAAAAATTAAATTTGCGGTAGCGTTTGCTAAAATATCAGGGTTATTAAGAATAAGAAATTCATTATTGAACCTTTTTAAGAATAATGGAGAAGCAATATTTTTACTCGGTCTAGATTTTCACAATACAGACCCTGATACGTTGTGGGAATTGTTTTCTTATTCTGAAAATGGCTATAACTCGAAAATTTATTGTCTTTCCGGAAATTTCGAAGGAACTGCAACTTACCACCCAAAATTGTACATATTCGAGAAAGAAAATTCATTGGCAACATATATCGTTGGCTCATCAAATTTAACAATCGGTGGATTGGAAAGAAATGTTGAAATAAATATCGGGATATCAGAATCTGTTTTTGACGAACAATTTTCAGATGTGATTGGGATTTTTAACCAACTGAAGGTCTCGAAGCATAGGATTATCCCAAATCGAGAATATATTGAAAAATATGCTGAGATTTATACGGAATCAGCTAAAGGTAAGCGAGTAAAAGAAACCAAAGCTTTTAGAGAATTTAAAAGCATAGAAAAAAATCTACCAAGACCTGGAATTAATCAGTCGGATTTATATGGATGGATGCGTCTGGTTTATGATTATTTGCCAGATGGTAATTTTTCAACGACACGGATCTATGACTTCAAGAATGAATTCAAGCAAAGATATCCAAATAATATGAATGTTGAAGCAAAGATACGCCAACAACTTCAATTCTTGCATAAATTTGGTTTTATAGAGAAAATTGATCGAAATTTATGGAAAAAGTGCGCCTAGTTGATTTTAAAGAATCTGTGTTTATCTGTGTGCATCTGTGGTTAAATTCTATTCCCCGATAATCTTCACCAGCACGTGCTTGCGCCTTTGGCCGTCGAACTCGAAATAAAAGATCTGCTCCCAGGTGCCGAAGTCCAGCTTGCCGTTCGTCACGGCTATCACCACCTCGCGCCCCATCACGCTGCGCTTGAGGTGCGCGTCGGCGTTATCTTCGCCGGTCAGGTTGTGCCAGTAACCGGAGACCGGTTCGTGCGGCGCCAATTTTTCCAGCCATTTGTCGAAGTCCTGATGCAGCCCTTCTTCGTCATCGTTGATGAACACGCTGGCGGTGATGTTCATGGCGTTCACCAGGCACAGCCCTTCGCGGACGCCGCTCTCGCCCAAGCATTCCTCCACCTGCGGAGTAATGTTGACAAATCCGCGCCGTCCGGGCAGGTTGAA
>CAZDUN010000041.1:0-2829 GCA_964508615.1 uncultured Pelolinea sp. | reverse complement strand
GATCAACCCGCGGCGCTGTGGCACCTGCACCCAGATTTCTTTGCGATAGCTTTTCACGCTTTCTCCAAATTAGAAAATTTCCTTACCTATTCTGTTCAAATCATAACAAAATGCAGCAGATCGTCAAATATATTAAATTTATAAAAAAACATATCCGTGTAGAAAAATCGGCTTGCGTGTGCTATAGTAAATCTATATCAACCAACGGAGGAATAGATGACTGAACCCAAAAAAGAGTCCGATAAAATTTTAGATGCACTTAAAGGTCTTTTGACTGTTTCCAAGACGGGCAAACAAAGCACCGCTAAAACCACCGCCAGCGGGACAGCCAAAACGACCGCTCCCAAAGTATCGGGTGCCGCGGCTGCCAAGCCCACTTTGAAAAGCAGCGTGAAGAAGCCTGTGGTAAAACCCAAGCCTGTTACTGGCGGCGTGACCAAGGGCGCGCAGGACAGCTTGAAAGCATTCCAGACCGATCAAGCGATCAAGAAGCAGCTGGAAGTGCTTCACTCAAAGACCCACCAGGATCTGATCAACGCGGCGTATAAGGCTGCCGAGAAACTGGGCATCGCGCCCTGGGTGCTGCTGCGCGCAGCCGGCTGGGGTAATTTCACTGATAATCGCGGCAAGAAATATGACGGCCCGGCCATCGATGAGATCAAGGGTCTTGATGACGCCCAGAAGAAAGCGCTGAAAGACGTGCTGGGATTATAAAAATCTTTCTGGATTTTTGTTTTATGAATGAAGGGCACTGTTCCAACGGCTGCCCTTTATTTATTTAAGCGTGAATTGGCCGAGCGCGAATGAAAGCATCTCTGAAAGGCTGTGCCGGTCCATCACGTTGTGGGAGATCTGCCGTTCCATCGCCAAACTGACCAATCCGTGCACCTGGCTCCACACCGCCACCGCCAGGACGTCCGCCGGCGCGTCCGGCAGGATGCCGGCTTTCTGGCAGGCGCTGACCACTTCCACCAGCAGCATGAAGGTCGCCTGCGAAATTTCCACGAATTCTTTGTATTCCTTTTCCTGCTCCAGGATGCCGGAGAACATGATCTTGAAAATATCCCGTTCTTCGAGTGAAAAGCGGATGTAAGCCTCCCCGCAGGCTGTCAGCTGCTGGCTTGGCTCGGCGGCATGCGCCTGGATGGCGGCTGCCAGCTGACCGTGCAGTCGGCGAAAGCCCTCGGTGGAAATGGCCGCGATCAGGGCTTGTTTATCGGCAAAGTGCGCGTAGGGCGCTGAATGGCTGACGCCCGCCCGCCGAGCGACGCTGCGCAAACTGAGCGCGCCAATGCCTTCGTGCGCCAATATATCCACGCCCGCGCTGATCAGGGCGTTTTTCAGGTCGCCGTGATGGTAGCTGTTTTCCGGCATGCATTCATCTTATCGGTAAAACTTGACAGCGTCAAGATAAATCGCTATAATCTGGACAGTGTCAAGATTACGGGAGACGGCATGGGTGATTATGGCGCAATCAAGCAAGAGATCGTTTCAGCGGCGCAGGAACTGGTGCGCAAAGGATTCTTGATGGCTACCGGGGGCAATATCTCCCTGCGCGCGGCGGGGGGAGATGGCTTCGCCATCACGCCATCCAATTACGATTACATGAAGATGAAAGCGGGGGATGTGTGCCTTCTGGATATGCAGATGAACGTCCTGGAAGGTTCGCGCAAGCCCTCCGTGGAAGCCGGCATGCACGCGGCGATTTACCAGGTCCGCCCGGATGTGCGCGCCATCATCCACACGCACCAGGTGTATGCCAGCGCGCTGACGCTCATTCACGCGCCCATCCCGGCGCTGTTCGATGAACAGGCCCGTTTCCTGGGCCGCAGCGTCGAGATCATCCCCTACGCGCCCTCAGGTACCGGTTTTTTGAGTAAAACAGTCGCGCGCCGCGTGCGCGGCCATAACAATGCTTTCCTGATGCAAAATCACGGCGCGTTGATTTTCGGGCACGATATGCAGCGCGCGATTCATAACGTGGAAATCCTGGAGAAATGTTCGCTGGCTTATTTATTGAGCCTGTGCAGCGCTGAAAAAGCCAGCCGTATTCCAGCAGCCGTGCGCGAGATCGCCTTTGCCAGGCTGAAGAAAGACCAAAAACGAATTCTAAAAGGACGGACGGATTTATCCGGCGAATGATAACGAGGTTCAAAAACATGAATGAACGCCAGGCGTATGCCATCAGCGAATACCCGGATGTAGATGACGTCTATCGTCGTTTGAATGCCCTGATAAGCCAACCCATGCGCCAGATCATCCCCGAGCGCATGCAAGCCAACCTGGCTTATTTTGAAAAAAAGTGCGCCGGTTCCAAGGCATTGACCGAAGAAGCCAGGCGCTATATTCCGGGCGGCGTGCAGCATAACCTGGCGTTTAATTATCCCTTCCCCATTGCCATCGAAAAAGCCGAAGGCGCTTACCTGTGGGATGTGGATGGCAATCGCTATATCGACTTCCTGCAGGCCGGCGGACCCACCGTGCTGGGCAGCAATTATGCCCCGCTGCGCGAGAAGATTTTCGAGCTGCTGCGCGCGTGCGGGCCGGTGACGGGTTTGTTCCATGAGTATGAATTGAAACTGGCCAGGCTGATCAATTCTTATATGCCTGCTATCGAGATGTTCCGCATGCTGGGATCCGGCACGGAGAGCGTCATGGCCGCCGTGCGGGCGGCGCGCACGTTCACCCGCCGGAAAAATGTCATCAAGGTCGGCGGCGCTTATCACGGCTGGAGCGATTCCATGGTTTACGGGCTGCACGTGCCCGGCACCGGCCGGCTGGAAGCCAAAGGCATCCCGCGCGGCGCCAGCGCTGCCACCCAGGAATTTT
>CAZDUN010000040.1:11067-14955 GCA_964508615.1 uncultured Pelolinea sp. | reverse complement strand
TTGAGGATTTTGAGAGGATCTGTGATCGATTTTACAGAAAAGATGTTGCATAATCAATATGACAATTTAACTTGCATTTTAGAAATCGTTGTTATATATTAATTTTGTATGTCAAAATTAACTTTCCCAAGGAGGAAATAATGAAAGTCAGCAAGAAAAGTATCTTAGTGCTCTCAATTCTGCTTGTTGCCGCGCTGTTCCTTTCAGCCTGCAAGTCGAATTGGGATGCGGAGCTGGGAACGGAAGAGAACCCCATCATTTTCGCGGCTGTCCCCTCCGGAGAAACCGAGCGCGTTTTGGCTGGTTTCGACAAGATGGCTGATATGATCTACGAGTCGACTGGACTCGTGATCGAACCATTTGTTGCCACCAGCTACGCGGGCGTGATTGAAGCCTTGTGCCAGGATCCTCCCAAAGCGCACATGTCCTCGCTGGCCACATTCTCCTACATTCTGGCCGCCGAGAAAGGCTGCGCGGATACTGCTTTGGTTTCGACCCGCTATGGCAGCGCTTCGTATAATGGACAGTTCATCGTGTCAGCGGATAATCCTGCCGACAGCATCGATGACCTGAAGGGCGCCACCTGGTGCGTTCCGGACGCGTTCAGCACCAGCGGCGTGATCATCCCCAAGATCATGTTCCAAGGCGTTGGCATCGATCCCGATGTCGATTTGGGAGAAATGGTCGAAGCTGGTTCACATGAAGCCGCGGCAGCCGGCGTTTACAATGGTGATTGTGATTTCGCCACCACCTACGTGGATGCCCGCACCCGCATCGAGGAAGACTATCCCGACATCATGGAAAAAACCAAAGTGATCGCGATCGAACCGGATATCCCCAATGATGGTATTCAATTCGTGAAAGGCTTCCCCGAGGAAACCAAAGCCAAATTGGTGGCTGCGATCCTGGATCTCTTCAATTCCGAAGAAGGCCTGGCTGCCATGGACGAAGCCTACCAGTGGAGCGGCATGGAAGAGCATGATGACACCTTCTATGATCCCTTCCGCCAGATTTTGGACGCTGCCGGTGTTTCCGCTGAAGAACTCGCGGCTGAATAAAGTCAACTGCTTCTAAACAGTATCAAGAATCCCAAAATGGGGAAGGCGCTGATGCCTTTCCCATTTTTGTTTAAAGAGTGTGTAAATTTAGATAAAAACTTAAATCACAATCTGCGCAGTGCTTTCTGAAACAAAACGCAATGTTATATAATTCCAGAGAATGAAATCATACAGGAGAGAATAATATGCTCCAGATCAGGAATCTGACAAAGGTTTATGGGGATGGCACAGTTGCGCTCAAGAAAGTAAATTTCGAAGTTCCGGATGGTGAATTCCTGGTGGTGATCGGTCTCAGCGGATCGGGTAAATCCACTTTACTGCGCTGCATCAATCGCTTGATCGATCCAACCGAGGGAGAAATCATCTGGAATGGGGTTAACCTGTGTGAACTAAAAGGGGAAGAATTACGCAAAGCGCGTCGCAGGATTGGCATGGTCTTTCAAAACTTCAACCTGGTCAGGCGTTCTTCAGTGTATTCCAATGTGATGTCCGGCCGGTTGGGTTACACGCGCACTTTGAACAGCATGTTCGGTAATTTTTCCAAAGCGGATATTGAAATGGGTAAAAGTGTCGTGGAAAGATTGGGGATCACCGACCAATTGCATAAACGTGCTGACGAGCTCAGCGGCGGGCAGCAGCAGCGCGTGGGTATCGCGCGCGCGTTGATGCAGGAGCCGGAAATGATCCTGGCGGATGAACCGGTCGCCAGTCTCGACCCGGTACTGGCGCACTCCATTCTGCGCACACTGGAAAACCTCAACCGTGAGGATAAGATGACCGTGATTTGCAGTCTTCACTACCTGGACCTGGTGCAGCGCTATGGCACCAGCGTGGTGGGCTTACGCCAGGGGGAAATTGTGTACCAAGGTTCAAAAGAAGACGTGCGTAAAATGACAGATGATGAATTTAAAAATATCTACGGCGCGGAAGCTGAACGAGTGGGCGTATCCATAGAAGGCGAAGTGTAGGGAGAGGAGAGAAGCGATGCAATCCAGAAAAACAATAAAAAAAGAACAAAAAGCAAGCGTGGTAACTCCGTTTATCGCGGCAATCGCATCCGCGCTCATCCCTGGACTGGGTCAAATCCTGGCGATGTCAGTGCAGCGCGGATTGGTCATTTTCGCCAGCATGATCACATCTGCCGGGTTGCTAACCTGGCGTATTTACGATACTGGCAAACGGTATAACGATCTGGCAACGATTGTCAGCAAAGCATACCAGCTCAACCCCATTCTCTACGTGATTACCATCCTGGTCGTGGTCACATACCTGCTTTCCATCATTGATGCTTATTTGCAAGCCAAGCCAGGCCTTAAAAGGTCAAAAGCATTCGGATTGGTATTGCTGATCATGGTGGTATTTTTTATCCAGGGCTGGGAGATCGGCGAAATTGATCTGGGCAGCCTGTTACGCGATGCCGATGAAGCCGTGCCTGCTTTATCCAGGGTGGTTTGGCCTTGGGAAAAAGCCATCGCTTATCCCGAAGAATTCAGGACCACAATTGTTGAAGTTCAATCCCCTTGTACTGAAGATGCATTTCCGGCGGGTGAGGTCAAAGAAGGTGAACCATACCTGATTGCCGATCCGACCTGTGGTGATCCTTCAGAGGTGGAAGCGGCCCTGGGAACTGAATTCCATGTCATCGGTAAAAACTTCATCCCGGGCAATACCATCGAGATTTGGTGGAAGGATCCAATCAATAATGAATTTCACCACCGCGTGGAAGGCGATTATTACATCATCACGGCCGATGAGACTGGCAGCATTGATATTAACATTATTATGCCTTACCGCACGATTCCGCCGGTCGCGGGAGAAGGCCCCAAAGTCTGGCAGATCCAGGCGCGCCAACTGATCACGGTGGGTGGGGCGGAACCCAGCGAAGAATTGAAACTGGCTGTTGAAAAAATGGTTGAGACCATTTTCATCGGCATGATGGCAACGTTTTTCGGCATTATCCTGGCTGTACCGGTTAGCTTTATTGCCGCACGCAATCTGATGTCGCATTCTCCGCTCACGATGGCGATCTATTACATCGTCCGCACGATACTCAACATCATCCGGTCGATTGAGCCGTTGATCTGGGCGATCATTGCGGTCATCGTGGTCGGCTTGGGGCCATTCGCGGGTATATTGGCTTTGACGCTGCATTCATTGGCCGCCCTGGCCAAGCTGTATTCTGAAGCCATCGAAAGCATCGATTCCGGCCCGATTGAAGCCGTCCAGGCTACTGGCGCGAACTGGTTTCAGGTCATCAGCTTCGCGGTCATCCCGCAGATCATTCCGCCATTTGTATCCTTCACGATCTACCGTTGGGATATCAATATCCGCATGTCCACTGTGATCGGTTTCGTAGGCGGCGGCGGTATTGGCTTTCTGTTGGCGCAGTGGATTCGCATTCTCGA
Organism: uncultured Pelolinea sp.; assembly: GCA_964508615.1. Taxonomy (GTDB): domain Bacteria; phylum Chloroflexota; class Anaerolineae; order Anaerolineales; family Anaerolineaceae; genus Pelolinea. The sequence goes on along the minus strand of CAZDUN010000040.1, from coordinate 11,492 downwards.
CTATCGAGCTGCGGGAATTGCGGTATGGTTCATCGCAATCACGGTCGCCATCCTGGATTTCGTTAGCGCGGAAATCCGGGAACGATTTGTCTAGGAATATCATCGGATTATTTTCTCAGGCCGGTTCGTTGAAACCGGCCTGATTGTGTACAATTAGCTCAAATGCGAACTAAAAGCGTTCAAATCCAGAAAATCACAAGTGACTTGAAAAAGTTTTTCTCTGAAGTGCAGCGCATATTGCGCATAGCTATGCGCCAGTTCAATGATACCCACTCAGCGCAAGCCGCTGCTGGCATGTCTTATTATGGTTTCTTCTCGCTTTTCCCGCTGCTGCTATTCTTGATCGTGGGGGCTAGCTATATTCTGGAATACCAGGCAGCCTATGATTACATCATCGAGAATGTCTTCAAGGTGCTTCCCACAGG
>CAZDUN010000040.1:9220-11057 GCA_964508615.1 uncultured Pelolinea sp. | reverse complement strand
ACAGGTAAAAACTTGATGGATGCCAACCTACAGCAAGTGCTGCGCTCCAGGGGGGCGGTGGGGTTATTGGGTTTGATCGGTTTCCTGTGGTCGGGATCCAGTTTCTTTTCCATTCTGGCCAGTAATATCAACCGAGCCCATCCCAAATCACACAGCCGCAATTTCCTCGAAAACAGGGGGGTGGCATTCATCATGGTAGGGTTGATCACCACATTGATGGGCATCTCCATCGTGATGAGCACGCTCACCAATCTGCTGCCGAAATTCGATTTTCTTTTTTGGGATGGCACACTGTTGCATGAAACGGTTGTGTGGCGGTATCTCATCAAGACCATACCGTTTTTGGTAACACTGGCGATGTTTATTTTCCTTTATCGATATATTCCAAAGCGTAAGATCGGTTGGCGGGGCGTTATTGTAGGGTCGATATTGGCCGCTTTCAGCTGGCAGGCAATTACCAAGCTGTTCTCCTGGCTGCTTTCCGCGGGTTGGATTCAGTACGAGCTCATTTATGGCTCACTCAGCACAGTGGTTACGTTGATGTTCTGGATTTATCTGATCAGCACGATCACTTTATTTGGCGCGCATTTGAGCGGTGTGATCGATAATTACTGGCTGGTCAAACCGTCAAAAGAAGATGATGATGCGGAGGATGCCATCATCCCTTTTGATGACTGAGTTGCCACAGACTGCCCAGCGAGATTTTCAAGCGTTTACCCAGTTCCGGCCCCATTTTGGTAGTGACATCGTCGAAGTTGTAGAAGACAACAAAAGGAATTTCGTGACCTTTGACCGGAATAAAACCCTGGTTTCCATGCGCGATTTCGCAGAAGTCGCAATCTCGATATAACCGTTCCAGTTTATCATCCGGCAGACTGTGCGCCAGAATGGAATCCGGGCGGTCAGGGTTAAAACGCAGCCGGTTCTTGCGCAGCGATTCTTCCCAGGGAACATCGACATACAGGATAGCCAATTGTTGCAGGATATTATCACTGAGTTGTGCAAGCGCCTGGCGATAACCGCCATGCTGTTTGCCGCGAGAAAACTCCAGGACGGTGGTGCAATTGCCCTCGATCTCCGCATTCCGCAGGCTTTTTTCGTATTCCAGGTTGATCAGATGGATCAGTAAATCCCAATAATACGGTTCCTTGAAATAGCCATCCTGGTCAGTGAACAAGCGCGTTTTACCCATGCGTTCCAAAAGTTCGTCCTCTTCGAACCAGCGCCATAAAAAGGGGAAATCATCAATCACGTTGAACATGCCCAGGTGATAGTCTTGCTGCCTAGCTCGGTCATCGACCTGGTTGCTCAAATACTCAATAATTTCGCTTTTCCCCGCAGCCGGGCGGGCAATCAGCAGAATTACTGAAAAAATATCGGCACGATCCATGATTCACCTCGGTTGTTTTATTAAGACTACTCTTCGAACACTTCCCAATATCCTTTATCCAATTCGTCATCGGAAAGGTGCGCGTAGCGCTGCGTTACCGCGATATTCTTGTGCCTGGCCAGGTTTTGCGCCAGTTTCAGGTTGCCGGTGGTGGTCAGCACACGCGTTACAAAGAAATGACGAAAAGAGTGGGGGGTAATCGTGCCGACCGCTTCCGGCCCAAGGATGGTTTCCACCCATTCTGCCACGATATTGCGGCCGGTGGTGGGTGTGATCGATTTGATCTTATCGCCCGCGCCTTTATCGTGCCGGGCGAAAAGGGGCAGGGCGCCCAGCGGTTTGTGTGTTTTTCCATCGATCTGCGCCCCCCCATGTTTTAAACCTTTTTTGGTTGGTTTTAGCCCCTTAAAAACCAAAAAATGGTTTTAAGGGACCATTTCCCAAAAC
>CAZDUN010000040.1:4366-9210 GCA_964508615.1 uncultured Pelolinea sp. | reverse complement strand
GAAAAGCGTACAATGGCTTGACGGTCGCCTTTGCCGATCACCATGGCTTTGCCTTCATTCCAATCCAGGTCGCCGCGCCGTAAACCGCAGGCTTCATGCACGCGCAAACCGGTATCTGCCAGCGTGATCAGGAAAGATTTATCCCTTAATGCGCGTAGATATTCGTTTTCATCCTCAGCGCGCGGTATCTGCATGCTTTCCAGATGCTCCAGGATTTTTTGTATGGCGTTGGCAGGGAATTGCGGCAGGCGTTTACCCGGTTTACGCGTGCGCTGTCGGATCAGTAATTTCACTTTTGAAAGATTGATGTCGGCGATTTCCTCTGCCACCAAATACTCCAGAAAACCTTTCAATGCAGTGATATACAGCTGTTCAGATGTGGCTGCGTATGCTTTTAAGTCGCTGGCGAACCAGCTGATTACATCTTCTGAAATATCACTGACAGAGACCCTCTCTACGTCGATTTGATGATCTTGCAGCGTGATGGCGAAGTTTTTCATGGCAGTGGCATACGCCAATAAAGTTTTTTCACTGCGCGCCAGTTTCACGGTATTCAAATAGTCCTGGATGGCTTGATTTATGCTTGGCATATGCTTAGTATAATTTAATACTATGCTTGCTATAATAGTACTTATCGAAAGCAATAATAGTATAGCACGAATTTGGCTATAAAATCAACTCCCCTGCCGATTAAACAGGTGACATAATTATTGAGAAAGATAGTGCATTGATATTGCATTTGATTAAATCGAAACAAGTATAATGGTTTTGATATTCAACCAAGAAGAGAACTCCCCTTCTGGGGATATAAAACCATTGAAAGCGAAACAAAATGGCGAAAATGGCCCTGAGATTCGACGAAGATCACATTGCAGCTGAATTACCTGAGAAAAACGTTCAAATCTTCTTGCCAGGGACGCATTCTCCGAAAAAAGATGAGCTTGATCTGGTCAAATCGGCAATAGAAAATCCCCTCGTGGACGAAAATAAGCGTCAGATCGGCCGATTAGAAGGGAAAAGTATTGCGATTGCGATCAACGATCAAACCCGGCCGCTGCCGCACGCGGTGTTATTGCCTTGTTTGCTCGATTTTCTACACTCAAAAAGCGCTGAACGGGAGAAAATCACATTTTTTATCGCCACCGGGACACACCGCAAGCTGACTGACGAAGAGATCGAGGTGGTTTTGCCCGGAAATTTATCCAAAGAGTACGCTTATGAGTGTCATGATTGCGATGCTGCCGATAAATTGATGTATTTGGGTCACAGCGCGCGCCAAACGCCGGTGTTTGTCAACCGGGGCTACTATCAATCTGACTTAAAAATCGTGGTTGGCAACATCGAACCGCACCACTTCATGGGTTTTTCCGGCGGAATGAAAACCGCCGCTATCGGATTAACCGGCCGCGAAACCATTCAAAAGAATCACAGCATGCTTCCGGATCCACATGCCCGCATGGCGCTTTATGATAGTAATCCTATGCGCATGGATGTTGAAGAAATCGGGCGCAAGATTGGCGTTGATTATGCTTTGAACGTGGTTTTAAACGACGATAAGCAGATCATGAATACTTTCTGGGGTGATCCACACCAGGTGATGTTGGCTGGCATTCCCGCCGCGCTTGAATCCTGCCAAATGGATGTAAGCGCGGCAGATTGCGGTTTTGACCTGGTGATCGCCTCTGCCGGTGGTTTTCCCAAGGATATCAACTTGTACCAGTCCCAAAAAGCACTCACCAATGCCTGCCTTTTCTCAAAAAAAGGCGGTGTGATCATCCTGGCTGCCGGCTGCCGTGATGGCGGCGGGAGTGAGAAATTCACAGCCTATCTAACAAACAAACCCTCCTGGCAGGCAGTATTGGATGATTTTCCCCGGCGCCCGTTTGAAATCGGTCCGCATAAGGCGTATCAGCTTGCCTTACAAGCCAGAGACCATCACCTCATTCTGGTATCCAGGATGCCGCCGGCGGAAGTGCGCAGGTATCTGCTTACCCCCGCTACCAGTTTGCGTGAAGCGCTCACGCTGGCCTTGCCATTCCTGCCTGCCAATTACCGCACCGCGGTGCTGCCCTTCGCGACGCATAGTATGCCTAAAATGGAATCCGCTGGAAAATGAAAAAGAATTATATGCCCATCTTCCAAAATCCCGGTTTGGACGGTGCTTCTTTCTATAGAAAAAGGGACAGCCGGCTGGGTGTGTTGCTGATGCACGGTTTTACAGCCACCACCGCCGAAGTGCGCCCGCTGGCTGACGCGTTCACGCGCATGGGCTGGACAGTCAGCGCGCCGCTGCTGCCTGGTCACGGCACCAGCCCGCAGGATATGAACCGGCAGAAATTTCAGGATTGGGTCAAATGCGCGGAAAATGCCTGGCAGGATTTGCGGCGCGATTGTGAAGTGACCATCGTGGGCGGCGAATCCATGGGCGCGGTTCTGAGCCTGTATCTGGCCGAGCAGCATCCGGAGATCGCTGCCTTGCTGCTCTACTCCCCTGCCCTGCGCGTGGATAGACTTAAATACGCGAAGTTCCTCAAGTATTTCAATCCGGTAATGGAAAAATCCAACAATGATCCAGAAGACACCCGCTGGCAGGGCTATACCGTCAATCCTTTGTTTGCCGCGCATGAATTACTAAAGCTTCAGAAGCAGGTTACCGCTCAATTATCCCACGTGCAGCAACCGGCATTGATCTTGCAAGGTAAATATGACAAAACGATTCATCCGGACAGCGGCACAATGATTCACGCTCAGATTAGCTCAAAGACAAAACGATTGATACTCATGCAAGAGTCGGGACACGTCATGCTGCTGGATCGCGAGCTGGAAAAAATCGTCTCGCTCAGCATTGACTTCCTGAAAGACGCGGATATCCTTTAGATATTGAACGGGTTATAATTTTAGTAATGCATTGATTTTCAAATGGAGATGAAAATGGAAGAATATTCCGATACCAAAGGCAAAACCACCATCGATCCCGGTGTTTTGATAAAAATCGCCAAATTGACCGCCTTAAGCGTGCCGGGTGTCAGCAAAATGGCGCCGGGGTTGCACAGCGTCGATAACCTGTTGAAGAAAAATTACTCCCACGGTGTTAAGATCGATGTGGAAAACAATACCGTATACGCCGATCTTTATCTGGTGCTTCGAAAGAATGTGGATCTCTTCAAAACCAGCCAGACTGTCCAAAAGAAAGTCGGTCGCGCAATAACGGAAATGGTCGGAATGGATGTAGGTCAGATCAATATTCACATCGAAGATATCGATTACACGGAATTGGAAGCAGCCTAGAAAAAAAGAAAATGAAAACTCGCACCCAGGCGCGCGCGATTGCTCTGCAAGCACTTTACGAATATGATTTATCGTACCATCCGGTTGGGATAATTTTACAAAACCGCTTTGGTGAGGAAGAACTGGACGAAAAGACCCGCCAATTCTCGCAAGAAATTGTCATGGGTGTTTTTCCAATTATCGAGAAACTCGATCATATCATTGCCAGCTACGCGCCGGAATGGCCGCTCGACCAGGTGGCATCGATTGATCGCAATATCATCCGCATCGCCTTATGGGAATTCGCGGTGAAAAAGATAACGCCTGTCAAAGTGGCAATAAACGAGGCGGTTGAGTTGGCCAAGGTATACGGTTCAGACAGCACTCCCCGTTTTATCAACGGTGTACTGGGCAGCCTGGTTGCCAAATACGGGGATTACAGTGCGGAAATTGAAAAACTCTAACGACAAATCAGGATAAATATATGTACAAATTTTATCGGGTTGTCTCAATTTTAATTTGCGGATTATTCATCTTGCTGCCTATCTCCGCTTGCAGTGGTTTTTCAGCAGGCATGGAAACCCAGCAAAAGACCACCCTGGCAGAAACGGTTTTTGAAGCTGCTTTGGCTGAACCGCTGGGTGAGAACGAAATGCTTTACCTGGAGATCCTGGACGAAGTAACCGGTATTGCTCTCAACCCGACCCGCTATGAAATGGAAGCTAAAGATAACCTGTCCTATTTTGTGCGCATCCCGCTGGTGATCGGCTCTTTGCTGAAATATCGTTATGTCCGCCAAGGCACGGATGCCAACCTGATCGAGCATGATACCAATGGCCGCCAGCTTCAATATCGCTTGAGCCTGGTCAAGAAACCTGCCGTGATCAAGGATTTTATCTCCGGCTGGAAGTCGGATATCTACCAGGGAAAGACAGGTGAAATCAGCGGCTTTATTTATGATCAGGATACTGAAGCTCCATTGGGAGAGGTCATGGTTTGCCTGAACGGATTGAAAACCTTTTCATCTTCAGACGGATATTATGAATTGAAAAATGTTCCTTTGGGAGAATACAACCTGGTGGCTTTCCACCCGGATGGGAAATATCAAGCTTTCCAACAAGGCGCAGTGATCGCTGAAAATTCGGTTACACCGGCATCCTTTGGAATAAAACCGGCTGAAATGGTTGAAGTCACCTTTAGCGTAACCCCGCCGGCTGAAGAAACCACATCCGGCACGATGCGCTTCATCAGCAATCTCTATTCGCTGGGCAATACCCTCAATGAACAATCAGGCGGCGTCAGCGTGCTGGCTTCTCAGGCGCCTGCCCTGCAGCTGCAGGAAAACGGCTCCTACACGCTAACGCTTATGCTGCCGGAAGGCTTTGACCTGCAATACAAGTTCTCGCTCGGCGATGGTTTCCTCAATGCTGAGCGCGCGCAGGACGGCGGTTACAAAACCAGGCAATTGATCGTACCTGGCCGCAACATGAAAATCAGTAACACCATCGACTCATGGTTCTCGCGCGGCAGCGCGCCCGTAACTTTCAATCTGACCGTACCGGCGAATACACCAGTGA
>CAZDUN010000040.1:0-4356 GCA_964508615.1 uncultured Pelolinea sp. | reverse complement strand
AATAACCCTCCTTCAAATTTTTCAGAAATGTAATTAAAATCTAAAAATTAAAATATTTAAACCCAATGCTAATGGGTTTAGCGCGGGATCTAGGCCGTTAATTTAAATCTGACCGTACCGGCGAATACACCAGTGAAAGATGAGATCGCGATCCAGTTCAATCCCTTCGTTTGGATGGAGCCGATCCCCATGCAGAAGGTTGCGGACAATCAATGGTCATTCACGTTGTATGGGCCGCTGGAATACCTCAACGGCGCGCAGTTCCGTTTCTGCCGCAACGCACAATGCGGCCTGGCGGATGACGCGCTTACCTCGGGGAAAAATACTGTCGGATACATTCTCAATTTGGATGATTCGTCCGCGCAAAAGGTAAACTACACATTGGAAAAATGGGCTGGTCTCGATCAGCGCGATTACACTTTTAGTCCCATAAGCATCCCTGCGAACAATGTCTATATCAAGGCGATTGAGATTTCAGGCGAGTTCAACAAGAAAGCCATGTCAGGCTACGATTGGGGCATTGTCAACGCGGCTGTGAACGGTGCAAATTTACTGCTGCTCACTCCTTCCTGGGCTTTCTCGTCAGGAGCGGTCTCCATGATCACGCTCAAACCCGGCAGTGACCTGTTCGCGGCAGATCTGGATGAGCTGACTGCGTTTACAACTGAAACGGGCATGAGTCTTGGTATTTATCCACAGCCGCGCTTTTCTTCCGGCAGCGCGGATTACTGGTACGAATCCGAGCGCAGTTTCAATTGGTGGAATCAATGGTATAAGCTTTATGAACGCTTCATCCTGCACTATGCCGATTACGCTGAGCGGAATGGCATCCAAACCCTGGTCATCGGCGGCAGCGCAATTTCAGCGGCTTTTCCGGATGGCAAGCTGGCGAATGGGAACGCAGCCAATACACCCTACAACGCGGAAGATATCTGGAATGCGATGATAGAAAGCGTCCGCGCGCGTTTCAGCGGTCAGCTCTTCTTTGCACTGCCCTACTCCAGCAGCATGGAGGTTGATTATGAGTTTCTTTCAAAGGTAGATGCAGTGTATATTGAAATGAGCGCTGCGTTGACCACTTCCGAGAAACCCAGCCTGAGCGAAATAAAAAATCGCGTCTCCAGCATCCTGGATAGCGACATGTATCAGCTATACGCAACTTTTCAGAAACCGGTCATCCTTGGCCTAAACTACTATGCCATAAACGGCAGTGCCTCCAACTGCCTGAATTTCAGCAGCTCCTGCCTGGATTTCACGCTGTCGGAAGACAATGCTTATACAGGCGTGGATCTCGAAGAACAGGCGCTCGTCTATCAGGCGATCATCGAAGAAGCCCTTCAGCGCAACTGGATCTACGGTTTGGTTTCCAAGGGCTATAACCCCGCTGTTTTGGTGGAGGACCATTCCAGCTCGGTGTATGGTAAACCAGCGGGAGTGGTGCTCTCCCACTATTTCAACTCCCTGGTTCGTTAAATATAAACCGCATGCATTAAAAACATGCATGCGGTTTCTGTGAATTTTCCCAAATGGATGTTATCCCTTTGCTTGTTCTGCCCGCCGGCCTAACTCTGCATGTAGATCGTCGATGTCGGGCGTGATGGTGTGCGTGGTCAGGAAGTAGAAGAAACCGCATAGAACCCAGGTGCTGATGCAGATGATCAACATGGCGGAACCGCGCGGGCTGGGATCATTGGCGCGGCGCAGCGCATCTGCCAGCGCTCCGGTAATTAAAGGTGAAAGGGCCGCGCCGCTGGATTCAATGAAATATTGGATCGCCATGGATGTGCTGCGCACCTCCGGCAGTACAATATCATTGACCGTGGAGGTGACATTCGGAGAGGAAATTGGAATAAATAAAGCCGTAGCCCCTAACAAGATAGCAAACAATACTCGATTCTCCAGGGGAATATTCAATGTGATGAACAACAATGCCGCACCCACCAATACGCCGATCATGGAGACAATCACGCGGCCTTTCTTGGTCTTCTTAAAAAAATAATCTCCCAATGCGCCGCCGAGCGGGTAACCCAGCGCCAGGATAATCACGGCAGGTCCCATGGTCATCAGAACTTCGCTCTCCAGATAACCGCGCTCTTCCGCCAGATAAATAAAGATGAAAGCGATAATCGCGTTCCAAGGGAAAACGCCGAAGAAACCCTGCATGAACATTAAAATCAGGCTTTTCTTCTTGAAAACATCTTTGACTTTTGACCATTCAAAGCGGAAGTTGCCTACCTGTTCCAGGTTTTCAAACTCCGGCTCGCTGGTTCCACGCGGGACGTCTTTCACGCCAAAGAACATGACAATTGCCAATAGAATACCCAAACCGCCGGTGATGAAAAATATGTTCCGCCATCCCAATGAGACCGCCACGGTGGTTGCCAGCACCAGGCCGACCAGGTAGCCCAGGGGCTGCGCCAATTGCAGAAATCCGTAGATCTTGCCGCGCGTTTTGGGCGGGAAATAATCCGCAATCAGGCTGTACAAACCGGGATAACTGGAATCGTCGATGCCGGTTGATGCGCGGCTGGCCAGGAAGGTCCTGAAATTCGGCGCGATCGCGCTGATCCAGGTGGTCGCGCCCCAAATGAACGAAGCCAGCGAAAGCAGCTTTCCGCGCGAATAACGGTCATACAAGTATCCCCAAAGCGGGTAACAGGCCGCGCCGACGATTAAAGCGGCGGTTGAGATTGCGCCCCATTGCGTGTCGGTTAAATTCCACTCTTGATAAATTTGGGTGGCCAGCGGATTGATCAACAACTTGTCTGTTTGGTGAAGCAGCATGAAAACAAAAAAGATGGATAATACAGCCCAGCGGTATCTATTGACCTGTTTCATTGTGTCCTCCCGAGCGTTGGTGTGATTTTTGGTGCAATTACTGGTCAAACTCCCCTAATTATATAAACAATTCCTCTGAACGCCAGTGATTTTCGGTTATCATGTAGCATAGAAAATATGAACGATAATTCTCAGCCGGTCGATAATTTATTACCCGTATTAACGCGCGGCCCGTTCTCCGATTTGATCACCACGCAATGGGAAAAACCCGCAAGAACCGCGGAATTGGCCGACTTTCCAAGCCATTTGAATTCCTTGATACTGGAATACTTGCGCGCGCAAGGATGGTCAGGCCTTTACTCACACCAATTACGCAGTTTTCAGGAAATCGAAGCCGGCAAGCATGTGCTTGTTTCCACCGGCACATCCAGCGGTAAAACGCTGTGCTACAACCTTCCGGTTTTCAACCTGCTGCTGGAAGTACCTCAAGCCGCTGCTTTGTATCTCTTTCCCACCAAAGCCCTGGCTGAAGACCAATATAAAAAGATCCTGGACTTTTCTCAAATCCTGGGGCAATCTATCTCAAAGATAGATAAACCGATCCGCCCGGGTATCTATGATGGGGATACCAGTTCTGCCCAACGCATAACTATACGCAATTCAGCCAACATCATCCTGACCAATCCGGATATGCTCCATTTAGGCATCCTGCCGCACCATCCATCCTGGGAGAATTTTCTCAAGAATCTGCGTTTCGTCATCCTGGATGAGGTGCATATCTACCGCGGCGTTTTTGGCTCGCATATCGCCAACGTCCTGCGGCGTTTGAAGCGAATTCTGCGTTTCTACCAGGCAAATCCCCAGTTTATCCTGTGCTCCGCCACCATCCAGAACCCGGGTGATTTGGCTGAACGATTAGTGGAAGAGGATTTTTGCGTCATCTCCCGGGATGGGTCCTATCAACCCCAACGGTCGTATTTCTTTGTCAACCCGCCGGTTGTGGATGCCGATCTGGGTCTGCGGCGCGGATTGATCGATCAGAGCCTGGAAATCGCGCGCGAGTTCTTGAGCAAAGGTGTTCAATCGCTGATTTTCGCGCGCTCGCGCAAAGCACTGGAAATTACCCTGCGCAGGATGCGCGAGGAAACCAGCGGCGGTCAGCAAAAATCGATTCAAGGTTACCGCAGTGGTTACCTCCCCAGGGAGCGACGCGAGATCGAATCCGGCTTGCGCAGCGGTGCGCTGCGCGCGGTGATCGCCACCAACGCCCTGGAATTGGGCATCGATATGGGCGGCGTGGATGCCGCCTTGCTGATGGGCTATCCGGGCAGCATTGCTAGCTTTTTACAGCAGTCCGGCCGCGCCGGCCGTCGCAGCCGCCCTTCCCTATCGGTCCTGGTTGCGTCTTCCTCGCCGGTTGACCAATACATCATCCGCCATCCTGAATTCGTGCAAGGCAAGAATCCGGAAAAAGCGCTGCTCGATCCCGATAACCCGCAGCTGCTGCTGAACCACTTGCGCTGCGCATAGTTTGAGCTGCCTTTCGATCAAGGGGACTCCTTTGGGCGCCAGGCCTGG
>CAZDUN010000039.1:0-15463 GCA_964508615.1 uncultured Pelolinea sp. | reverse complement strand
AGGACTACGAAATCATGGAATGCCTCGCGCGCGGTGACATGGGGGAAACGCTGCTGGTCAAGGACCGTCAGAGCGGCGCTCATTGCGTGGCTAAATGTTATGCTGATCAAGCGCGGCTTAACCGCGCCGCTGAAAGCAGCCTCCTGAAAAATGTGCGTCATGCCGGGCTGCCTGCTTATATCGGCGAATATCAAAATGAGAATATGCTGTGCGTCGTGCGCGCGTATGCCGAAGGCACACCCCTCGACCAGCTCGTCAGCGCCTTTCCGCTCACTCCCGGACAAGCGGTCGATATCATCCTGCAGCTCTGCGATATCCTCGCCTGTCTGCACACCCAAAACCCGCCCGTCATCCACCGCGATATCAAACCCCAAAACATCATCGTGGATCGGCGCGGGCGCGTTACCCTGATCGATTTCGGTATCTCGCGTGCCTATGACGAAGGCGCCCGTGCAGATACGCTGTGCCTCGGCACCCGCCACTACGCTGCCCCTGAGCAGTACGGTTTCTCGCAAACCGACCCGCGCTCGGATATCTTTTCCCTGGGCGTGCTGCTGTGCTGGCTGCTGACGGATTCAGTGGACGTGGAGCAAGCCAAGAAAACCATTTCTGACCGCCGGCTGCTCAACGTCATCGCCAAATGCACCGCTTTCGACCCGCGCGATCGCTTCAAGAGTGCCGCCCAGGTCAAGTATGCGCTGACTGGCCGCCCGCTGCGCCGCCGTTGCCTGGCCGTCATCGCCGCCGCGCTGCTGCTGGCCGGTGCGCTGCTCACCGCGCGCATGAGCGCGAGCGTTCACTTCAAGGAGCCGCTGATCGAGGATGCCGCGCGCCTGGCATTGGGTATAGAAAGCGGGGCACTGAGCGAGGAAGACCTGGCTTCCGTGCAGCAGTTGATCGTTTTCGGGAATCAGGCAGTTGCCGACATGGATTCCTTTAACAGTCTGGTGGACGAATTCGCCCTCAGCGACGGATCGCAAGCCCATGGGAGCATCGACTCATTAACGGATCTCACAAAAATGAAAAATCTGCGCAGGGTAACGTTGGCTTTGCAAAACATTCGCGACCTGTCTTCGCTGGCCGGACTGCCTTACCTGGAGGAACTCGACCTGCGCAATAATCCGTTGGAGGATGTCAGCCCTCTGGCGCGCGTCCCCACGCTAACCACGCTGGTTATCTTCGATTCCAGGGTAACCGATCTGACCCCCTTGAGCGCTTGCCCGCGTCTCTCGTTGCTGGATATCGGTGGAACGCCCATCCGCTCCCCGGCTGCTCTGCAGGGGCTGGACGCCCTGCGCACGCTGGTTGTCCACAAATCGCAGCTGCAAACGCTTGACGGAATCGCCTCTCACACGCAGATCGAGATGATCCACATGGCGAATACCGCTGTGAGCGACCTTTCCCCGCTGTTGAAATTGCCCAATCTGCAGCGCGTGATCGTGAGTGAAGATATGCGTCCGGCGGCCGAGGTGCTGGCCGGGCAGGCCGCCTTCGAGATCATTTACCAGTAAGCAGCCGTTGAGCGATCCAATGTGTGCAGCCTGCACACCTCAAAGAATGTTCAAAAAAGTAAAATTTAAAAAAACAAGGAAACCTCATGAAAAAACAAACCTGTGCAACCCTCATCCTCCTTTTCGCGCTGGCCATCGCCGCCTGCGGCGGCGCGCCGGCGGCTGTAGTTGAAGCCCCCGCAGTGCCGGCTGCCGAAGCCGAGCCGACCGCCGCTCCCACCCAGGCCTGGGAACCCATTCCCTGCAAGGTGGTCTTCGATTCTGACCGCGACGGCAACTGGGAAATTTACATCATGGGTCCGGACGGTGAAAACCCGCTCAACCTGAGCAACAACCCGGCGGACGACTTCAACCCGGCCATCTCACCCGACGGCAAGCGCATCGCCTTCGCCTCCAACCGCGAGAGCGATCAGGGCGGCGGGCAGAACATCTACGTGATGAACGCCGACGGCAGCGACCTGCGCCAGCTCACCTTTCAGGGCGGCAGCGACGGGCCGTCCTGGTCTCACGATGGCGCGATGATTGTTTATAGCAACAACGGGGATATCTATTTCACAGACGCCATGGACGGCAGCAACCCTAAACAGGTGACTTCAACGCCTGATATTGAAGATAAAGAGCCCAAATGGTCGCCGGACGGCAGCAAGCTCGCCTGGCTTTCCGGCCAGGACGGCCATTACGACGTGCTGGTATCCAGTCCGGACGAAAGCGACGTTCACCCGGTCACCGATAACAGCAGCATCAATCACGTGGCTTGGACCGTGGATGGGCGCCTGCTTACCGACAGTTGGGGCTGGAAAGACAAGGAAGAGTTCTGCCACAACTGTGTGGTGGAAACGAATGGTGAGTATATTGAGGACGCCGGTGGCAAGGGCGAAGTGCAGCGCTTCCTGCCCTTCTGGAACGGCAAGGGCGACCGGGTGGAACTGATCGAGGGTTCACTGGATGGCGGGCCCAGTGAAATCTACCTGGTAAGCGAAGTCTTCCCGGATATATTCTTCAATATGACCAACAATCCCGCCTGGGATCGCAACCCCGAGTGGCCGGCCAAATGCGGGCCGGAATACGTGCCCACTGCCCAAGATCTGCAGCCGGCGCAGGAGCCGCCGGCCGAACCTGTCCCGCAGGTGCAGGCCTCCCAGCCCAAGAATCCCGAAGACATCACCATCGGTTACGTGGGAGACACAACTGAACAAAAACTGGCCGACCTGAAACAGGCCTGCGAAGAGCTGAAGATCGAATGCGTGAAAGCCGATAGTTACCCGGCGGCGGCTGAACTGGGCGCGGACGCCATCATCTCATTCGCCAATAAATGGGGCATCCTGGGTGATTATCCGATATATCACGAGGTGGCCTCCAAAGGCATGCCGATCTACATGCTGGACGCCGAATCCGGCGACCAGGGTATCTACAATCTTTCGGTGGAAACGGATGCGCTGCTCGACAGCATGGAATGGATGTTCGAGCAGATGGACGGCCAGGGCGAAATGGTCTACTTCAACTTCGGCGATAACGGATTTGACGGGGATCTGATCAAAAAGGAACTGGAGAAGAACCCCGGCATCCAGGCCAGCGCCATTCCCGCCAGCAACGATGATCCGTCGGCGGCCTCAGAAGAGAGTATTGCCAATTTGTTAAATGAAAAGCCGGAGCTTGGCGCCATTTGGACCAACGGATGGTACGAGAACATTTTCTGGGCGGTGAACAACTGGCAGGGCGAGCATTCCCCGGCCATCCTGTGCAGCGCCCGCCAGGATATCCTGGAGAGCTGGAAAAACCTGGTTAGTGAAAAACCGGCTTTCGACTGCTTCACAGTCATCAAACCCGGCGGGAACGCCTACGAAGCGGTTTACGTGGCTTACTACAGCTTGACCGGTTTGGAACTCGACCCGGCCGCCTTGGGCGGGGAATACGGCAATACGCTGCTCTACGATTACCCGCGCATCACCAATGAGAATCTGGACGAATGGCTTGGCAAGCTCGGCGAATTGCGCATGAATGAATGGGGCGGTCTGGAGATACCCCCCATGACTCCTGAGGAAATCCTGGATAAATGGTTCCTCGAATGAATTGCGGTTGAAACCATAGAAAAATAGCTTCTCCCTCCCCCTGAAACCAGGCCATCATGGAACAAGAGCGCTGATTCAGGGGGAGGGCCAGGGGTAAGGGCAAATTGTAGCCCACGTATTCCTGCGTGGGTCTTTTGATTAATCCAGCGGCATGCAGGCTGTGTATTTGATTTCCTGATAAGGCGGTGAGCTTTGATACTCCATCCCTAACGGTGTCATTCTGTCACCGTTAGGGGTAACAGCCTAAGGTTGCTTCCTGTTTTAGGATGGAGTCTATGCTTCCAGGGTGCGTTTGAAAATAACACAACAATGGTTGGAAATTTGCTAAGTGAGGTCTTCGCCATTACTTGCAATCACTTTTTTGTACCAATAGAAGCTTTTCTTGCGCGTCCTGTTGAGCGTCCCTTTGCCCTCATTATCCCGATCCACGTAGATAAAGCCGTAGCGCTTCTTCATCTCACCAGTGCTCATGCTGACCAGATCAATACAGCCCCAGGCGGTGTATCCAAGGCACTCGACGCCGTCTTCGTAAATGGCTTTTTCTATTTGCACGATGTGCCGTTTCAGGTAATCGATGCGGTAATCGTCGTTAATCTCACCGTTCGCTTCCACAATATCCACTGCCCCCAGTCCATTTTCAACGATAAAGAGCGGAATCTGGTAGCGGTCATATAGTAGATTCATTTCGATCCGCAAGCCGATGGGGTCAAGCTGCCAGCCCCACTCACTGGTTTCCAGGTAAGGGTTTTTCTTAGCCAGCAAGACATTCCCACCTGTCATTTCCTTTTTCGCAGTGCGGCTGGCAACGAACGAATGGTAGTAGCTAAAGCCAATATAATCGACAATGCCTTCTTTCAAAGCTGTTTCATCGCCCGCCTGCACATCGAGGTTTACGTTATTGAGCTCCAGAAATTTCTTCGCCTTTCGCGAATACGAACCCCGCACCTGTACATCTGAAAAATAATAATGCTTGTCGATACTGGTCATGCTCTCCAACTGGTCTTCCGGCTTGCATGTTTCGGCGTAAAAAGGTTGACCGAGCATCATCATTCCAATTTTAAAATCCGGATGGATGCGATGTCCTAACTTGACCGCTTTCGCGCTGGCAACCAGCATATGATGAGCCACCTGATAAACAACCTGGTTGAAATCCTCCTCCGGGTTGATTCGGATGCCGGTCGGAACGGCTGGGTCAAAAATCAAGACGTTGATCTCGTTGAAAGTCATCCAGTATTTAACCTTGTCCTTGAATCGTTTGAAAATTGCTTCGCAAAAATTTAAATAGAAATCGATCATCTTGCGGCTACGCCAGGAACCATATTTCTTAACTAGGCCGTAAGGTGTTTCGTAATGAGATATGGTCACAACCGGTTGGATGCCATATCTAAGGCATTCATCAAACAACTCGTCATAGAACTGCAACCCCTCTTCGTTGGGCTGTTTTTCATCCCCTTCTGGAAAAATGCGTGTCCAGTTAATGCTGGTGCGGAAACATTTGAAACCCATTTCCGCAAATAGGATGATGTCTTCCTTAAATCGATGATAGAAATCGATGGCATCATGGCTGGGATAATACTTGCCCTCCACCACTCCATCCGTGTACTCTCTCTTTAGATTATTGGCGCCAGCGGTTCTGCAATCGGATGTACTGACACCCTTGCCGCCCGTATTCCACGCTCCTTCGCATTGATTAGCCGCGACTGCCCCACCCCATAGAAATTCTTTTGGAAATGCCATTTTCTCCTCCGATGATATTACAGGTTCATGACTATCAGGGTAGCCTGTTCGACCGCATCTTTGACGTTTCCCACATGGCAGCTATCTCCTATGATGAATGTGTCCTGTACGATACCATAGAAAGCATGCGCCAGTTCTCGCCTCGGCTTCAACCCCGTCGCCAGCAGGATATGATCCGCCTCCAGGAAATGCCCTTTCCCGTCCTTTCCCTCCACCAACACACCCTCCGCCCGAATCTCTTTGCAACGCGTCTCCATCAGCGTGTGCAGCGTCGCGCATCTCTCCATATGCTGACGTAGCGCAATCCGATATAACATGTTCCCCTGCGCAGCCAGTTTGTCTGTGATCTCCACCACATGCACCTCGTTGCCCCGCTCCGCCAACTCTAGCCCAATTTCACATCCGATCGTCCCGCCCCCTATCACCACGACCTTCCCTTTCATCTTGTCGATATCCGCGTACGCGTCCACTGCCTGGCGCGTGTGTTCCACCCCCGCTATGGGTGGCACCACATTGTCTGCCCCTACCGCTATGATCAAAGCGTCCGGCTGCATCCCCCGCACCATCTCAGGCGTCGCTTCTGTATTCAAGCGTACCTCGACCCCCGATTTCGCCACCTGCCGCAGCAGATAATCCCGGTACCTTCTCAGGTCCTGCTTGTAATCGTCGCAGTCAGCTACTTTGAGCTGACCCCCCAACTGGTTTGTTTTCTCCACCAACGTTACCCGGTGCCCGCGTTCAGCCGCCGTCAACGCCGCTTTCATTCCCCCCGGCCCACCTCCGATTATGACCACATGCTTGGGATTCTCTGCTTTTTCAAGTTTATAGGGGATCAAGTCTTCCCTGCCGTATCTGGGATTAACGGCGCAGCCCACATTCATGCGGTTCGTGGAAATGTGATAACAATACAGGCAGCGGATGCAGGGAACGATATCTTCGCTGTGTCCATTGAATGCTTTCTTGGGCCATTGGCCGTCGGCAATAAAATTGCGCCCAAAGGCAGTCATATCTGCTTTCCCAGTGGCGATGATATCTTCCGCTTCTTTCGGGGTCATGATCGCGCCCACCACTGAAACCGGGATGCTTACGTTCTTCTTGACCTCGGCGGCCCAATGCACGTTGACCATGTGCGGCTCGAAAGCCGTGGTTGCCATGTGCACGTTGCCTTCATGGTTGATGTCCAAACCAGCCGATATATTGATCATATCAATCAATGGTTCAACTTCCTGAATAAAACGGAGTACGTCATTGAATTGGATGCTTTCCGGGATCCATTCATAGGCGCTGATGCGCATGTCAATCGGAAAATCATTGCCAACCGCTTTTCTGACAGCCTGAATGATCTGCTTTGGGAAGCGCATGCGGTTTTCCAGGCTTCCCCCATATTCATCATTTCTCTTATTCCATGCTGGTGAAAGAAATTCGGCCGGTAGCCAGCCATGTGCAAAATGCAGCATGACCATATCAAAACCGAAATCACGGGCGGTAGCGCAGTTCTCTGCAAACAAGCCGCAGATCTTTCCCATTCCTTCTTCATCCAGGCCCCTGATGGGCACGCCATTTTCAGTTACACCGTCGCAAGGACCCCAAACGAAATCGCCTTTTTTTACCCGCGCATATATACCCGAGTGCATGATTTCTAGCGACACCTTTGCGCCTCCTTGTCTAAACACATCCAATTTGGCGCGTGTTTTCTGCCGTTCATATTTATCGAATAAATATGGAATATTAGCGTAAACTGCGCGGTGATCGTTGACCATGCTGCCACCCATGATAAACAAGCCTGCCCCGCCGGTCGCCTTCTCATTGGAACATATATCGCCGATGGGTGTTGCGACCACTCGGTTCCGCAGGTACATATTTTTAATTTTTATTGGTTCAAATAAATGAGGATAAGGGTTCATTTATTTCACTCTATATTCGCCGCGATAAAGTACGCATCATTGGTGGCTTCTAGAACTGTGGCAACCCGATCACAATCACCTATCATGGCTGTTTCAGGCGTGATACCATAGAAAGCATGCGCCAGTTCTCGCCTCGGCTTCAACCCCGTCGCCAGCAGGATATGATCCGCCTCCAGGAAATGCCCTTTCCCGTCCTTTCCCTCCACCAACACACCCTCCGCCCGAATCTCTTTGCAACGCGTCTCCATCAGCGTGTGCAGCGTCGCGCATCTCTCCATATGCTGACGTAGCGCAATCCGATATAACATGTTCCCCTGCGCAGCCAGTTTGTCTGTGATCTCCACCACATGCACCTCGTTGCCCCGCTCCGCCAACTCTAGCCCAATTTCACATCCGATCGTCCCGCCCCCTATCACCACGACCTTCCCTTTCATCTTGTCGATATCCGCGTACGCGTCCACTGCCTGGCGCGTGTGTTCCACCCCCGCTATGGGTGGCACCACATTGTCTGCCCCTACCGCTATGATCAAAGCGTCCGGCTGCATCCCCCGCACCATCTCAGGCGTCGCTTCTGTATTCAAGCGTACCTCGACCCCCGATTTCGCCACCTGCCGCAGCAGATAATCCCGGTACCTTCTCAGGTCCTGCTTGTAATCGTCGCAGTCAGCTACTTTGAGCTGACCCCCCAACTGGTTTGTTTTCTCCACCAACGTTACCCGGTGCCCGCGTTCAGCCGCCGTCAACGCCGCTTTCATTCCCCCCGGCCCACCTCCGATTATGACCACATGCTTGGGATTCTCTGCTTTTTCAAGTTTCAGCGGCACGCGATTTTCCCGCCTGAAACGCGGATTTACCGCGCAAACGACATTCTTGTGCTCGGTGGCGATGTGGTAGCAGTGCAGGCAACGCAGGCAAGGGACAATATCCTCCTCCCGGCCTTCCTGTGCTTTTTTGGGAAAGAACGGGTCGGCGATCAACTGACGTCCGATCATGACCGCATCCGCTTTTTTTGAAGCGATAATCTCTTCCATTTCTTCCGGTGTCATGACCGCTCCCACCACTGAGACCAAAACATTGCATGTTGCTTTTACTTTCGCGGCGAAATCAGCGTTATACATGTGTGGTTCAAAAACCGTGGGAGCAGAGTGCACATTGGCTTCATAATAGGTATCCATACCACAGGATACATTCACCATATCCACGTCATCTTCGACCGCTTTGATAAAAAATAGCATATCCGCTGGATCAAAAGATTCAGGTACTTTCAGGTGACGGCTGACGCGCATCTGAATTGGAAAATCCTTTCCAACCGCCTCTCGCACACTTTTTATCGCCATTTTTTGAAAACGAATGCGATTCTCAAGGGAACCGCCAAATTCATCGGTGCGTGTATTGAAATGAGGTGAAAGGAATTGGCTGTTCAAGCTGTCATGCGCGAGATGGAAGGTGATTAACTCAATACCAAAATCCCGGGCTATCCGTGCAGTATTTGCGCAAGATTGAATGACTGCCTGCATATCCTCGCTCCGCATCGCTTTCATCTTCATACCGTCGAAGCGTATCCCGTCCATGGGGCCAAAAACCGTGCCATCCTTATTTACCGGACTGAAAAAGCCCAATTCCAATCCGCAGCGCGCGCCTGCCTGCCGGATAACCGTGATCTGCTCGCGCACAACATCACGGTTGTATTTCGCGAATATATCCTCGCCACCTAGATGGCTGATGTGGACCAATGCGGCTCCACCGAGGGCTTTATCATAAGCGCTCATATTCCCATAATCCGTGCTGGATATGATTTTATGCGAAGGGATGATCCCCATGGGTGATGCTAGGATGCGGTTTTTCAGCATTAAAGTGTTCACCCGCAATGGTGAAAATAAATGCGCATATTTTGTCATCTTAAAATCCTTCCTTGGTTTATATGTATAGGTTCATTGACTGGAATGCCAGAAAGATCAGGGTCAAGTCGATTAACACTCTTGCAAGCCTGGGAATCTTGCAAGTATATTTCTTCAGGATCGGCAGTAGGAAAGTGGATAATGACAGGATGATAAGTCCCGTAATAAATGCTTTATCGATAAACATACCGCAGGCAAACAGGAATAATAGGACGGGAGCAAACCATGAGTAATAGATTGAAAGCTTGTCCTGGAATTTTTGATCCCCCAGATTGAAATATTTTCTTGATTCTTTTTTCTTGCTCATTTTTTCAATCCATTTTCCTGGGCGTTATTGGAAATTATCTCTCGGGTTTCTGCAGGGTGCATCATCTGCTTCCGCTGGGCTGCGAAAGCCTGCCTCGCCTTTGGGGATCTTCCAATCTCTTTAATAATGCGAATATAATATTCGGTGACACCTTTGGTGTCATTTTGGTGGGGCAGGGGTCACCTCTTGGTTACCCCTGCCCGTGGATTTTTCTTTTATTCGCGAAAAATCAAGGCGTTATGCTTTTCCTTTTTCTGCTTCCAGGGCTTCTTTATCGATGATCTTGACAAAGGGGTACCAGATCAACATATCAACGGCAAGGATCACAACCTGAAGTAACGCACCCTGCCAGGGCACAGTGTTGCCCAACAGACCCTGCAGAACACCAGGTAACGTCCAGCTGACGTTGACGCCGCTGAAAGGTGCAACGATCCCTAGTGCAACCGAGAAGTAAGCAATGAAGGTATTCGCCAGTACGCCACCCATGTATGGGATGAAAAGCATCGGGTTCAACATGATCGGAATACCGAACAGCAGCGGTTCGCCAATGTTGAAAATCTGGGGAACGATTGCCATTCTGGACAATTGTTTGAATCTGGAACTTTTCGCGAAGACCAGCAGCAAGATACCCAAGCCGAGCGTAGCGCCGAGGCCTCCCATCTGGATGGAGTTGGCCAGGCCGGTATTGACGATATTAGGCAGCGGTTGGCCGGCAGCCAGGGCTGCCAGGTTCTCCGTGTTCGCCGTTTGCATCAAAGCCTCAAAGTAAGGCACGGCGGAGGATCCATGAATGCCGCAGAACATAAACAAAGTCATCAGGATTTCTGTGACCAGCAGGCCTGGGAATGATAGACCAATACCTTGCAGGGGGGTCTGCAGAACCGTGTAGATGACATTATGCAGGTTATTGACCGGGGTCAATTCCAGTAGCTTACCAATCGCAGAAGCCGAAAAGATGATCACCATGCAGGCAATAAACACCGTGAAGGTATCCTCAATGAATTTGGGAACGCCTGCCGGCATCTTGATGGTTAGATTATTATCGACAAAGAACTTGGACAATCTGGGGACAGCGAAACCAATGATGATCGCGGTGAACATGCCTTTGTGTCCAAGCCATGCGGTCGGGATGGCTGTAAAAAGTTCCGTCGGGGTTAACAGTAAGAATGTAGCAACCGTTAGAGGAACCATGTTGATTGCTTCCTTCATTCCAAGATTGGATGCATAACGATATGGCAGCACCATCACAACGTACAACGAAATGCAAGCCAGGGTTAATGAATGGGTATTCATGAATATCATAGCGACAGTTGGTTGTGATGCCAGGAATGCCTGCCAGGGTCCAATGTCAATGAAAGCGAAGAGGACTGCAAAGGAACCCACGACCGTGATCGGTAAAATGATCTGCATGGTTTCGGCAATTGCCTTCAGGAATTTTACGGAAGCAATCTTCTCGGAAAACGGAACAATAAATTTTTGGATTCTATTCATTAGCTTTTCCATTATTTTCTCCTTATGTATTATGGTTTAATAATAGCGCGGTCTTCTCAGTCAATGCCGTGAATACTGCACGGTCCATAAAAAAGGTCTGTCTTATCGATAGGTTATCTCCTTTCTTCCTTAATTCTTTTCAATGCTGAATTGAGCACTTTCTCGCCATTCAGCATTCCGTAATCGGAAGTTTCAATAATCAGGAACGGAATATGGCTTTCTTTGTATTTTTCTTCAAAGACATCTTTCTTAAATCTTACCTGTGGAGCCAGAAGGACTATGTCAGCATCGTTGATGTATTCCCCAAAGCTCGCTTCAGAATAAGCGTTGATGATTGCTTGAATGTTTTTCTTGTTTGCAGCTTCCCGCATTTTCTCTACCAGCATGCCTGTGCTGGCGCCCCATTGGCAAACTAAAATCATGTTATAGAGCACTCTTAACCTCCTTATATAAAGTGATGAATTGTTTTGCAAAGTCACGGGTAATTTCTGCGCCTGAAAAATGGTTGGAAGCGTGGATGAGTATCATGTTGAGAAAACCGCTTCCTTCTCTGGCTTCACGTACTAAAATCTGTGTATGGGCGTCATGAGCTTTTGCCAGGGCATCATCTCCCTTTGTCAACAAAGCATCAGCTCTTTTAAAATCTCCACAACGGGCTGCTTCGATTGCTTCCATCGAGTAGCTCTTGCTATCTCCAGCGTTTGCAATGATCATAACGGCAACTTGATTGATGTCCAAAATTTCACCTGCGATAATGAATTGCCTAAATCGTAATAGGTTGGATATTCTTTTTCAATATTCGAAATTGCTTAGGTACTCGGCAAAAAAAATGATTGAGATAATATGAAAAGATGTTATTCTTAATCTCGGTTTGCATGGATTGTAAATTATTTGTAAAGTAGAATTACAAAAATCACTTAGAGGATTGTGTGACATCGGATAAGGAAGTAACCCTTTTATCGTATTTAATTAATCGGAATTCCTGGGTCACAGCATCAGTTCTATCGGAATGCATCAAGCTCTCCCCCCGGTCTATCAGCAACTATATTTCTGAGATAAATAGGAAATTTGATGATGTTATTATTTCATCCAATCGGGGTTATCGAGTAAATAAAAACCAGGCGGTTGAAATCTTAAATTCACTTCCAAATTCGGGAGTTCCCGGAAATTATAACGAGCGCAAGAAATACATACTTGAAAAGATCCTGCTTTCTCAGCAAACGCACACCATGGATTCTCTATCCCAGGAATTATGCATATCCCCGCTTACCCTACATAATGAAATCTCTCGGCTGCGGACAGATTTAGCGGAATTTCAGCTTCACCTCCGGATCAAGAACGATAAATTATCCATTATCGGTCAGGAAAGGGATAAGCGCCGTTTGATTATTGAGCTGATAAATGAAGAGTTGGAGAATTCCTCATTCAGTTTGGAAGGTGTGCAGGAGTTATTTAATAACGCCAACCTGAAAGAGATCAAGGAAATTATTCTCAAAGCCTTGAAAAACCATGGTTATTTCCTGGATGAGTATTCTCTTTTAAACTACATCTTGCATATTGCTGTCTTTATCGAACTGCAAGGAAATCATTCCGTTTCTAGTAAAGAGCTTCAAAAACAAGAGATCAACATCAAAGAAATAGCATCTCCGCATGTTTATCAAATCATCGAGGACATTCTGACAGATTTAAGGCAGATCTATCATCAGAATTTTTCGCACGAGGATTTCCTGGAAGTCTCTTTATCAATGATGACGAGTGCGATTACCAACCACATTACCAAACTAAAGCTGGATCAGCTTGGCGGCCTGGTGGGGAAGGACAATCAAGAATTGCTTTTTGAAATTGTCAATGCGGTTAAGAAAACATATTCCATCGATCTGCGAGATGATAACTTTTTGATTCGCTTTGCCTTTCACCTGAAGAACGTGATTGCCAGGGCAAAAAACGATATCAGTATTCGCAACAGCCAGTTCAATAAAATCAAGGATGATTTTCCCCTGATCTACGTCATTGCAGTCTTCATTTCAAATATTATCAATAAGAAGATCAACCAAACTCTTTCAGAAGACGAAATAGCGTATATTGCCCTTCACATTGGGGTCCTCATGGAAGAGCAAAAAGCTTACTCGGAGAAAATCAGCTGCGTTGTTCTGGCGCCCGATATCCTTATGCTTGGCAGGACGATTTTTAAAAGGCTGAATATCTATTTTTCTGAAAGTGTGTTGATTACCAACTTTATCGCTTCCGTGGATGACCTTCCTGAAGATGGAAATTACGATTTGCTTCTTTCGACCATCGATATCAACCTCATTGAGATCAACCACGAATTGAGAACATCATTTTTATTGATCGATCCCTTCCTTTCGGAATCTTCCATTAAAAATATCAACCAGAAAATCGAAGAGGTAAAGCAGTTAAAAACACGCAAAAAAATGATCGACCAATTTAAAGTGTTTTTCCGCAGTGATTTGTTTTTTTACGATTATCAATTCAAGACATATACGGACGCCATTGAAACCATGTGTGATTATATGCTCGAAAAAAAATACGTCGAGGAAAATTATAAGAACGAGATATATGAGCACGAACAAGTTGCCTTGAGCTCGTATGGCAATATCGCCATCCCTCATCCACTGACGAATAGCGCTTTGTCCTCCGTCATTGCCGTGTCGATCAACCCTACGCCAATAGAATGGGGTAGCAATAAAGTGAACATCGTTTTCATGCTCTCGCTTCAGGAAGAAAATCGCGATCAATTCAAGGATATTTTCGATTCAATTACCCACTTTATGGCAAACAAAGATTTTTACGCCAAAATAATGAATTCCACCACATACGACGAATTCATTGATACATTAGTGTCGTTTGCGATCAGTTAGCTTCGCATTCAACCGTTTTTATCACACAAAAATTTCTCTAGTTTTTGACTTTTCATTAAAATAACCTGATTTGCTGGGCTGTTACGCATTGATTAATTTTTTTTATTCCTGATTATTGTTTTTCATCGATGTAAATCGCCCTGACAGAGTGCAGATTGGAGCATGAAAACCCAAAGCTACGGAAGGGCTGGGGGTGAGGGCGAAAATTTATTTTGTTGTAGCCCACGCATTCATATATGAATCTTGTTCAAGCACGCAGCCCACGCATTCCTGCGTGTATCTTTTTAGTAATCAATTTGCTAAAAGTCGGGTTTCCACCTGCACTCATCTTTTTTTTATGTTCTCACCGCTTGCTTGTATTCGCGAGCCTGACGTAGTCAGGCGTGGCGATCTCGGCCAGAGTTCGCAATGTCTTCCCGCTCTCACCGATCTTCCGTCGTAATTCACCGTTAGGGCTATTCAAAAAAGACCCACGCATGAATGCGTGGGTCTTTTTGTCAGCCAAACTGCCTTAATCCTCAATCGGTTATCCGCTTTAAAACCAACTAAAAGGGAAATAGCTGGGAGCATGGCAAAGCGCAAACCATGGAATAATCACTACTGCGCCTGAACCAGCGCAATCTCGATCGCTTTCAGGTACGCGTTCGCCGTCAATGTCGCCCCGCTGATGGTATCCACCTGAAGCGACTGCGCCTGGATCACCCGTTCGTACAGTTTCTGCGTTGAACCATTCCCCTGGTCCTGAATTCCTTCAACCGGTTCGATCTTGGTCACTTTACCCGAAACCACCGTCACCTTGACCGTGTTCACGCGCCACTTGTACATGCCGCCCTCATAGGTCCCGGTGTACGTGCCATCTTTCAACTTGCTGAAATCCACTCCGTCCAGCGCCACATTGCGCGCTTCCTGGTGTTCTTTGGATAAATGCCACCAGGCTTTTCCGCCGGCCGCCGCCAGGACGACCAGCACCACCAATGCGATCAACCAACCAATCATCTTGCGTTTTCCTCTTTCTTTCATTTTGATTCCTTTTTCTAATTAAAAAATAACCACGCTGTTTGCGCTGGATCGAAAGCAGCCGCTCAGTCCAGCGCTCACGAACACCCGCACATCCTCGTCCACGAAAATCGCTTCGATCCCCGACTGTCCACGCAGCATTTCCACCCCCCGCTCCAGACCAGCCAGGAACAGAACGGTGGCAAATGCGTCCGCGTCCATGGCGTTGTCCGCCGTCACCGTGACGCTGGCCAACCCGCTCCGCGCCGGGCAGCCCGTGCGTGGGTCCAGGATGTGATGGAAGCGCCTGCCCCGCGCGTCCGTTTGATAACGCCGATAATCGCCGGAGGTGACCACTGCCTGGTCTTCCACTCTCAGCGCTCCGATCAGCTCGCCTTCCCGGCGCGGATGCTGAATGCCCACCTGCCAGGCACTGCCATCCGGCTTGCGCCCCCGCGCGACCACGTTTCCGCCCAGGTTGGAGAGCGCCGAATCGACGCCGTATTCCTGGAAGAGCGCCATCAGCGCGTCCGCGGCGTAGCCCTTGCCAATCCCGCCCAGGTCGATGGATTGGCCCTCCCTGCGCAAGCCTGCCGATCCCCGATTCTCATCCAGGATCAAATCATGCCAGTCCACCAGCGCCAACGCGGACTGAATGGCCGCCGCGTCCG
>CAZDUN010000038.1:14638-15780 GCA_964508615.1 uncultured Pelolinea sp. | reverse complement strand
AGGGCCGGGTTTCCATCCGGTACCCAAATCGCCGGGATCGCGGTCGGCGGATTGGATCTGGAGCAGGCCGCCGACCGGCTCAGGCAGGCGTATAACACCTCGATAGAGCTGGTTTACATGGACCAGTACTTTCAGGTGAAGCCATCGCAGATCGGTTTTGAAATCGACGTCGAATCGATGGTCGCCGCGGCCGACCAGCAGCGCGTCGAGCAGCCTTTTTGGCCGGGCTTCTGGGATTATTTATGGAATCGCGAACCGCAAGCCACTGATACGCCCCTGGTTGCGAGCATCGACGAGAACCGGCTGCGTTTGTACCTGATGGACGAGGTCGCTTCCCGCTACGATCAGGTACCCGAATCCTCCATTCCGCTGGCCGGCACGATCAACTTTCAGTATGGTAAGCCCGGATACGTTCTCGATGTTGAAAAGTCCATGCTGGCAGTCGAGAGTGCACTGCGTTCCGCCACCGAACGCAGCGCCATTCTGATCGTCAACGAGGTTGCCCCCTCGCGGCCATCGCTTCAAAACCTGGAAATCCTGATCAAACAGATCATTGACCAGGCAAAATTCGATGGCATGACGGAAGTTTACATTCTCGATCTGGAAAACCGCAAGGAAATCAACTTCGCCTATGAATTGGGAGAGGACATTGAACCTGGCGTGGCTTTTTCTGCCTGGAGCACCATCAAGATCCCGATCATGATATCGATCTTTAAAACGCTGGATGAACCCACTCCCCAATATGCCCAGACACTGCTAGAACAGATGATTGAGATATCCGAGGATACGCCCGCTGATACGCTCATGCAAACCTACCTTGACGTCAATCTGGGTCCCATTATTATGACCAACGATTTGCAGGCATTGGGATTGGAGAACACCTTCATGGCCGGGTATTTTTACTACGGCGCGCCGCTCTTGCAGCGTTACCTGACCCCCGCCAATCAACGCCTGGATTATGATACCAGCCCGGATGTATATAACCAAACCACTACAGCCGAGCTGGGCATGCTGCTGGACGATATCTACCAATGCGCCGAAAATGGCGGGGGCAGCTTCGCGGCGGTATTCCCGGGCAAGGTTACGCAATCCGAATGTCAAATGATGATCACTTACCTGACCAAGAATAAGATCGGGCAATT
>CAZDUN010000038.1:9660-14628 GCA_964508615.1 uncultured Pelolinea sp. | reverse complement strand
TTTTCAAATTTTTAAACATTCCCGTCCCAAAAATAAAAAGGGGAATTATTGGAAGCAACCCTGCCGGACGGCATACAAATTGCCCATAAGCATGGCTGGGTGGCTGAAACGGACGGGGTGATCCACACCATGCTGGACGCGGGCATCGTTTACGGCCCGCAGGGAAATTATGTCATTGTGGTGGCCATGTACCAGCCCACCCAGTTGATCTTCGACATCGGCAATTACCTGTTTGGGCAAATCTCACGCGCGACTTATAACTACTTCAATATCACCGGGCAATAATCGTTAGTCTATAGGCAGAGGGGATCTCGATTTACTAGCCGGGATCCTTCACCCCTGCCGGGTTCAGGATGACAATAAAAAGCCATTTTTCGTTATGCAGGATCGAGGAGTTCACTCCGGCGCATGCATCGTCTGCGCCTCTTTGGGAAAAATAACCCGGATCAATGGCAGAGCCGCCAGGTTGAGCACCGCCAGCAGGATGAAAGTGATGTTATACCCAACCGTATCCGCCAGAATGCCGGTCAACGCCAGGCCGATACCGGTGCCAATGTTGGCAATCGCCATCAGGATCGAGAACATCGTCGCGGCAATACGCCCATCCGTAACGCGCATGGAGATGGCAAAGAACACGGTTTCATAGAACCCAAATGCCAGGCCGAAGATGAATACCAGCAGCCAGGCCATCCAGGGCGCGATGATCACTGCCAGCAGCCCGACGGCAGCCAGCGAAGCAACCAACGCAGTTTGTACGGATCGTTTTTGCCCGATCTTGTCGGTAATCCTGCCGCCCACGATACTGCCCAGCACGATTCCCAGGCTTAACACGGTCGAAATAAAGCCCGCCGTGGAATAATTGATTGAGAAGCGTTCCGCCAGGGAAGGGTTGACGATCTGGTTGGCTCCGTAGATGATCAACGAATACAAGGCGCCCAGTACGCCCAGCGCGATGACGTTTGCTTTGCCAAAACTGCGAAACGCACCCCATTCGAAAATGCGCCCGGACGTCCGCTCGATCTCTTTCGCGAAGAAAACCAGCGGCAGGGGCAGCAGCGTGACAACTGCCAGGAAATAGAATCCCAGCGTCCAGGATGTGTTCTGAACGATCAACCCCATCAAGCTGGAAACGATCACCATGCCGATGGCGCGGCCGCCGACCATGAAACCCTGGATGATGCCCTCTTCCTCCACGGGAGTGGTATCCAGCGCCAGGCCATCCGTGCAGGTATCATATAAAGCCATGCCAGTCATCATCACAAACGCCAGCCCGGCATATGACATGAAACTCTGTCCGGGATCGATCAGCGGCGCCAGCGCCAGGCAAACCGCCTGGATCAGCAGGCCCAAAAAGATATATGGTTTGCGGTGGCCTAACCCGAAGAAGTTGAATTTATCGCTCAGCAGCCCCAGGAAAATTTTGATAACAAAAGGGATCATGGCAATCGTCCCGATGATGCCCACGTGGCTCATATCCAGCCCAAAGGATTGCAGATACAGCGAATTCAAGGATGTGAAGAAGCTCATGATCGAGCCTTGGGCGAAATATAATAGCCCAAACATGATGTAGCGCTGCGTCTTGTTCATTTTGTTTTCCTCCTGATCGTTGCTAAGGCAGTGATAATATTTGCGGCCCGTTGGGTGTTATCGCGATGGTGTGCTCGAATTGCGCCGAGAGCGAGCCATCCGCCGTTTCCACCGTCCATTGATCTTCCCGCAGGCTGGTATCTGCTTTTCCAATATTGATCATTGGTTCAATGTTGATGACCATGCCTTCCCGCAGGGTGGCTCCCCTGTCTGCCGGACCGATGTGCGGCACGAAAGGGTCTTCCCATAGATTGCGGCCAATGCCATGCCCGCCGTATTCACGCACGACCGAATAACCCTGGCTTTCAGCATATGTCTGAATGGCCGCGCCGATCGCGCCAATGCGGTTACCGGCCAACGAAGCATCAATCCCTCTCTGCAAACACTCGCGCGCTGTTTCCACCAGGCGGTGCGCTTCGGGTGACACCGCACCAACCTCGAAACTCTTGCACATATCCCCACACCAGCCCTTGTAGCGCAAGCCGATATCGATGCCGACAATATCGCCTTCATGCAGTTCACGACTGTCCGGAATGCCGTGGCAGATTTGCTGGTTGACTGAAGCGCAGATCACGCCGGGGAATGGCCGCTGACGCGGCAGCTGCCGGATGCCTTTATACAATGTCTCCGCGCCATGTTTTTTTATGAACTTCTCCGCAACCCGATCAATTTCTTTCAGTATTACCCCCGGTTTTATGAGCGGTTCGATTTCAATCAAGGTCTGCGCAACGATCCGTCCGGCCGCCCGCAAAGCTTCAATTTCATGTTGTGTTTTGATTTCTATCAAAATAAACTCCCGTCATCGCTGCGCCGGTTTCTTCCTGTTCGGGTGTGATGACTTGTTTCAATATTTTCGATCCCAAATGGGATGATTATACTCTCTCTGTTTTTTCTCTTAACGGTAAAGGAGGCCTTGCTGATACAATTTTTACTTGCAGATATTCCGTATCCTTTATAATAAGTTTAGTATATGCTAAATAATTAAAAATGGTCGATAAAAATCCCACACCCACGATCGAAGATTACCTGGGAATCATCTATACCCTGCAGCGGGATGGGGAGGAAGTCATTGGCGCGCGGCTCTCGGATTTATTGGAGGTTTCCGCCCCCACCGTCACCATCACCCTGCGCAGGATGCAGCGGGATGGCTGGATCACGATCACGCCTGCCAAGCGTATCGAACTCACCCCCGCCGGCGTCGAATCAGCCAAAGTTGTCATCCGCCGGCATATGTTGACAGAGTGGATGCTGGCCAAGATTCTCAAACTGCCCTGGTCGAAAGTTCATGAGGAAGCCCACAAGATCGAACATTCGATTTCGAGCGATGTGGAAATCAGTTTAATCAATAAATTAAAGGATCCCAGCCAGTGCCCGCATGGCAATCCCATGCCTGGCATGGAATCCATTTCCGAGAATTGGTGGCCGCTGGCTGATTGCGCTATCGGGAACGTGATCACAATCAAGCGCATCCATGAATTCCTGGAAGACGACCCTGAATTAATGGACTTTCTGGAATCCAACCGTATAATTCCCGGGCAAAAAGTCCTCATCACTGAAACGCTGCCATTCAATAAAACCTTGACGCTTCAGGTGGATGATAATCGCGTAACCCTGGGTTACGACGTCGCGAAAAATATTTTTGTAAATTAATTCAAAGAATCAGGAGAAACAATGATACTTACCAGCAACCTTGGATTCCCGCGCATCGGCAGGGAACGCGAGTTGAAATTTGCCCTTGAAAAGTATTGGAAGAACCAAATTTCAATGGACGATTTGCAGCAAACCGCGCGCTCCATCCAGAGCGCCAACTGGATACTGCAAAAAGAAATCGGAATTGATTTCATTCCCAGCAACGATTTCTCATTGTATGACCAGGTTCTGGATACCAGCCTGATGCTGGGGGCAATTCCCGAACGCTTTAATCATCAACCGCCGCAGCCAAGCCTTACGCTTTATTTTTCGATGGCGCGCGGGGGCAAGACTGCGGATGGGCAGGTTCTGCCGGCCATGGAAATGACCAAATGGTTCAATACCAATTACCACTACATCGTCCCGGAAATCGATTCCGGCACGCGTTTTATTCTGGATCCCTCTAAACCGCTGGACGCCTTTCAATTGGCGCAGTCGCTCGGCATCCGCACCAGGCCGGTGCTGCTCGGCCCGGTCACTTACCTGCTGCTGGCCAAAAGCAACGAACCTGGCTTCTCGCCGCTCACGCGTCTGGCGGAGCTGATGGAGCTGTACGCGCAATTATTCTCCAAATTAGCCAAAGCCGGGGCGGAATGGATCCAGCTGGACGAACCCGTTCTGGGTTTGGATTTGGACGCGAGCAGCGTGGAAGCTTATCAAAAGCTTTTCAAGCATTTCGCCGGGAACACAAGCCGCCCGAAGGTAATGTTGACTTCCTATTTCGGGGATATCTCGGCGAACTCGTCATTGATAAATGAATCCACCTTCGAAGGTTTGCACCTTGACCTGTTGAATTGCGCGGAACCGCAGCGATTGTTCAATTCAATGAATAACGGTAAAGCCATTTCGTTGGGCATCGTGGACGGCCGCAATATCTGGAAGAATAACCTCACGAATTCCCTGAACGCGATCCGAAATATTTACGAACAGTACCATTTTCAAGAGATCATCCTCTCGCCCTCTTGTTCACTGCTGCACGTACCGCAGGACCTGGAGATGGAACAGGAATTACCAGCGGAGGTCTATGCCAGGCTGGCCTTTGGGAAACAAAAGCTGGAAGAACTGGCGGAGCTGAAAGCCGCGGCCAACAAGAATTTCACGCCCACCCGGCTGATCAACAGCCAGGCTGAATTGCATGTGCCATCAGTGCGGAAGACACAGGGCGCGCAGAAATCAGCATCGTCTATAAAGGAGATATCCCTTCAGCGCAAATCTCCGTTCGCGGTCAGAAAAGCCGCCCAGCAGGCCATCCTGAACCTGCCGCCTCTGCCAACCACCACCATCGGCTCGTTCCCGCAGACTGGTGAAATTCGCAAACTGCGCAGCCGCCTGCAAAGCGGCGAAATCAGCCCCGCGCAATACCAGTCCAGTCTTGAAAAAGAAGTGGAGAAAACCATCCGCTTCCAGGAAGAGATCGGTTTGGATGTGCTGGTGCATGGTGAATATGAGCGTAACGACATGGTGCAGTATTTCGCCGAGAAGCTAGCGGGGTTTGCGTTCACCCAAAATGGCTGGGTACAATCTTTCGGATCGCGCTGCGTGCGCCCACCGATCATCCATGGCGATGTCAGCCGGCCGGAACCCATGACGGTGCGCTGGGCGGCTTACAGCCAGTCGCTCACTTCCAGGCCGGTGAAAGGCATGCTGACCGGTCCGGTCACCATCCTGCAGTGGTCATTCGCGCGGGATGAC
>CAZDUN010000038.1:0-9650 GCA_964508615.1 uncultured Pelolinea sp. | reverse complement strand
AATGCCGGGCAGGTGGATGCAGGGGCTCCGTGGAGCCGCGCGCGCAAACCTGCCGCCAGATTGCAGCCGCCATCCGCGCGGAAGTCCTGGACCTGGAAAAAGCTGGCATCCATGTCATCCAGATCGACGAACCCGCCCTGCGCGAAGGGCTGCCGCTCCAACGGAAAGATTGGCCAGAATACCTGGACTGGGCAGTGGAAAGCTTCCAGATCGCCTCATCCGGCGTGCGCGATGAAACCCAGATTCACACGCATATGTGCTACGCCGAATTCAACGATATCATTGCAGCCATCGCCAAAATGGACGCGGATGTGATCTCGATTGAAGCCAGCCGTTCAAAAATGGAATTATTGAACGCATTCGAGGCTTATCAATACCCTAACGATATCGGCCCGGGTGTTTACGATATCCACTCGCCAAATGTTCCGGATGTGAAAGAGATCACCAAACTGATCCGCCGCGCGCTGGAAGTGATCCCGGCCGGGCAGTTGTGGATCAACCCGGATTGCGGTTTGAAGACCCGCCGCTGGGAGGAGATCACACCATCCCTGCAGAATATGCTGGCCGCAGTTCGCCAGATGCGGGTTGAGTTATCAAATTTATGATCATTGAGGATAATATGACGAAAAATCGATTGGAACGCGTGTGCACATTCATGCAACAAAACAAAATTCAGGGCATAGCAATCAATGCCGGAACTGACCTGAAATATTTCACCGGGCTGGATTTTCATTTATCTGAAAGGCCGGCGATCCTGTTCCTGACGGATGAAAGCCGGGCAGCACTGGTGTTTCCCGAATTTGAAAAGGATAAGGTCAGCCAGGCAACCATCCCATTGAGCACCTTTCCTTATTCGGAGGACGCGCACACCTGGCCAGCAGCCGTGCGCAAAGCCCTGGATCACCTGGCTTTACGCCAGGCAGCGCTGGCTGTCCAACCCACTGCCATGCGTTATCTGGAAATGGAGCTGCTGCAACGCGCGGATGAAAGCATACGGGTTATTTCCGGCGCGGATATCTTCCGGGATATCTACATGCAAAAAGATAATCAGGAAATTGAAGCCGTGCAGAAAGCCGTAGAAATTGCCCAGCTGGCATTGCTGAATACCCTGCCGCAGATCAAACCCGGTAAAACT
Organism: uncultured Pelolinea sp.; assembly: GCA_964508615.1. Lineage (GTDB taxonomy): Bacteria > Chloroflexota > Anaerolineae > Anaerolineales > Anaerolineaceae > Pelolinea. The sequence goes on along the minus strand of CAZDUN010000038.1, from coordinate 8,515 downwards.
GAAAAAGAAATCGCCAATCAACTGGTGATCAACCTGCTGGAGGCTGGCAGTGAACCGGAATTGCCCTTCAGCCCGATCGTGGCCGGTGGACCCAATTCCGCCAATCCGCATGCCAACCCTTCTGACCGGCCGCTGCAGAATGGGGATATTTTGATCATCGACTGGGGCGCGCGCTGCCAGGGCTACGTCTCCGACCTGACCCGCAGCTTTGCCATTGGCCGCATGCCCGCACCTTTCGAGGAAATCGCGCGCATTGTCCTGGCAGCTAATCAGGCCGCGCGAGCCTTCATTCAGCCTGGCGCGATTGCCAAAGAGGTGGATGCGCAAGCGCGGGCGGTGATCGAAAAAGCCGGCTACGGCGCGCAATTCCTGCATCGCACCGGGCACGGCATCGGGCAATTGCCGCACGAAGATCCATATATTTCGCAGGTCAGCGCCACTGTACTCAAACCCGGCATGATATTCACCATCGAACCGGGCATCTACCTAAGCGGACAGGGCGGCGTGCGCATCGAGGACAACACCCTGGTGACGGAAAGCGGCGTGGAAACCCTCAGCAGCCTGCCGCGCGATCTGGTCGTGTTATAGTTCATTCCAAAGAGGTGCCAATCAATGAATACCGGAATTCAAACCATTCCCAGCGCCGAGCCTTTTCTGCTGCCCGGCGGTAAAACCGGGGTCGTCCTGATCCATGGCTTCACCGGCTCACCCAAAGAGATGCGCCTGATGGGCGAGGCACTGAACCAGCGCGGGTTGAGCGTGTTGGGCGTGCGTCTGGCCGGACATGCCACCCAGCCCGAGGATATGGCGCGCACGCGCTGGTGGGATTGGCTGGCTTCTGTGGAAGACGGCATTCATTTGCTTTCCGGGGTCTGCGACCGGGTCTTTTACGCCGGTCTCTCCCTGGGCGGCGTGCTGGCGTTGATCGCCGGCGCGCGCCTGCCTCCCAAAGGCATCATCACCATGTCCGCGCCCTTCACCGTGGATGGACGCGTGCGCTATGCCCGCGCGTTTAAATGGTTCATGCCCTGGGTCAAAAAAGAAAACGCCTCCAGCCAGGATGAAAGCGATCCACACCGCCATGTGGAATATACCTCGTACTCCTCACAATCTTTGGCGGAGCTTTACGACGCCATTAGGGTCATGCACCGATCATTGGAGCTTATCCGGGTACCCGTACTATTGATCAATTCCCAAAGCGATCCAACTGTCCCGCTCGATCACGCGCAAAAAATCCGTGCATTGCTGAAGAATGCCAACACTGACCAAATCATCCTGGAAAAAAGCGGGCACGTGGTCACCGAAGACGTGGAGCGCGAGATCGTTTTCAACGCCGCCTGGCAATTTATTCAAAATCATCAGAAAAACCCCTGAGATCACTATTTCTTCCATGATAAGGTCTTCTATATGACGCTGCAAATCCATAACTATGTTCTGGGGCCGATCCAGAACAATACCTATCTGGCAGTCGATGTTGATTCAAAACAAGCCGCCCTGATCGATCCAGCCATCCCCAGCCGGCAAATTGCCGATTTTCTCGAACAGCACCAGCTCCGATTGAGCTTCATTCTGATCACGCACGCCCACTTCGACCATATCGGCGGGGTGCGCTGGTTTCGCGCGTTGGGCAGCCAGAAACCGCCGGTGGCATTACACGCGCTCGATCTGGAACTCTGGCGGGGTGGCGGCGGCTCGAAAGACTTCGGCTTCGAGCTGAACGCGGGAGAAGAACCTGACCTGATGGTTGCTGATGGGCAGGAAATTGAAATGGGAAAATCCATTTTCAAGGTATTGCACACTCCCGGTCATTCCTTCGGACACGTTACCTACTACAACGCAGAGAGCCGGGCCGCATTTTGCGGCGACCTGATCTTCCATCACAGCGTCGGGCGCACCGACCTGCCCGTCAGCAGCGAAGCGGACCTGTATTCCAGCATCCGCGAGAAAATTCTTACCCTGCCGGAAGACACCATCCTCTATCCCGGGCATGGCGAAAAAACGAGCGTCGGGGAAGAGAAAGCCAACAATCCTTTCTGATAGGTTGACAATCTCGCGGGTTAAATGAAAAAAAATCGCTGCCTGAAATCTCATCGGCAGCGATTTTTTTTATTTTCAATCACACATCAAGTTACTTGGCAAACTCCACCGCGCGCATCTCGCGGATCACGGTTACCTTGATTTGACCGGGGTATTGCATGGTCTCTTCGATGTTCTTGGCAATGTCGCGCGCGATGCGGGTGGATTCCAGGTCATCCACTGTTTCCGGTTTGACAATGATGCGCACTTCACGCCCGGCCTGGATGGCATAGGCCTGGCTGACGCCTTTATACGAATGCGCCATCTCTTCCAGCGCGCGCAGTCGCTTGACATATTGCTCCAGGTTCTCGCGGCGTGCGCCGGGGCGCGCGCCGGAGATGGCATCTGCGGCTTCCACGATCACCGCTTCAACAGATTGCTGTTCGCTTTCATGGTGGTGGGCTTCGATGGCGTTAATCACCGCCGGGTTCAGACGGTAGCGCCGGCAAAATTCAGCGCCAATAACCGCGTGCGTGCCTTCCGTGTTGTGGTCCATGGCCTTGCCGATATCGTGTAGCAAACCGGCGGCTTTGGCTACTTCCGTATCCGCCCCGATCTCAACGGCGATCAAGCCGGCGATCATAGCGGATTCAACTGCATGAGTCAGCTGGTTCTGGCCGTAGGATGTGCGGAATTTCAGGCGGCCCAGCATGCGCAGCACATCCAGAGGCAGACCGGCGACACCCGCGTCAAAAGCGGCCTGCTCGCCTGCTTGCTCGATGATGCGCTGGACTTCTTTTTCTTCTTCAGCCAGGATCTTCTCGATGTGCGCCGGGTGAATGCGCCCGTCCGAAATAAGCCTTTCCAGCGAACGGCGGGCAATCTCACGGCGGGTGGGGTCGAAGCAGGAAATGGTCACGGCTTCGGGTGTGTCATCCACGATCACGTCCACTCCAGCGGCTTGTTCGAAGGCGCGGATATTACGGCCGTTGCGGCCGACAATGCGGCCTTTCATTTCTTCATTGGGCAGCGAAACCGTGGAGGTGGTCACCTGCGCGACCTGGTCTGAAGCGACGCGTTGAATGGATTCCGTTATCAGCTCGCGCGCCCGTTTTTCACCTTCCTGGCGAGCTTCCGATTCGATTTGGCGGATGATGCGCGCCATATCTGCGCGCGCTTCCTTCTCAACTTCGGTCAGGAGCTCCTGTTTGGCTTCTTCCACAGTCATGTGGGAGACCTTCTGCAAATTCTCAAGCTGGTCCGCATAGAGTTTTTCAACTTCATTGGCGCGCTTATCCACCGCGCTTTGGCGCTTGTTCAACTGGACTTCCCGCTGTTCCAAGCGTTCGATGCGCGAATCCAACTCAGCCCTGCGCTTCTGCAGGCGTTCATCCTCATTGCCCAACTCGGTCCTGCGGCGGCTGATCTCTGCTTCGCTTTCCTGCTTAATCTTGATGGCATTATCACGCGCTTCCAACTCGAGCACTTTCGCTTTTTCGCGGGCTTCCGCCAGGTATTGCTCAGCTTTCTCTTTTTCCGTTTTTCGCTGCATGCGCGCGATCAACTGGCCGCCAATAAAGGACAAGACCAGCACCGCCAGCGCATTGATAGCTATCATCGTTCCCATGTTTTCCATAATCGTTAACTTCCTTCCATTTTTCGTTTTAGATTTAATTGATGAATTGTTTCCTGAATAATGTCATATGAAAATGCCCTGCGAGCCAAAACACCCTGCATTTTCTTTTGAAATTCAATTTCATCCAAAGCGGCGAAACGCTTCAGATATTTATTGCCCAACGCGAGCGCCAGTTCATGGTCTTCAGGCGCGCTTTCAACCGCTTTTTCAATCGCTGCCTCAGGAACACCTTTGCGCTTTAATTCATAAGCATAAAATCTGCGGCTGCGCGGTTTCGACGCGGAGCGCGAATCCACCCAATCCTGCGCAAAACGGGCATCATCTACGAACCCTTTTTCAGCCAAATCCGCGAGTACTTTTTCGATATCGTCTTCAGCAAAATCGGCTTTGGATAATCTGTCACGGATCTCTTTTTCAGAACGGGGTTGGTAGGCAATAAAATGCAGCGCTTTCTGAAACGCTTTTTCATGCCGATCGCGTTCCAGCAGCGATTGGATGCGCGCTTCTTCCAGACGCTCGCCTTTCCTTAACCAGGCGCCCACAAGGCGGCTGATACCGAATGCAAACTGGTGATCAATATACACATTGACCCTGTCCGGATTGTTCTTCTGCGGTTCGAGTGCAGTGATAATCTGATCCATAATAAAAAAACCATAACCTCTCACAGGCTACAGTTTTGCGTTAGTTGGGATATTAATGAAAGTGACGAAAAGCCGCGTAGATTCTTGTGCGCTTATTTCCTATACGCCATCTTCATCGCGAAAAAATGGATGAAATAAAGAATCCTTGACGTTTTCCCAAATCATTATTTTATTTTAGATCCCAGCTGCCCAATCTTTCTCTGGCAGGTTCATTCGCAAATTTCGTAAGCCCTAAAAAGGCATAAATCCTTAGATGAAACTTGCTTAAATTATACAATAATTTAAGGATTTTTGCTGTTTTTATGGAAAATTCAATGGGCTATAATTTCATCAACACAGGTTTAATATCATCATGAAAAACATCCTTATCACAGGCGGCGCCGGGTTTATTGGTTCCAATTTTGTCCACCACATCCTCGCGCATCGAAAATCATTATTTGTGACCAATCTGGATGATCTGACCTATTCAGGCAATCTGGACAATCTGAAGGATATCCAGGATTCAGAGAATTACCATTTAATCAAAGGCGATATCTGCGACGCAGAAACAGTCAGCTGCCTGTTCCAGAAATACTCTTTTGATGCCGTCGTGCATTTTGCCGCCGAATCACACGTGGACCTCTCCATTCAGGATCCCATGCGCTTCATCCAGACCAATGTGGTCGGAACTGGTAACCTGCTGCATAATGCTTTGAATTATTGGGAAAAGTTGGACGATAGAAAGAAGAAGGCATTCCGTTTCTTGCACGTTTCCACGGATGAGGTCTTTGGTTCTCTCTCCAAAAAAGATGCTGCTTTCTCGGAAAGTACACCCTATGCCCCCAACTCTCCTTATTCAGCATCCAAAGCCGCCGGCGACCATCTCGTACGTTCTTTTTATCACACATACCAATTCCCGATCCTGATCACCAACTGTTCCAATAATTACGGGCCATACCAATTCCCTGAAAAGCTGATCCCGCTGATGATCCTGAATGCCCTGCAGGGTAAACCTCTGCCAGTTTACGGCGACGGCCAGCAGATTAGGGATTGGTTATACGTCAGCGACCATTGTATTGCGCTACTGGATGTGCTGGAAAGAGGCAAGGTCGGTGAAACCTATAACATCGGCGGCAATAACCAGCCTGCCAACCTGGATATCGTGCGCCAGATTTGCGCCCTGTTGGATGAGCTGCGCCCGGCCTCACCTTACCGCCCGCACAGCCAACTAATCCAGTTCGTGCCGGACCGCCCGGGACATGACCGGCGTTACGCCATGGACATCCGTAAAATTAAAAAAGAAATAGGCTGGCAGCCAAAAGAGAACCTGGAAAGCGGATTGCGCAAGACTGTCAAATGGTACCTGGAACATCCGGACTGGGTGGAAGCTATTCTGGAGAGGCCGGATTACCAAGCATGGATGAAAGCGAACTATTCCCGAAGAGGAGCGGGCGGCAAATGAAAGGTATTATCCTGGCAGGCGGCAAAGGTACCCGCCTTTACCCCGTTACGTACGGTGTCAGCAAACAGCTCCTCCCGATTTACGACAAACCGATGATCTACTACCCGCTTTCCATGCTGATGTTCGCCGGTATACGCGATATCCTGATCATCACCACCCGCGAACACCAGACCAGCTTCCAGGAAGTGCTGGGGGATGGCAGCCAATGGGGATTGAAGTTCACCTACGCGGTTCAGGACCAACCGCGCGGACTGGCGGATGCGTTTATCGTTGGCCGGGATTTTATGCAAAGCCAACCGGTCGCCATGACCCTGGGGGACAACATCTTCTTCGGGCGCGGCTTGATCAGCCTACTGCAAAACGCCGCCAAACTGCAAGAAGGCGCCATGGTGTTCGCTTACCCGGTGCGCAATCCGGGTGATTTCGGCATTGTCGAGGTGGATAAGGAAGGCAAAGCGCTCAGCATCGAGGAGAAACCCGCAAAACCCAAATCCAACCTGGCGGTGCCGGGCATGTATTTCTATGACCGGCACGTTTGTGAGTATGCCGCCGCTCTAAAACCATCCGGGAGAGGTGAACTGGAAATCAGCGACCTCAACCGCGTTTACCTCGAAAAAGGCCAGCTGCAGGTCAGCGTCCTGGGCCGCGGCGTGGCTTGGCTGGATGCCGGCACGCATGAATCCCTGCTGCAAGCATCCGTATTTGTACAGACCGTGGAAGAGCGGCAGGGCTTGATGATCTCCTGCCCGGAAGAGATCGCCTACCGCCAGCGGTTTATCGACCGCGCGCAATTGCTGCGCCTGGCGGGAGAACAGCACAATCAATACAGCCAGTATCTTGTGGACCTGGCTAACGAGAAATCATCTATCTAAATATCAAGAACAATGTTGAAAAAAATTTACAATCACGATCTGTTTCCGCTATTTCTGTTGCTGCTGAGTATCGGAATCTACGGATTGTTCATCCCTTTTCTGGGTTTTTATTGGGACGATTTCCCTTATCTTTGGTTTCGGCATGTTTCCGGCGTTTCCGGCGTGATGCGAGCCATCGCCATGGATCGCCCGCTGTTGGCTGCTTTCTACTCCATCCCGATGTCGCTGCTGGGTGAGCGCCCCTGGGCTTGGCAGGCAGCGGCGGTCATCACGCGTTGGCTTTTCACCTGGAGCACGTATGGTTTTTTGCTGTCGCTCTGGCCGGAGAAAAAGAATGAAATAAAGCTCCTCGCGCTGCTGGTGCTGGTTTTCCCCGGCTTCGGCCAGCAGTGGATCTCCGTGATCTACACGCATGTTTTTCTCGTCATGGCGTTGTATTTCTGCTCCCTGACCTTGTTTGCGAACAACGTGCAGGCAAAGCGCTGGAACCTGGCTGCTTCCATCCCCCCCATGCTGCTTTCCCTGGTCTGCATGACCGCGGTGGAATACGTTGCCGGGTTGGAACTGCTGCGTCCTTTTATCATTGTGATGCTGCTGGCTCAGCAGGGGCAAGCGGGCAACCTAAAAAAGCGTATCGGACAAACCCTGCGTTTGTGGCTGCCCTACCTGGTAGCCTTCATTCTTTTCCTGGTTTACCGGGTCTTCATTGCCTCCTCCGTCCTGTATAAATTTCAGCAAAAAGAAAATTTCAGCAGCAATCCCCTGGCAGCGCTGGGGAGCATGATCGCGCAGCAATTTAAAAATGTGTATGCCAGCACCATCCCGGTGTGGGGGCAAATGTTCCAGCCTTTCACTGACTTCAATTTTTCGACCATCTTCTGCAAACTGTATATCGCGCTGGTGCTATTCCTGTTTACCGGCACGGTCTTTGTCACCGCGAAGTTGAAAATGGGAAAAACGCCCAGTAAAAGATGGCTGCTGCCGCTGATTGGCGGCGCGGTTTTATCCCTGCTGGCAGCCGGTCTGCCTTTTTGGGCAGCCAACCTGAGCCCCAGCATCCACTTCCCCAGCGACCGGGTTTTGCTGCCTTTCATGCTCGGCTCGTCAGCCCTGCTGTTCGCCCTGCTATGGCTGCTGTCATCAAAGAAAATATTTTTTTGGGTAGTCTTCAGCCTGATCTTCAGCCTGTCCGCCGGATTTCAACTTTACCAGGCCAACCAGTTCCGCGCCGATTGGGATAACTTCACCCAGTTCTTTCAGCAGATCTCCTGGCGCATCCCTTCATTGGAAGAGAATACGCTGCTGGTGGCCGAGGATTTACCCCTTAAATATTACAGCGATAACTCGTTGACCGCTGCTTTCAATTGGATCTATGACACGCAGCCCGCCAATGATGAAGCTGCCATGCCATACCTGATCAATTACACCGAAGCGCGCCTAGGTTACAGCCTGTCTTCACTTGAAGCCGGCACAGACATCAACCACAATTACCGCATTTACCGCTTCACAGGAACGACCGACCGCATGATCCTGTTTTATCAAAAACTGCCCGGCTGCGTGCACATCGTTGATCCGCGCCTGGATGGCGAGAATCCGCTCCTGCCAGCCGTGCTGCGGGAACATGCTTCCCTTTCGCGCGTAGATCTGGTCAGCGCAGATTACGGGCAAAACGACATATTTTTCTTATCCGATAAAGCGGGCGATTCCTGGTGTTACTATTATGAAAAAGCCAGCCTGGCAGCCAGCCTGGGGATGTGGGACGAGGTGGCCTTATTGGCTGAAACAGCCTTCTCGTTGGACGATCATCCCAACGATGCTGCGGAGAGATTTCCGTTCATCGAAGGCTATGCCCGCACCGGCGATTGGAACCGGGCGCTGCTGCTCAGCCGCGATACCGTGCAGGTTTCAG
>CAZDUN010000037.1:0-15804 GCA_964508615.1 uncultured Pelolinea sp. | reverse complement strand
TTTTTTTTGAGTTAAAAAAAACTCTGTTTTTAAGGAAGGGCAGTCAGGTAACATTTTTTTTGTTAACATGGGCATGCCCGGGCATGCCCTGTTATTTTTAAAAGCCATTGGAGGAAACATGGATAAGAAAGAGATTTTGGAACGAGTAAAGAAAGACAATGTCAAGTTTATCAGCTTCCAGTTTTCCGATGTGACTGGAATGGTAAAAAGCGTGGATGCCCCCGTCGAGCAGTTGGAAGGAGCTCTCGACAGCGGCATCTGGTTCGACGGTTCATCGGTGCAGGGCTTTGCCCGCATCCAGGAAAGCGATATGCATTTGTATATCGATATGGACACTTATGCTGTTTTACCCTGGACGCCGGCGGAAATGAAACGCGCGCGTTTGTTCTGCGATATCTACACACCCGAAGATGAACCCTTCGTTGGTGATCCGCGCGGTAACCTGAAACGCCTGATGGCAGAACTGAAGAAGCGGGATATGATCTTCAATTGCGGCCCGGAACCGGAATTTTTCCTGTTCCGCCGCAACGGCGGCATCACGCCCGTTCCGCACGATGTGGGCGGTTATTTCGATTTCTCATCGGATGATGAAGCCGCTCAGGTGCGCACGGAACTCATGGCGGCCCTGAACTCGATGGGATTGGAAATTGAGGTTGGCCATCATGAAGTAGCTTTGGGCCAGCACGAGATCGATTTCCGCTTCGCGGACGCGCTGCGCACAGCCGATAACGTTCTGACATTGAAATACACGGTCAAAGCCATCGCTGCGCAGCATGATCTGATCGCATCATTCATGCCCAAACCAATTTACGGCATTAATGGTTCCGGGATGCATAATCACCAATCCATCTTCAACAGCAAGGGTACCAACCTGTTCTTTGACAGCAACGATGAGTTCCACCTGTCCGAACTGGCTTATAACTTCATCGGCGGCGAATTGAAACACGCGCGGGCGCTGGCTGCGCTGGTTGCCCCCAGCGTGAACTCTTACAAGCGCCTGGTACCCGGTTACGAAGCACCCGTTTATGTGGGCTGGGCGCAAATCAACCGCTCCGCGCTGATCCGCATCCCGCGCTATAACAAAGGCCAGGATAAATCCATGCGCGCCGAGCTGCGTTTCCCTGATCCTTCATGCAATCCTTACCTTGCCTTCACCGGTATGATTGCGGCCGCGCTGGACGGTATCGACAACAAGGTCAAGCCGCCCAAACCGTTGAATAATATCAATATCTACCATCTGAGCGAAGATGAGCGCAAGGCCAAAGGCATTAAGGAATTACCCTCCTCGTTATTGGAAGCCCTGGAGGAACTGGATAAAGATACCGTGCTGAAGAACGCCCTGGGGGAAGAGATCTATACCGCTTTCCGGCGTGCCAAGCTGGAAGAATGGGAAGACTTCCGTATTCATGTCACCGATTGGGAAGTCGGAAAATATCTCGAGAGTGCCTAGGCAAAATAGGAAAATCTCCGGAGACAACCATCCGGAGGTTTTTTTACTTTTCAAACAAGCGGCAAAACGCGCACAATCCGTCAGCAGTAGTTGGTTGTCCGCATTTAACGCAGCGCTGCGCTTCAAGCTGTTCAGCCGCTTCCTGGCGCATGGGGAAAGCCCCACTTTCCAATGCAGCCAGATAGTTCAAGTAAAACCGCAGCTTGGAACCCGGCATCTCCTCATCCCAGCGGTTTATGTCTTTCTTGAAAAACAATTGTTTGTTTCCGGTTGAAAAAGGACATATGCCGGCTTGATATGAGATGCCGCGCAGAATCGCATAGGCGGCTGTTTCGCGTTCGGAGAAGCGGCAGAAAGGTTTGACCTTGCGCGCGAAACCAGGTTCAGCGAGAAGCACCGGCAGGTTGCGCGCCAGGCGTTCCAGCGACCACTCCAGAACATTGGCCAATAGGAACGCGGTTTCATCATCCAGGTTATGCGCAGTCAATATTGCGGCATAACCCAGGTCCAGGGCAGTTTGATTGAAAATGTGGCGCTTGACCAAACCGCAAATGGAACACACGTTATCCTGCCCGCGGCGGGAACGCGCGGCGATTTCCGGGATGCTTTGGCTAAATTGCGCGTTTACGCTTACCACATGCAAATTCAGATGCCTCTCAAGCGCAAATGCCTGGACGCATTTCTGTGATTGGTCGGAATAAGCCGTGTTTTCATCAATTCCCAGATGGATGTATAAACCGTCAACCTGGTAACCAAGACGCCAAAGAACATCCCATTGAGCCAACGAGTCTTTTCCACCGGAAACGGCCAGCAGCAGGCGCTCTGCCTGAGTAAACATGCGATATTTCTTTACGATGCGTTCGGTCTGATCGGAAAACCATTCCAAATAGTGCGGTTTACAGAGTGCCAGGCGGTGCTGGCGCATGTTGATGACGGCTTTCTCACCGCATTTCCGGCAGCGCATGGATCGATTACCCTCCCGAGATCACGGAAATGATCTCGATGTGATCCCCGCTTTTCAACATTTCGTCTTCGGTGATCAGCGTGCTTTCACGAACTGCCAAATGCGTGTTGGCGGCGATATTCAGGATTCTCAGCGCCTTATGCAGCGGAATACCGGCTGGTACCTGATGGGTTTTATTTTTCAGGATGATTGTGGCTGTGGCTTTTTGCATGGTAATCATTGTAATCTGAACAGATCTTGATTTTTAAATATAGGATTTCGAACATATTGTTATAATTTTATCGTTATTAGAAAATAATGAATAAAAATGTATCGGTTTCAAAGGTTTTTGAGGTTTTTTATGTCATCCTGCTCAGCAGCCTGTATGGCATGATTGCGTGCGGTGCCACGTTGGGGGTCAGCGGCTTTTTCAGGAAACCTTACTCGATTATTTTTGCGCTATTCGTTACGGCGATCCTGGCTATCTATTTATTCTCCCGCAAGGATTTATTTCATCCATTTACCAGGCGAGACAAGATCGAGCCGCGTGATGATTTTCTGGATGGGATTTATTATTTTCTGTCGATTGCGCTGATCGTGTTGCTGATCCTGCTGCCGGTGATCCGTTGGCCGCTTTCCATTGCCGCGGATTGGTTCCCATGGGACGCTGGCTTATACCATTTCCCCAAAGCTGTAGAAATGGTTCAGGCGGGAACCGCCAACGATTTAAGTATCGCTTATGGGGAATATCCATTCGGTTATGAAACCTTGCTGGCATATGGGTTGAGCCTGACCGGAAACACAAGTCTGTTCGGCTGGCTGCATGGCCTGGTTGACCTCTTTTTCATTCTTTCGCTGTGGCTGTTGGCTCGCCGCATGACCGGCATACGTCCTTCTCTGCTTCTTTTTGCTGTAGTCGTGATGATCTTCAGTGGTCTGATCTTTCGATTTCTGAATCTTTGGCAAGTATTTCTGCCTGAAGTATATACAGTCGGCAAGAATGACTTGTTGTTGGCTGCTGGAATCATCGGCGTGTTGGCATTTTTTCCAATCAAGAATCACCGATTAAATTTGGAGGAAAATTGGCTGCCGTTTGGATTGACCGCCATGATTGCGCTCTCCGTAAAGCCGAATGCCGCCCTGGTGCTGGCTCCTCTCTGGCTGGCTGCCGCTGTTAAAGTGATGATCGCTTCAAAAAACAAGAAAACCGACAGCAAGCCGGGATCGATAATCAATAAGGAATTTCTTTTTTCCAGCTTGGCCATACTGCCAGGCGCCTTGTGGTTAGCACGCAATTTCTTTATCCAAGGGGAGGCTTTTTCTGAAACAGTACTGGCGGCTTCTGACTGGAGTATCGCCGCCAACATCAATAACCCATTTTTTTACCGCTATATCCCCAAGAATATGATTGCCATCCTGCTATTCACGGTTGGTTTGGGGCTGCTCAGCCTGTATAAAAAGCCTCGATATCGCTGGGTTATGTTCATCCTGTTGGTTCTGGAAACCGCATTCGCGTTTACACCCGTTACAGCATTTTTTAAAAATACGGATGTGCCTGCCAGAATCAACTGGCGCTTTGGAGAAGCCATGTTGGCTTACCTGTTCGTGCGGGTGTTGAGCCTTGCAGGCGATTTGGCGGACAAGATTTTTCAAAGGGGATTACGCATGATTGCGCGTTATATGACTTTGGCCGCCAGTTTAATCCTGACTGTGTTTTTCTTTGCTTCGCAGTGGCATGCCCTGCAAATCAAACCTGAAAACGCGTTTGTTCTGCGCGATCAGTTTTCCCAGCCGGTCGGGGTAGAGGGTTATCACAGTGCTTACGATTACATCCAGCGCAACGTGCGTTCATCGGTGGTATGGGTGGAAAATGGTTTGCCGTTTTATGTCTATGACGCAGGTTTCACCAATTCCGTCACGCGGCGAAAAAATCCGGATTTCATCGTGGTGATGAAACAAGATTGGTTTGGGGAGGGCGGTGGAATGGACACGCCGCCCTATTTTCCCGAAAACTGGCCGGATATCTACCAGGTTGTCTATGATGATCCCCAGGGCGTGGTATTCACGCCCCGGGATTGATCTTTAATCAACCTTTTTCCAGCACTGACCAGGCAGCCTGTTCTGCCGTGATCTCATCCAGGTTTCCGGCAATCTTGGACGACTTGTTTTTTAACGAATTTCCATTACCGATCTCGGAAATTTGATCCGCAAACTGTTCCCATAAATCACCGGCGCGTTTCATGCCGGCGGCTGCTTTGAGGAGGGAAGCATCATCCAGGATTTCAGCGCATTCTTCCAAAAAGCGGGCATACATCCAACGGAATAACCCGCCTCCAGTTCCGGCATCCGCGCGGATATACAAAGCCACGTTGGCGCAAGCTTCAGCCAGGGAACGATCGTCCATCTCATCCAGCCAGGCGAGTATGCGTTGTTTCGCGGTTTGGATGCCCCGCACTCCCATGTTTTTGATTGGCGGATGGAGCATTTCCCGGGCGCATTGCAGGATGGCGGACTTGATAACAGCGGGGCGCGGCAGGTGAGAGTCTCCAAAGTCGTATTCCATCCAGGCATTTTGCGGCGGGAAAGGCTTGAAGGTAGAGCCGCGGGCATCCATGACCTGCGCCAATTGAACCGCATATGGTTTGGCGTCGCGGTCGGCCAGGGTTACTTCACCTGTGCCGGCATCAAAACCCGCGGCAGCTACGACATGATAACCAAAATGGATCTGGTTATAGAAAGGAAAATAAGGCAGCAGCCCCATATCCACTTGCAGCATGACCGGCTGGTTCTGTTCGAGCAGGCGCAGCATCGCTATTTCAGCCTTCGCGCGGCTGGTAGTGGCATGGCGGATCGCTTTCACCCCGCAGCGTTCGGCAGCATCGACCTCCAAACATGACTGATTTTTGCGCCCGACATTGGCACGGCCGCCCAGAAAAGGCAGGCTGCCTTTTTGCTGCCAAAAGATGAATCCCACGCCACTGCCAAGGCCCAACAGCATTTCCTCGCTGAGCGGGCTTTGATTGAAGTGGAAAATATGCAGCATGGAACCGGTGACGCAATGATGGGTATGCAGAAATTCAAAACCAGGAATAATTTTCACTTTAATATGCTCTTCTTTTCTGATAATTGACGAAGGAAATTCTCCACCCAGGCCAACTCGGCCGAAATTTGCGCAACGCTGTAATCGAATAATTGCGCGACTTCCCAAGGCAAAGTGCCACCATAACTGCCCAGCTTGGATTTGACGTGCGCCAGGCGTTCCAGCAAATGTTCACGATAGTGATTCACCGCTTTTATGACTTCGTCCGCCTGAAGGAAGGCAAGGTTAGCCAATCCCAGAATGAAATCCCCATATGCGCGCTGAGGATTTTTCAACACAGAGAGGGCAGCTTCTTTCCATATTTTTTTACCTGCAGAGGTTATCTGGTAAACCTGACGGGCAGGTCCTCTCCCGGATGATTGCGAAAGACTGCGCGACAGCCATCCTTTCGCATTCATTTTTTCCAGCAGGTAATAAATGGACGAGAATGCAATGGGAGTCCATTCACGCATGCCGCGCTCTTCAATGATTTGCTCAATTTGGTAGCCATGCAGGGGGCTTTCCATCAACAGGCTGAGCAAAACCAGTTCGGCGTCGCCCAGGTTCGTTTTGGTTTTAGGCATGCGCGCCTGCCTTTTGAATGGGCTGGCGGATGATGGTTTTCAGTTTATCAGGCGCCGTTCGCAGTGGAGAATTGAGATAAATTTCGTGATGTTTGTCCGTTCGTTCATATCCCTGCTCGCTGATAAAGGCATGCAGCCGGTCGATGGTGGGGCGTTCGGCTTCCCCATAGGGGCCTGCATGGAAGATCTGGGCGCACAAGCCTTCTTCAACGCATTCGAACTTTACCTGATCCAGTTTGGGCGGGTTTTTCTTGCGGCGTAGGTCTTCCACAGAGCGCGCGAACAGATCGGGAGTGATGTATTCGGGCTGCATGATCAGCATCTGCCACATCCAATCCCCACGATCCTCAAGATTGAAGCGGCGCATATCCTCTGCCCACCATAGACCTTCCAAAGGCATGACGCCGTAATCAACGGCTTGCGCGCCTTTTTTTACTGAGAACTTTAAAGCGTATGCCAGGCTGTATAGAGCGCCTACCGCTTGCGAATATTCCTCGTTGTTATTTGGGTCGCCGCGTCCCTGGATGGTCAAGAAATTCATGGCCGGGATCTCCAATAACGAGATCTCCTTTTTGGGCTGCTGGTAGAGATTTCCCATGCTTTTGATCAGGTCGATTTTCATTTTGTTGCTCCCAATAATCTAAATACATAATATTCTAATATAAGAATACTACCATTTTTAAATCTGTCAAGTATTGTCAAGTTCTGTCAAGCCCTTGACAAAAATCACACTGCGCAATAAAAATTCGCCTATAATCACTTTCAGGAGAAATAGATGGCCGACTGGGGTCCTGGTATATACGAAAATGACGATGCAATGGATTGGATCTATGACCTGCTGGATAGCGGGGGGTTGAGCCGTATTAGACATGCACTGGATGTGGTTGAACAGGATGGAGCGGAGGATGTGGATATCGCCGACTGCCGCATCGCGTTGGCCGCCGCGGATTTGGTGGCGGCTCTGGATGGGGAGATCAACCCCAATCTGCCGCCTGAAGCGGAGGAATGGCTGGCGTTGGTGAACAAACCCGCTTCCGGCTTGCGCGCCAAAGCCGAAGAAGTGGTGCGGGATATCCTGGAGTCTTCGCCAATGAAAACGCTTTATAAAACAAACGGCAAGCTAACCGATTGGAAGGAAATCGTCAACGGGCTTCTAAAAAGGTTGGAGCTTTAGGGTGTTTATTTCTTTTTTGCCTTGATCAGATCTTCTTTTTTCGATTGATCCAGAAACGCGCATTCCAGCGCGTTTTTTTGCGCCTGATGGATTTGTTCGTCAGTCAAACCGGCTTCGACAGCGGCATAATCGTACTCGTGCGATATGGTCACTGCGCTGATGCCGGGGTCATCCGTGTTAATACAAGCGCGGATTCCCCGCTCGATAAATTTCTTCAACGGATGAGCGATATAACTGGGTACCGTGCTGGTTTGTACATTACTGGTCAGATTGGATTCCACACCGATGGCGTGTTCCGCGAGGTAATCCATCAAGGCCGGGTCATGTTGGGCGGCTACCGCATGGCCCAACCGTTCAGCGCCCAACAAACGGATGGCCTGCCAGATGCTTTCCGGTCCGGCAGCCTCGCCGGCGTGCGGGTTGGAATGCCAACCGGCATCACGTGCCTTTTTAAAGTGGGGTACAAACCATTCGGCTGGGTAGTTGGCTTCATCGCCGGCCAGGTCCAAAGAAATGATCGCGTCTTTTTGGGTCAGCAAAGCCTCCAGCTCACGCATGCAGGTTTCAGGCCCATAAGTACGGCTGATGATGCCAATCAGCCCGGCCTGGATGCCGAAATCCTTCTCACCGCTGCGGACGCCATCGACCACTGCCTCAGTGATTCCGGCAGCATCCAGCCCGTACCGTTCAGCCATGAACCATGGGCTGAAACGCAATTCAATGTAATCGATGCCTTCATTTTTCGCGTCCGCGACGTTCTCATAGGCAATGCGGCGGCAGGATTCATAATCCAGCATGACAGCCGTCAATAACTCAAATTTTTTGAAAAAGTCCAAAATACTGGGTTTGGCCTCGGTCACCTGGACAAAAGGTCGCAGGCCTTCCAGCGTTTTTGCGGGCAGCGGCAGGTTGTGTTTCAGACCAATATCCAGGATGGTCTCGAGGCGGACGCTGCCATCCAGATGGCGATGCAATTCGACTAAAGGATAGTCAGGGTTGATCTTGGTCATGCGACATAAGCTCCAAAGGGATTAATCAGGTGTGTGGCTCTCAATGCCCTGGCCTAATTCACGCGAACGTTGATAGGCGGCCCACACCGCGCGTGAGATGGCTGTGCGGAAACCGGCTTTCTCCAGGTAATAGATGGCTTCGGCGGAGGTGCCGCCGGGTGAAGTGACCTGGTTGCGCAGGCGCGCCAGGTGACGGGTATCTTCAGCGCCGGTATCGTAATAATCCACAGAACCGCGCAACGTCTCGATCACCAAACGCTCCGCTGTGCGCCGCGAGAAACCCAGATGCACGCCGGCATCCACCATGGCTTCCATGAAGAGGTAAACATAAGCCGGCCCGGTTCCGGAAAGCGCGGTGGCTTTATCCAGGTAATCTTCTTCTTCCTCATAAATTTCTTTTCCAAACGCGCTGAGAATGGTTTTCGCAAAATCCATCTGTTTTTCACTGACGGTTTTCGAGCAAGTCCAAACCGTGATGCCCTCGCCGATCTGGGCGGGGGTGTTTGGCATGGCGCGCACAATTATGTCGTGCCCCAGATTACGGGCAATCTTGGCGATTGAGGCGCCGGCGACAATCGAAAGCACCAACGCATCCGGTTTTAGATGACCCTTCATGTCTTCAAGCACTTTTTCCAGGCGTTGGGGTTTTACGGATAGAACCACCACATCCGCCATTGCCGCTGCTTCATTATTAATGGAAAATGCCCGCACACCATATTTGGCCTGCAATTCCGCATTGCGATCAACCAGGGGTCCGGAGATGAGGATGCTTTCCGGTTGGGTGAGCTTGTTTCGCAAGATGCCGGATAACATGGCTTCAGCCATCACCCCTGGTCCGATAAAAGCAATGATAATTTTGTCAATCATGGTTACTCTCCTGATGGGTTGCCCCATGCGCATTAGATAATTTTATATTAAAAAAGGATCGGGGGTCAACCTCAGCGGTTGAGACCTTTCTGTACACAGGCCAGCCACTGGCTCAGGTAGGTATCCGGCTCTTCCGTGGATGCAGCCAAAATCGGCAAAACAGGAGCAGCCCAATCCTCATCGGAAATGACTAACGATTTCAACGAGCTATCCATCCAACCCGCAGGCAGGAAACCGATGGCGGCGCTATCCGCGCTGATCATCTGGCGCATTGTTTTTGAATTCGGCGCGATTTTTGCCAGGGATGAAAGTTGCGTATTCAGGTACATTTTTTCAAACAGATTACCCAGGTAGGAATTACCCGGTAGCGCCCAGATCGCAATAGCGACGTTGGATGCCGATCCACCGGTGAAACAGTCAGCGCAGGCTTCTGCAATGGATTGCCATGAAGTCGATCTGCCTGACATGATCGAATCCAGCAGCACCAAGGACGTTTGGTTAAAAGAATTGGCAGGGTTGACAATAACTGCCAATCGATCTTCGCCTAATTGGTAAGCAAAACCGGGTCCGCTTAGCGGCAGATTATATGCAAGATAGGCATCCACCGAAATTACTGCGGCACTGTAGTCAGCATAAGGCTGATAAATAATTTCAATTTGTGGTTGATCCTGATCGCAATTATTCAAGACCGGTAATAACCATTCCAATTCAGGGTCAAAACCGATTTGGTAAACACCTGCCTGGTCCGTTTGTGCGGTGGAAGAGTTGATGGCTGCAGTGGGCGGGTTGAGGGTGAGCAGCGCCAGGCTGCCGGCTCCCAACAGCAGGCAGTAACCCGCAAAGGGCAGCATCGAATGGCTGGTCATGAATTTCATCAACCACGAGATTGAAAAATATCCGACAACTCCAGCCACCAGGTAACCGGTCACAATAACCGGCAAGAGGTTTCGTGTGTTCGGCAGCCCAATTAGATCCAGCATACCCCAGATGCCTGCTCCGAAAAGGATTGGAACAGCCATCAGAAAGGAAAACTGGCCGGCGGTCTTCCGTTTCAGGTTACGCGTCATGCCGCCGGTGATGGTGCTGCCGGAACGGGAAATTCCGGGGAAGGTCGCCAAAGCCTGGAAAGCGCCGATCCAAAGCGCGTCTTTCCAGTTCAGGTCATCAATGTCACGATTTTTCTTCCCAAACACTTCAGAGACAACCAGGAATGCGGCAGTGATAAACAGGAAGACGGCGGTGATTGCCGGGTTGGAGAAGGCTGCCTGGATTATTGGCTTTATAAAAAAGCCGAATAGAACAGCAGGGATAGTCGCCAGCAATGTCAGCCAACCCACGCGAGACTCGAGGTCAGCGAAGGGCTTGCCTTTTAATATACCCTTCAACACCGCTTTCAGGATCAACAATAAGTCTTCGCGATAATAGAAAATGAGCGCGCTGAGCGTTCCGAGTTGAACCAACACATCAAATGGAAAAAGTTCCTGCTCGGGAATTGTCCAATTCAGCAAATAAGGAATCAGGACCAGATGCGCAGAACTGGATATGGGCAGAAATTCGGTTATACCCTGGACAATGCCGAGAATGATCGATTGAAGGAATGTCATAGCGGCTCACTTGTTAATTTTGAGATTGGATAGCATTTCCTGGCGGAAGTGGATAAATCGTTTCTCGATGATGCTTTGCCGGATATGCTGGCTTAATTCTACTAGAGTGAAGATATTATGGATGGAGAGCAGGGTGGCGGCCAGCATTTCGCGCGCGAGGATGAGATGACGCAGATAAGCACGGCTGAAGTGCGTGCAGGTATAACAGCGGCAATCGGGATCAATGGGGCTCTCATCGCGGCTGTATGCGGCGTTTGAGAGGTTCAACCTGCCATGCATGGTCTGGGCGGCATGATGGCGCGCCAGGCGGGTGGGCAAGACGCAATCGAACATATCCACTCCGCGATCGATTCCTTCCAGCAGATCAAATGGCGTGCCGACACCCATCAGGTAACGCGGTTTATTTTTTGGCAGGATACGATTGACGACCTCGATCATAGCGAGCATATCGGTTTTGCTTTCGCCGACTGATAACCCGCCAATGGCATAGCCGGGAAAATCGAGCGAGGCAAGCAATTGCGCAGATTCCTGGCGCAGGTCGGGGAATATACCACCTTGTACGATGCCGAATAAGGCTTGATCGGAACGCGATTTTGCTTTCAGGCAGCGCTCAACCCAGCGGTGCGTGCGGTCAAGCGCTTGCGCGGCGTAGGGTTTATCCAATGGATCCGAGCATTCATCAAACGCCATGATGATATCCGCCCCCAATTGCTCCTGGATGCGGATGGCCGATTCGGGTGTGAAGCGATGAATGGATCCATCGATGTGGCTCTTGAAAGTAACGCCATCATGATCGATCTGGCGCAGTGTACCCAGCGAAAATACCTGGAATCCGCCCGAATCCGTCAGGATGGGTTTCGGCCAACTCATAAACCGATGCAATCCGCCCAACGCTGCAACAGTTTCAGCACCCGGGCGCAGGTAGAGATGATAAGTATTAGAAAGCAGGATTTGTACGCCAATTTCATTCAATTGCGCGGGACTGACTGCCTTTACGGTTGCCTGCGTGCCGACCGGCATGAAAATTGGGGTATTGATTTGACCGTGAGGCGTTTTCAATATCCCCGCGCGGGCATCGCCGTCTTCAGCGATCACTTGGAAAGAAAAATCGGCAACCTCTTTTTCTATCTTTTTCAACATGGGTAGGATTATATTCTATCCGTTCAGAAACATGGTTTGTAAACTGTTCCAAAACTGTTTATACTTGGTCAAATGAATAGCGACAACTACGGAACCTGGCTCGAAATCGATTTATCCGCCCTCAAAGAAAACTATCAAATCATTCGAAAAATAACCGGCAATATGGTCATGCCGGTCGTAAAAGCCAACGCTTATGGACATGGACTTGAAAAAGTGGCCGCGTGTTTTGTATCGGCCGGGGCGGAGTGGTTGGGAGTGGCGCGTATCGAAGAAGCGCTATTGCTGCGTGAAGCTGGAATCAAATGTCGGATCCTGGCACTGGGTTACACATCTCCCTTGCGGGTGGCACACGCGATCAAAGCGAATGTTACGCTGACTGTGTATGATTACGAGGTCGCGCAAGCATATGCTGAACAAGCCAGGAAATTGGGTGAGGTTCTAACCATTCACGCGAAGATTGATACCGGCATGGGCCGTTTGGGGATACGCAGCGACCAGGCAGAGGCGTTCATTGCCCTGATCCAATCCAGCCCATCGCTGAACCTGGAAGGCATGTTCACACACTTTGCCTGCGCGGATGAACCCGGCAAACCATATACCGATCAACAGCTTGCGCAATTCAACCGGATCATTGATTTGCTCAAGGAAGGCGGCCACTTGCCGGACATTCTGCATGCATCCAATTCCGCCGGAACATTGGTCTATCCGGATGCCCGCTTCAACCTGACACGCGTGGGTATCGCTCTCTATGGCCTGCCGCCCTCACATGAAGTGCAGCTCCCGCCCGGCATCCAGCCTGCCCTGGCTTGGAAAACACGTTTGATTTCGATTAAAACGCTGCCCGCCGGCCACGGCGTCAGTTACGGATTTAAATATTTCACCAGCAAAGAAGAACGCATCGGCGTGATCGCGGTGGGATACGGCGATGGCCTGCGCCGCAGACCGGGCAACAAGGTTCTGATCCGGGGCAGGCAAGTTGCTATCATCGGAAATGTATGCATGGACCAATGCATGGTGCAATTGGATAACCTGCCTGATGCGCAAATTGGCGATGAGGTTATAATCATCGGCCGCCAGAATGGGGGCGAGATCAGCGCGACCGATCTGGCGGATGATTGGGGCACGATCAATTATGAGGTAATTTGCGGATTGGCGGCTCGCATGCCGCGTTATTATCTGAAATAAAAGGGACCACAACAACTTTCCATGAACCGCACCCAAAAGAAATGGATCGCACCTGAAAGGATTCCACAGGACATCAGCGAGAACCTGAACGCCTACCCGTTGATTTTCAGGCAAATTCTTTTCAACCGGGGTATCACAACTGCAGAAATGGCTGCGGAGTTCCTGGCAGCGGAACAGCCTCATTTTCCACCGCAGTTGATGATGGACATGAACAAAGCGGTTGATATCATCCGCGAAGCAATCGCGGGAAACAAACGCTTTGTGGTCTTCGGCGATTATGACGTGGATGGGGTTACCGCAACGGTTTTACTGGTGCAGTTGTTCCGCAAGTACCAGGCGGATGTGCACATGTACATCCCCAACCGATTCGAAGAAGGATATGGTTTTTCATCGGATGCATTGACGGAAGTCCTGGATCTTCAACCGGACCTGATCATCACGGTCGATTGCGGCATCCGTTCCATCCGGGAGGTCGAGATGGCCAACCAGCGGGGAGTAAACACCATCATCACCGATCACCATCAACCCCTCGATCATCTGCCTGATGCCGCAGCGGTCATCTGCCCGCGGCGCACGGGAGACTCCTATCCGAATAAAGATTTGGCCGGTGTGGGTATTGCCTGTAAATTGGCTGAAGCCGTGTTGACGGCACTGCCAATAGCGGGCGAATCTTATGAACAATGGCTGGACCTGGTTGCGCTGGGCACAGTTGCTGACCTGGCACCCATCCAGGGAGAGAACCGCGCGATGGTTCGAAAGGGGCTGGGGCTCATGCGGCAGCATCCGCGGCCGGGTATCCTTTCGCTGGCGAACGTCAGCGGAATTGCGGTGGAGGAAATGAGCTCCCAACACATCGGCTTCATGCTGGGGCCGCGCCTGAACGCGGCCGGAAGGTTGAGCTCGGCTCGCAAAGCATACGACCTGCTGATGGCAGAAGATATGCAAACTGCCGGGAAACTGGCGTTGGAGTTGGATGGCGAGAACCAAAACCGCAGAAATATCACCCGCCAGATTCAACAGGTGGTGGAGGAAAATTACGATTTCGATAACGACCAATGGTTGATCATGTATTCACGGGAGGAATTCAATGAAGGCGTGATCGGGCTGGCGGCATCCAAACTGGCAGAAAGTTATTACCGGCCATCCGTGATCGGGGTGGAAAAGGAGGATGTGATTCGGGCATCCTGCCGCAGCATACCTGAATTGAATATCACTTCCGCTCTGGACGAATGCATGGATTTACTCATTCAACATGGCGGACATGCCATGGCGGCAGGGTTGACATTGAGGAAGGAAAACCTACCGGCGTTTCGGGAACGGTTGGAGCGCATCGTGGCGCGCGAGTTGGCTGAACGAGAATTGATTCCCGTGCTGGACGCGGAAATGGAAATCCCTTTGGCTGAACTGCATCCCTCATTGATTCGACATCTAGACGCTTTGGAACCGACCGGCGTGGGGAATCCGGCCCCATTGTTCATCTCAAGCAATATCGAGGTCCGCCAGTTAAGAGCAGTCGGGAAAACGAAAGACCACTTGAAATTGGTGCTGGCTGATGCAGCGCCTTCTGAAAAGCAGCGTTCGCGCGCGCCTGTGCTCATCGACGCGATCGCATTCCAATTTGGTTCCCTGGAGAGTGCCTGCCGGGTGGGTGACCGCATTGACATCATCTACTCCTATGAGATCAACTCGTTCAACGGGCGTCAGAGCATTCAATTGAATATTCGTGACCTGCAAATGAAAAACAGGTGATTCGATGGGAACCAGCGTGGGTTTATCGTAAGTATGTGTCGGGAATTTTTCTGCGAGGATTGAAAATGCATCTGATCGATCGTCTTCCCAAACCGATCATTTTTGCCCACCGCGGCGCCTCAAAATACGCGCCTGAAAATACAATGGCGGCTTTCCACCTGGCGCGCGAGATGGGCGCACCGGCTTTCGAACTGGATAGCATGCTCTCAGCCGATGGCATTGCGGTGGTAATTCACGACAGCACGCTGGACCGCACCACAGACGGAAGCGGGAAGGTAAGTGAAAAGAAGTTGGACGAAATCCGGCAATTCGATGCAGGCGCGCGATTCCGGGTGGATTTCAAGGGCGAAAAAGTACCCACGCTCGAGCAAGTGCTGGATGAATTCACGGGCAGCATGCTGGTCAATATCGAACTGAAAAATTACCATGCCCCATTCGACCCGCTGCCTGTGCGCGTGGCGGAAATGGCGCGGCGCATGAATAACCTGGATTCCATCCTTTTTTCATCTTTTTTGCCAACCAATCTGATGCAGATCAAGCGGCTGCTGCCTGGCGCGAAAACCGCCCTGCTGGTTGAAGAAGGTTTTTGGTGGCGAGCGCTGGCTTCACGGGCTCTCCGGTTCTTATCCCCTGAATTCATCCCTCCTAATAAAAACTATATCAATCCATCCTATTTAGAAAAAGAACGAAAATTAAGCCGGCGCGTGAACGTTTGGACGGTCAATGATTTGGAAGAGGCCGGTCGTTTTATTCATTGGGGGATCGATGGCCTGATCACGGATGACCCGCAAGGAATGTTGGAACTGATTGCGCATCCGCATTGATAAACTGCGTTTCTTTAGTATGATTAAGGTCAAATGGAGAAGAAGACGCGCGGGATTGCAGCCGCAATCCTCATTTTGGCTTGCATATTGCCTTTATTCTCGTTTTCCACAGGCTTGGCCCAGGAAAATCGTAATTATGCTGCCGCGCGCCGTAAAGCCGAAGATCTATTCGCTCGCCTTTCCCCTGAAGAAAGG
>CAZDUN010000036.1:15539-15867 GCA_964508615.1 uncultured Pelolinea sp. | reverse complement strand
TTATTCACTTGGTAGGGCGGGAACACCAATTTGCGTTTTTCGGTTTCAGCTTCCTGTCCCATGCTGGTCCAGGTATCGGTGTAGATCACATCCGCGCCATTGACCGCTTCCTTGGGGTCGCGGATGGTTTGTATGTTGATACTGCCCATTTGCCGCGCGTCCGCCACAGCCTGGCTGCTGATTTCATAATCTTCAGGTGAGGCAATCGAAAAATCCATGCCCAGTTTTGCGCAGGCATGCAGCAGTGAGACCGCCACGTTGTTGCCATCTCCCACGAAGGAGACCTTTAAACCTTCCATACGGCCGACTTTCTCGTAAATCGTCATCA
>CAZDUN010000036.1:13576-15529 GCA_964508615.1 uncultured Pelolinea sp. | reverse complement strand
CACGTGTTCATGCGCGAATACACGCGCCATGATGCCGTGCACGTAACCGGAAAGCACCCTGGCTACATCGGATATTGCTTCACGCTTTCCCAAACCAATCTCATCCGGCGAGATGAATAAAGCATCTCCCCCCAGGTGGCGCATGCCCATCTCGAAGCTGATGCGCGTGCGCAGGCTGGGTTTGCTGAAAAGCAAGGCCAGCACTTTCCCCTTAAGGATGGGCTCATTTCCTTTTTCAAAATATTCTTTTTTCAGCTTGACCGCCAGGTCAAGCATTCCCGTGAGTTCTTGGGCTGAATAATCAGCGATTGCGATGAAATCCTTTTTCATGTCACCTCTTCTTCAAAAATACCCATGCAGTATAGCATTTTTAGATTTTTTTGTTCACTGAAGAACGAAATAAAAATTGCGTGAGAAATGGTTAAGTTTAAATGACTTTTCGGTGCTCGCGAACAGCCATGCGATAAAAAATCCGGCCGAAAATTGGCGCCAGGATATAGAGGAGTTTGCCTTCCAAGCCCGGAATAATGGTAAAGCGCTTTTTCCGCATGCCATTCAGGATGACATCCGCCACTTGATCCGCGCTCATCACGCCGCCGGAGGAGTTGATCTTGCGCGTGATTTCCGGGATGATCGAATGTTCGAACGCCAATTGCGGCGTGTCTGTATCCGGCGGCAGCACGACCGAAACATCGATGCCGTAGGCTTTCAATTCGGAGCGCAGGCAGCGTGAGAATCCCCGCACGGCGTATTTCGATGGGGCGTATGCGGTGTAGCCATAAATTCCAATCAGAGCCGCCAGAGAGGAGAGGTTTACAACATACCCGGAGCGTTTGGCGATCATCCCCGGGACCACCAGTTTGGTCAGATACACGGTGCCCAGGAAATTGATTTCCATCACCTTCGAGAAAATATCCGGTTCTAATTTGGTAAATTCGCCCGGATAGGCAATTCCGGCAGAATTGATCAGGATGTCAAAACTCTGGTTGAATTTCTGCAGGGCGGTGCGCAGTTTGGGATAATCGCTGACATCGGCAGATATCCAGCGGATTTTGGATGCCGGATCTGGTCGGTATTTTTCCAATTCACTGCAGGCGCTTTTCAACAATGCTTCACGCCTGGCCAGCAGGGTGACATTTGCGCCTTTTTGCACGAATCGCTTTGCCAGCGCGAATCCGATACCGCTGGAACCGCCGGAAATCAAAACACTTTTTCCCTTGTAATCCATTTCGCACACCTCCCGTTCATTTTTCAATTAGTGACCACAGCAGCTGCAGGAGCCGCCGGAACAGCTGCCGCAGGATTGCGAATGCCCGCCAATCGAACCGCTCTCGCTATGAGCATAACACCTGGAAAGCAAACGTGATGTGTCTTTACTGGAGCAATTTTCGCAAGTAATGGCATCGTCCGCAGCGTTCATCGGGCGAATCACGTCAAAAACATGGCCGCAGTTTTTACAGCGATATTCGTAGATGGGCATATCAACATACTCCGATGAAAAGATTCTACTAATCTTATCAAGCAAATTTGCTTTTGACCATATCATGGAAGAGCTGTGATAAAATGATTAAACTATTCAAAGTGTGAATAATACAAAGATGAATAACAGCAAGGAAATTGAAATCGCGTTATTGGGATTCTTGTACAGCCAGCCGATGCATGGTTATGAATTGTATAAAGAAATATCCAATCTGTCCGGAGTCGGGTTGGTTTGGCGCATAAAAATGAGCAATCTGTACGCCATGCTGCGGCGGCTTGAGATGAATGGATGGGTAACCGCAAAAACTGCACAAGAAGGAAATCGACCGCTGAGAAACCTGTTTCAAATCACCGCAGAGGGCAGGAGAAAATTCGACCAATGGTTGGTTGCTCCGGTGAATAAAGGACGGGATTTCAGGATTGTATATCTTTTGAAAATGTATTTTTCAGTCGAAATGGGCGAGGGAGATTTGA
>CAZDUN010000036.1:7263-13566 GCA_964508615.1 uncultured Pelolinea sp. | reverse complement strand
TATAAACACGGAAAAAACATCCGTGGGGGTATTGGTGGTGGATGTGGCAGTTAACAGGAGCATAAAATAAAATGGTATTGATTTTCGCAGGATCGTATGGGAATTCCGTTCAACCCAAATCAACGGGTATCTGGATTGGTTGAGTTGGTGCCAAAATCACATCATCGTAGAGGAAAAATGAAAAAAACTTTGTTGGGATTATTGATCGTTGTTTTATTGACTGCCGCCTGCGCGCCGCTGTCAGCCGCTTATGAAGAGCAAAGCATCACGCAGGCCGCGCAGGCAGAGGTGCCTGACGGAACAACCGCCAGTACGGCCGGTTTTTCAGTAACGGACGCCCTGGGGCGGGAAGTGATTTTTGAGTCCTATCCCGAAAAAATCGTCCTGGCGGGTAAGCTGCGCACAATGATTGCAGATTTTCTATATTTATTCGAAAGCAGCGCGCAGAAAATCCTGGCTATCGAAACTGGCGGTCAAACCCCGGATAATTTTATCGCGCTGCTGGATGAGGATATTGAAAATAAATACTCACTCGAAAAAGGAGCTGGCGCTGAACAGATCGCGCCGCTGCAACCGGACCTGGTCATTTTGAAGACCTCGATGAAAGAAAGCATTGGTGATGCTCTTGAGACGATCGGCATTGCCGTGGTATATGTGGATTTCGAGACGGTCGAACAGATTTACCGCGATATCCGCATCCTCGGACAGGTGCTGAATGAAAACGAGCGCGCAGAATTAATTGTGCAAAAATACCAGGATTTGTACACTGAATTCAGCGGATATGTTCAAACTGGACAAGCGAAAAATACCGTTTTGCTGATGCAGGTATCGGATGCTGAAAATCAATACGCGTATGAAGTTCCTTCAGTCTCATATTTGCAGACATATATGGTTGAAGCCGCGGGCGGTGAAGCCGTGTGGAAAGAAGCCGCGCAAGCCGGTGGTTGGAATGAAGTCAATTTGGAGCAAGTCAACGCCTGGAATCCGCAGCGCATTTTCGTGATCAATTACCAGGCTAAAGCCGTTGAGATCGTTTCCGCGCTAACGGATTCGCCGCCATTTTCCAGCCTGGATGCTGTGAAAAACGGTCAGGTAAAAGCATTCCCCCTGGATTACCTCAGTTGGGATCAACCCGACCCACGCTGGATCCTGGGTTATTCCTGGCTGGTTTATCAAATCAATCCCGGAACTGTGGAGCGCGACTACATGCTGGCTAAAGTGACCGAGTTCTATCAGTTCTTTTATGGACTGGAAGACCAGGTGATACAAGAAAATATCCTTCCCAGGATTGAACAATATTATTAATGACAAAGAATAGACGAAAGCTGATCTGCTGCCTGGCTGTCCTGGTCATCACAGCCATTTGTTCGCTATTCATCGGCCGTTTTCAGGTTCCTTTCGATCTGGGTTCATTTTCACAGAACGAATTGCTGGCGAACCTGGTGCTTTACCTGCGCATTCCCAGGGTATTGACAGCCTGCATTGTGGGGATGAGTTTGGCAACCGCGGGTTTGGTGATGCAGACTGTCTTCCGCAATCCGCTGGCAGATCCAGGCGTGTTGGGCGTCAGCCAGGCGGCAGGTTTTGGCGCTTCGTTGGGCATTTTACTTTTCTCCAGTTCAGTTGCTGCCATTCAGAGTCTGGCTTTCTGCATGGGCGCGTTGGCGCTGGTCGCCGTTATGCTGATTTCCCGTTGGATCAAGAATGACCATATCCTTTCGCTGATTTTGGCAGGCATTGCCGTATCCGCCTTATTTTCCGCGGCACTGGGTATCGTTAAATATCTGGCTGACCCAATCAACCAATTGCCGAATATCGTCTTTTGGCTGCTGGGCAGCCTGAGCAACGTCGGCTGGAGCGAATTGAGGCAGGTGGCGCTGATCAGCCTGCCGTTCCTGGCATTTTTCTGGTTTTACAGCTGGCGTTTGAATATCCACGCGCTGGATAAGGAAATCGCCTTTTCGCTTGGAATGAAAAACAAAAATGAGCTGCAATTCATCTTGTTCGCGGCGGTGATGGTGACCTCAGCGGTCATATCCGTTTCAGGCATCATCGCCTGGGTGGGATTGATCATTCCCAACCTGGCGCGCGTGCTGAGCGGGGCGGACAGCGAACAAACCCTGCCTTTATCAATGGTATTGGGGGCATTATTTACACTGATCTGCGATGACCTGGCGCGCACGCTACTCCCGGGGGAAATTCCATTAGGCATTCTGACAGCCCTTTTAGGATCATTGTTGTTTATCTTGCTCCTGGTGAGAAAGAAGAGACTGGCATGACCCGATTTATGGATACGTTGGTCCTGGATCGCGTGGGGTTTCGCTATGAAGAAAACTCGGTCAAGATATTGCATGATTTTTCACTGTCAATCCCAAACCCTTCCATCACTGCTTTGCTTGGGTTGAATGGCTCAGGAAAAACAACGTTATTAATGCTGCTGCTGGGATATTTTCAACCAATTTCAGGCAGCATTTATTGCGCGATCGCCGAAAATCATTTCAGTATTGAACAGCTTAATGGTTGGGTGGGTTATCTGCCGCAAAGGGAAAACATTCCGTTCGATTACCGGATTGAAGAATTCATCCTGCTTGGGCGCAATAACCACATTGGTTTCTTTGGCACGCCGGGTGAAAGCGATCTGGAAAAAACGGATGCGGCCATGCGATTCATGGAGATTGAAACACTCGCTAAAAGACGCTTATCCAGCATCAGCGGAGGAGAATTGCAACGCGCGCGCATCGCGCGGCTGCTGGTACAGGACGCGGGCATTATCCTGCTGGATGAACCGGCTTCTCACCTGGATGTAAAAAGCAAAAAGCAAATGTTGGAAATGATCACTAGATTGAAAGATTTAGGAAAAACCATCATATACTCGACGCATGATCCGCTGGATGCGCTGAATTTCAGCGATTATGCCATCATGATGAAGAAGGGAAGCCAGGTCAAGGCCGGAAAAAGTGCGGAAATCATCACATCTGCGAGCCTGCATGAATATTTCGAGACTGAAATGGATATAAAGGAAGTCGACAACCAAAAAATAATCATGGTGCGAAATGGCAAGCCGCAGTAAGCAAACCGGGCGGATTACCATCATCAGCGGGGAAAGAAACGCTGGCAAAACCCTGCTCTGCCTGGTGTTGAAAGATATTCTCATCGATTCTGGCAGAAAAGTCAGCGGCGTGATTTCACCTGGGTTTTATAAGGACGGCAGGAAAATTGGGATTCTGGCTGAAAACGGTTCCTCCGGTGAACGCAGAAAGATCGCGGATTTCTTACCCGGCTGGGATATCTCGCACCCGGAGAGGATTTGGAAATTCGATTTGGATGCAGTTGCCTGGATCAACGATTGCCTGAAAACCGCAAAAAATGTTGATTTTTTGATCGTGGACGAGCTGGGGTTCATGGAATTGCTGGAAAATGGCGGATGGTCTGAGGCTGTAACGCTGCTGGATAAAGCTGATTTTATGCAAGCTTTTGTGGTGATCCGGCCGGAATTATTGGGTATCGCCAGGGAACGATGGAAAAAAGCAGAAGTGATCCAGGTTCTGCCTGAACATGACCTCCTGGATTTGGTCAATCAACTGTTGCGCTCAAGAAGGGATAAAGCGTAGAGATATGAAACAGCCATGCCGAAAGCCGCGGCGACATTAAATGAATGTTTATAACCCGCCATGGGGATCGCCACAACGGTATCGCAAAGGCGCAGCAATTGCGGATCAACGCCGGAAACCTCATTACCCACAATTAACGCGAAGCGATAAGTCATTAATTTTCCATCGATTGCGTATAGATTACTTGCGTTCACGCTGTTTTCGAGCGCGACCAGATGAATTCCGTCACTTTTCAACTCCCCGCATGCTTTTAGCGCGTTGAGATGATAGCGCCATGGCACATGTTTTTCTGCACCCAGGCTGGTTTTGGTGAAGCGCGGATGCTGCGGAGTGGGTGTGATGCCACACAGATGTATTTGGCTGACGCCGAATCCATCCGCGCTGCGGAAAATTGAGCCGACATTGTAAATGCTGCGAATGTTATCCAGAACTACCTGCATGGCCTGGAATGCGAGTGGTTCATCGGTATGAGGATAAAGCTCATTTTCCGGAAGCTTTTCACGAATCAGGGCGGGCTGGCCGCACTTGGGGCAATATTCTTTTTCATAATTGGAAACATGATCTGGGTAGCGGAACCCGCATTCCGCATTGACGCACTCGCGTATTACGGTCATGGTTGCGCCTCACCCAGTACCAGGCGTGTGCGTTCGACCTGAAAATCCTGCCACTGAAATCCCAATTCAAACATCACTTCTTCCGGGCGGCCGGTCTTGCCGGGGCCGGAGGGCATGTTCAATATAATTTGAGTGGGTTTTCCGTCCTCCAGGAGGATTTCAAGGGATGAAATCAACGTCCGCAGGTCGTAGGATTTACCATTGCGTACCCTGATGATCGAAGGTTCAGCAAGCAAACCGCTCACCTGGTTTTTCAATTTATTAATTTCCGGCTGCGGATCGTGAAATGTGATGCGGTATTGCGAGCTTTCCACCTGTTTGGGCAGTGAAGGTGCGTTTTCTGGAAGAATCTCGATCGCATTGATCGCCATCCCGCGCGGCAGAGCATGAAGCAAACGCTGCTGAATTTGGTGGATTGAATCAAAATCGGCGATCCATAAGTCGACCAACTCATTTTTGCCAGAAAAACCCAATGGCAGGGGATTGGCGATCTGGATTTTCGCCTGGGGATGAAAGCCTTGTGAATATTGAAGCCCCAATTGCGCCCGGCGCGCCGCCCGCTCCCAGACCTTTTGAAGGTCCAGGATGCTGGTATAGCGTAAATCAGTGGTCTTTGAGAAAGAAATTCGGATGCGCATTCAAGCTCCAGCCCTGATCTGGCTGCAGGATAATTGAAAATTACCCTGAATTCCACAAGCGTGGCAGGTTATGCGGCAATCAGCGCTGATCTCGCCATGTTTACTTTTTTCCCATTCGCTCAACAGGAATTGCTTATCGACGCCGGCGTGGATGTGCTCCCAGGGAAGCAGCTCATCAGGCAGGCGCTCGCGCGTGCTGTAAAAATCGGGGTCGAGGCCGTTATTTTCAAAAGCCTTCAACCATTTGCGGTCATCATAATGCTCATGCCAGGCATCGAATTTCGCCCCGCCGCGCCAGGCGTTTTCCACCACATCCGCCAGGCGCCTGTCGCCGCGCGAAAGCCATACTTCCAGCAGCGAATTGCGGTAGTGCGGCCAATCCACCTGGATGCCGGTTTTTCGCAATCCTTCTGAAATCAAGCGGTATTTTTCGGTGACTTCCTCACGGCTGGAGAACGCCAGCCATTGGAAAGGCGTGTGTGCTTTGGGTATCAGCGTGTTGACCGAGATATGGATTTTCAGCCTGCCGCCCACCAGCCGCTTGCCAATGCTTTTGATCTGGCGGCAAAGATCCACAATGTCTTGCACATCTTCCAGTGTTTCTCCGGGGAACCCGATCATGAAATACAATTTCAGATTGGTCCACCCCATTTCAAAGATGCGCGTGGCAGTAGCCAGAATCTCTTCATCACTGATCGATTTATTGATGCGGCTGCGCAGCGATTGGCTTCCGGCTTCCGGCGCGATGGTGAAATTGCCTTTTCTCTTGCCCTGCATGGTGGAAATCAGTTCAGGGTTGAAGGATTCAATTCTCAAAGAAGGCAGGGAAAACGACAGGCGTTTGGATTCGCTCATTGCCATCACGCCTTGCATAATTTCTGTTATGCTGGAATGGTCAGAAGTACTGAGAGAAAGCAGGGAGATTTCTTCAAAACCGGTGCTTTCAACGGATTCTGCCAAAGCGGCAAGGATTTCATCCGCCTTTCTCTCCCGAATGGGACGGGTGATCATGCCTGCCTGGCAGAACCGGCAGCCGCGCGAGCAGCCGCGCATGATTTCAACTGACGCCCGTTCGTTGACTGTCTGGATGTTCGGGACCAAAAAACGGGTGACTGGTTTGGGCAGCCTCCTGACAATGCGTTTCAGCACGCCGGTCTTTGTTTCATCTTCCGTGTACCGAATTGCTTGAATGAATCCGTTCTTCCTGAATTCAACCCGGAAAAGGGACGGCACGTAGATGCCAGGGATCTTGTCCAGCGCGCGTAGCAGGTCAGCCCTCGACATATTGCTTTCTTTTGACTTTTTTATTGTTGCGATGATATCGTGGATGATTTCTTCGCCTTCGCCAATCACAAATGCATCCACGAAGGCATGCATCGGTTCAGGGTTAAAACAGGCATGGCCGCCGGCGATGATCAACGGGTCACGATCGTTGCGATT
>CAZDUN010000036.1:0-7253 GCA_964508615.1 uncultured Pelolinea sp. | reverse complement strand
GGCCAAATCCAGCATATTCAACATATTAGTATAGAGGGTTTCATAGGGCAGCGTAAACCCGATCAGGTCGAATTCCCGCAGCGGCATCTTATTTTCCAGCGAAAACAACGGAATATCATGCGCGCGCATGACGGCTTCCATATCCGGCCAGGGGCAGTAAACCCGCTCGGCCAGCGCGTCCTCGCGCTGGTTGATCTGATCGTATAGAATGGCCAAACCGAGGTTGGGCAGGCCGATTTCATACACATCCGGGAAAGCCAGTGCTATGCGGATAGGCGTTTTTTCCCAATCCTTGACGATTTGGTTGAATTCACCGCCGGCATATCGCCCGGGCTTGGAAACGGTGACCAGATACCGATCTAAAAAAGTTTCGATTGATTTCCTATAGGACAATGACCACCTGGTTTAGAAAAGCCCCTTGTTGATACCGCCATCCACGTTCAACATCACGCCGTTGATAAATGACGCTGCCGGAGAGACCAGGAAAGCAGCCGCGCGGCCGAATTCTTGCGGTTCGCCCATGCGGCGGAGTGGAATATCACTGGTAATCCTGGCCAATTCCTGTTCAGGGGATGAGGCATTCTTTTGCGCGCGATTTTCCAGCAATGAATTCACCCGCTAAGTCAACGTCCAACCCGGCAGGATGGAATTCACGCGTATGTTGTAAGCGCCGAACTCAAATGACAGGCTCAGGGACAAACCGATCGTGGCCGCGCGTACTGAATTGGAAAGGATCATATTATCCAAAGGCATTTTGGTTGTATAAGAAGTGATGGTCAGAATGCTGGGTGATGCCGATTTCTTCAGATATGGCAGCGCTGCCCGAATCAGGTAGAGGCTGCTTTTGAAAGATTTTTGAATGGCTTGATCCCATTGCTCATCAGAAAGGCTCTCAAAACTACCAGGATCGGGACCGCCGCAATTGGTGATCAAGACATCCAAAGATTTGAAACGGGCCATGGTCTGGCTGATCAGATTATCGCAATCCTGGGCTCGCGTAACATCACTGGCAATCCCCAGCAGGTTTCCCGAATTTCCAAGTCCTGTGATGGCCTGATCCAGGTTGGCCTGACTGCGGCTGGTAATCACCACTTTGGCGCCTTCTTCAAGAAGAACCTTGGCGGTCGCCAGGCCCAATCCCTTGCTGGAACCAGCCACCACTGCTACTTTATCTTTCAATCCCAAGTCCATTTATCCTCCGAAAATTTTCAATTATGTTCAATTTTGAAATTGACAATCTGGACATCCTGCCAGCAGCTGTCGATAAAATTCACAACCCGCTGCATGCATTTTTCTGTGAACGCATGCTGGTTGCCGACCATGGCGCAGCCCAGCACGCTTTCATCCCAGATATCCTGCCGCTCTATTTCCGCAGCGGAAACATTAAACTCGCGATGCAGCCGGTTGATCAGCGGTTTCAGCCGGCTGCGCTTCTCCTTGAGTGATCGGCAGCCCGGAATTCGCAGATTGCATACCAGGGAACAGATGATCATTGGCTTTGCTCAATAAATCTGTAGTGTAAAATTCTACAATACTTTCTTTGATTTCAGGAACCGAAATGCCCAACCTTGAAAGGCAATATGACGAAGCGCTGAATTATCTTTATTCATTCATCGATTACAGCCTGACGCGCAATCTACGCTACTCAGCCGATAAATTCGACCTCTCAAGAATGGCGCGCTTCGTTGACCATATTGGCAATCCACAAAATGATTATCCGGTGATCCATATCGCTGGCACGAAGGGCAAGGGATCGACCGGCGCAATGATCACCAATATCCTGACCTGTGCGGGCTACAAAACCGGGTTCTATACTTCTCCACACATGATCGAATTCACTGAAAGGATGCGCATTGGCAGCCGGCAAATTCCAAAAAAGCGCCTGATTGAATTGGTGGAAGCCATCAAGCCCTATGTGGCGCGGGAAAAAGAACTGACCACTTTTGAAATCATGACTGCCATGGCATTCCAATATTTCTCGCTGGAAAAAGTGGATTTCGCGGTGGTGGAAGTGGGCATGGGCGGCAGATTGGACGCGACCAACGTGGTCAAGCCGGCAATTTCCGTGATCACATCGATTTCCCACGACCACATGAAGGTTTTGGGTGACACACTGACTCAAATCGCCGGCGAAAAAGCCGGCATCATCAAGACAGGTACTCCGGTAGTCATCGCTGCCCAGAAAAAGAGCGTGATGGAAGTGTTTTTCAGAGCCGCCGAAGAAAAAAAATCGCAGGTTCTTAAAACCAACGATATTTTACATATGGCAAAGATCGATTCCTCACTAGGCGGGCAGCGATTCAAAATAATTCCGTTGCTTCCATTCGTCCAAGAAGACCTCGCCGGGATGCTAAACAACAAAACATTATTCCTGCCTTTGATGGGAAATCACCAATTGGAAAATGCGCGCACGGCACTGGTCACCGTTTTTGAATTGAATCGCAAGGGATATGTTATCGGCAGCGCGCACATTGAAAAAGGCCTGGGCACCATTCAATGGCCGGGCCGCTTTGAATTACTCAGCCGCGACCCGCTGCTGATTGTTGACGGAGCACATAACCGGGATTCTTTCAGGAAATTGAAAGATACTATGGATGAGTATCTGCGAGAGAAAAAGAAGATCCTGCTCTTTGGGATTTCAGAGGATAAAGAAGTAGAATTGATGCTGAAGATAATCCGTCCCAGCGTGGACACATTGGTCATTACACGCGCGGATCACCCGCGCGCATTGGCTGGCGAGGAAATACAAAAATATGCTGAGAAATTGGAAATGCAATTCATAGTGACCAATAAAGTGGAAGATGGCCTGGATGCCGCGCTGCGCATATGTAATAGCAATGCTGCCATTGTCGCTTCCGGCAGCATCTTTATCGCTGGCGCAATAAAAGAGATTTGGAATAAACGGTTCGCGAGGGAAGAATGAGACAATCGACAGCTGCCATGTTCGGACAGGACGAATTCAACGCATCCCTTTATCAGCGCACTGACGAACTATACCAAATTGAAAACGCGCGGACTGACCAGGATGGATGTTTTATCCGGCCGGCTATTGTTCTCAATGAAGTCATCGTGCTGCCGCATATGGTCACACCGATCTTCATCCAAACCGGGAAAAATCTGGATGCCATATTAGCCGCGCAGAAAGAAAAACAGACCCTTGTTTTGTTGATTCCGGATGAAAACAATTCGGCAAACGGTGATTCTTTCGAAAGCATGGCGCTGGAGGTTGCCGTTGGCAGCATCCTGGAATTGCCGGATAATAATTACTCCGCTTTGATACAAGGCCGAAACCGCGTTGAACTGGTCAACATCCTGCAGGAAAAACCTTTTCTTATGGTCAAAAGCCGGCTGCTTGAAGATCAAGGCATCGCAATGGATAATACCCTGAAGGGATTGATCAAGACCACCCGCGCATTGTTTGAACAGGTGGTCCAGTTCGACCGATCCATCCCGGAAGAAGCCCATTTTTATTCGATTAATATCACCGATCCTGGCTGGCTGGCGGATATGGTCGCGACTGCCATATCTCCCGAATTGGAGCAAAGAAAAGAACTCATCCGCCTGGTAAACGTGCGTGACCGGTTGATCTACGTCAACCGTCTGCTGGCTGAAGAGTTGGACGTCCTGCATATCGAGGATGAAATCCATTCCCGCGTTCAAAACGAAGTGGACCGCAGCCAGCGCGAGTTTTACCTGCGAGAACAGGTCAAGGCGATTCAGGTGGAATTGGGAGAAGGGGATATCTGGGAGCAGGAGATTCAGGGCTACAACCAGAAACTCACTGAAACCGAAATGCCCGATCATGTCAAAGAAATTGTCAAAGGAGAAATTAAAAAGCTCTCGCTCAGCCCGGCCATGTCCCCTGAGACGGGAATCATCCGGAACTACCTGGATTGGCTGCTCGGCGTTCCATGGATGAAGATGACCCCAGACAATCTGAATGTTCGTCATGCTGCCAGAACTCTGAATGCGCATCACTACGGATTGGAAAAACAAAAAGAAAGGCTGCTAGAATACATCGCCGTTAAAAACCTGGCTGGTGATGACTCACGGCAGCCGGTGTTGTGCTTCCTTGGACCTCCCGGTACTGGCAAAACCTCTATCGGTAAATCCATGGCGGAAGCGCTTGGCAGGAATTTCGTGCGGATTTCATTAGGGGGCATCCGCGATGAGGCGGAAATTCGCGGGCACCGGCGCACCTATATCGGCGCGCTGCCCGGGCGCATCATCCAAACCATGAAGCGCGCCGGTAGCATCAACCCATTGTTCATGCTGGATGAAATCGACAAAATGGGAGACGACTACCGCGGTGATCCTTCCGCTGCCCTGTTCGAAGTGCTTGACCAGGAACAGAACAACGCTTTTTCCGATCACTACCTGGAAATCCCTTACGACCTTTCCAGGGTCATGTTTGTAACGACTGCCAACAGCACTGAAAACATCCCGGCAGCCTTGCTGGACAGGATGGAGGTCATCGAATTTCCCGGTTATCTGGAGGAAGAGAAAATACGCATTGCGCGCGAATACCTGATTCCGCGCCAGATCGCGGAATGCGGCTTGAAAGACGAAAACATCCAGTTTGATGATGACGCCATTATAAAAATCATCCGTGAATACACCTACGAGGCCGGCGTACGCAACCTCGAACGCGAGATTGCCAAGATTTTACGGAAAACCGCTAAAATCAAGACGCAATCCAAAACCCTTTCACAGAAAATCTCAACCAGCCTGGTAGAAAAACTCCTTGGGCCACAGCAATATTTTGCTTTTGAAGCGGATGCCCGGGATGAAGTGGGGGTATCCACCGCGGTCGCCTGGACCGAAAACGGCGGCGAGATCATGCCGGTGGAAGTGCTGGTGATGGAAGGAAAGGGGAACATGCAAATCACCGGCAAGATCGGTGAAATCATGCAGGAATCTGCCCAGGCAGCCCTTTCTTACGTGAAATCGCACGCCAAGGATTTCAAGCTGGACCCTGAGGAATTTGAAAAACTGGATATCCATATCCATATCCCGGAGGGCGCCATTCAAAAAGATGGCCCCAGCGCGGGCATCACCATCTGCCTGGCGTTGATTTCAGCCTTGACGCGGAAAAAAGTGCGCATGGACATTGGCATGACCGGAGAATTAACCCTGCGCGGACGCGTTTTGCAGGTTGGCGGTTTACGCGAGAAAATTTACGCCGCTCACCGGGCAGGATTAAAGAAAATCATTATTCCGAAAAAGAACGAGAAAGACCTGGTTGAAATTCCGAAAAAGGTCAAGGATGAGCTGAAGATCCTGAAAGTATCCAGTATGGATGAGGTGGTCAGGATCGCCCTGCACTCATAGATCAACCGCTGCTGCCGCGGTCAGGGCCAGGCTGGTTTTCCGCCTCGCGTGAATTGTCATATTTCAAGGTCTGGATGCCATTGCGAACCTGGGCCAAAATTTTGGTGAGTTCTATTTCCAAATGCTCCAGTGAATCGACAGCGTAAAAATCAGCTTCCTGCTTGATCTGCTTGTTTTCTTCACGGGCTCTTCTAATGATCTCCTCAGCCATGACGTTGGCTTTTTGTACGATCTCGTCCCGCTCGACCAGTTTCTGGCATTGTTCTTTGGACAATTCAATGGTGCGATTGGCTTCTTCATGAGCCTGGGCGATGATGCGCTCTTTTTGATTGATGATCTGCTGTGATTTCTTGATTTCTTCCGGAATCGCCAGGCGCATCTGGTCGATCAAGTCAAGCATGCGTTCTTCATCAACCATTACCTTGTGGGTTAATGGTACGGAATTGCTCTCGTTGAATAATTCCTCCAGACGATCTACCAGGTGCAAAATATCCATTATTTCATCCTGCAGTCAATTCTATTTTACCTGCGTTTGCATCAATCTTTTAATGATGTATATTGATTGATGCGGCTGGCATCACCCAGCTCGTCCATACGCCGGAGCAGGGCTTTTTTCACGTGCGGAGGAACCATGGTGGAAACATCACCGCGCAACGCAGCAATCTCTCGCACGGTTGTGGAGGACAGGAAGGTATGTTCCTCATTGGTGATCAGGGCCACCACATCGATATCCGCTGCCAGGCGGTGATTGGCCAGCGCCATGCGAAATTCATGCTCGAAATCTGAAAACACGCGCAATCCACGCACAATCACATGCGCATCCATTTCACGGCAAAATTCAACGGTAAGGTTGTTGTATCCAAATATTTTTATTTTCGGGTTATCTTTAAAACTTTCCCGGGTCAACGCGATACGTTCCTGCGGTGAAAAGAGCAGGTTCTTCAATGGCCGATCGTAAACCGCCACGATCACTTCATCAAAAATCTTGGTCGCCCGCGTGGCGATATCGATATGCCCATAGTGAATCGGGTCAAACGTACCCGGAAAAATCGCTCTTACCATTTTCAGTATTCTCCCATTAGTTATTTAAGTTTAATTGTATACCCGGCCAACAATATTGCAGCTGCTCGCGCAAGAGTCTATTTTCAGGGTTGGAAAGCACCGGATCTTTTTTATATACCGCATCGGCGTGAACCCGGCATTTTTCAATCAACCTGGTATCGGCAATGCTTGAAAAACGCAGTCCGGCATAACCCGATTGGCGCGTCCCCAGGAATTCTCCCGGTCCGCGCTGCTGCAGATCGAATTCCGCCAGTTTGAACCCATCGGTGGTGGACACCATTACAGCCAAACGCTGATTTTCAGCTGCCAGGTCATTCTCAGGAATCAGGACGCAATATGACTTCTCGCCATTGCGGCCGACTCGCCCGCGAATCTGATGGAGCTGCGCCAACCCAAAGCGGTTGGCGCCTTCAACCAGCACAATGGTGGCGCGCGGGATATCCACACCCACCTCGATCACAGTGGTGGAAACCAGCAGGTCGAATTTTCCGCTGCGGAAATCCAGCATGACCGCGTCTTTATCCGCCGGTTTCAATTTCCCATGCATTAATCCAACTCGCAGGTCAGGAAATACCTCGTTTTGCAAACGTTTATATTCATTGACCGCAGCCTTGAAATCTTCTTCCTCATCGGACTCGACCAATGGATAAACGATGAATGCCTGAAAGCCCGCGGCGATTTGCTCGCGAACCATTTGATACGCCTGCTCACGTTCGTCAGGCATCATCAGAAGGGTTTCGACCGGCTGGCGGCCGACCGGCATTTCAGCGATGGTGGTCACATCCAGATCACCGTAAATCGTCAGCGCCAGCGAACGCGGGATGGGTGTGGCGGTCATCACCAGCAGGTGCGGGTTGCTG
>CAZDUN010000035.1:0-15877 GCA_964508615.1 uncultured Pelolinea sp. | reverse complement strand
CCTCAGGCGGCTGTACTGGATGAGCTGCAGGACCAATAGAACCGCGGACAGGACGATCAGGGCGATTGATATCCAGCGAAAGAGATTGAAGCGGCTAATTTTCAAACAAAATTCTCCTTGAACACAGGCGCACCCATTTTACCAGATGCGCAGACAACCATTTTATCACCCCGATGGTCGCATACGTTATACTTATCTATATGATTGTCAACCGCGATAACCTGCTGGCTGCGCTCAAATCCGCATTTCCATTCAATCAGGCGGATGTTGACCAACTCTCCTGGCTGGCGGAGAAATCCGAGGTCGTTTTTTATAAAAAAGGGGATGTCATCTACCGCGAAGGCACGAATGCCAGATATCTCTATATTGTTTTTGAAGGCAAAGTGGAGATATTAAAAGAGACAAACCGCAACGTTGAAAAAAAGAACTTGCTTTCCAGCGGCGCGTTTTTTGGAGAGGATATCCTGGCCGAGAAGAACCAGCGCAAAACCAGCGCCCGGGCTTTGCAGGATTCGCTCTTAATCCGTATTGCCCTGCCAATTCTGACTCGTTTCATCCAAAACAATCCGGATCTGCGCGGCTTGTTTCAACTCCTCGCCAATTCCTATAAGGCACAGCTCGCTACGCGCCAGAACCTTGATCTGGAAGGGGAGACCATTCATTTCGTCAACCAACCGCACAAAATCTATCTGATCGCCAAGGCTGCATTTTTTCTGATTTTTACCTTGTTGGCCGGCAGCGCAGTGCAATACTCAGGGATGGCAAACCTCATCCCTGCGAAGATCGCGATGTGGTTGCTGATCTTTATATTCGCGATTTACGCCGTCTGGCTATTATGGAATATCGCCGAGTGGATGAATGATCTGTTTATTTTTACCAATCGGCGTGTGATTCATTTTGACCGCAGTCTGTTTCTTTATGAAAGCCGTGAGGAAACACCGCTGGACGCTGTGGTCAGCCTGACCAGCCAGGTCAACCTCCTGGGGCGGCAGTTCGGTTTTGGCGACCTGTCCGTCAAGACATTTACCGGGATGCTGCAATTAAAGAATCTGCCCGAAATCAGCGCGGCTCAATGCCTGCTGGAATTTTTGATCGATCGCGCGCAAATTGGAAAGCAGCAGGAGGAAAGAAAAGATTTTGAGAATTTATTGCGCGCCCGCCGGGGGTTGAATTTCGAACGGCCCACAGAAGAAAACGCGGTTTCAGAGCAAGACGGGCAAGAACGCCGCGGGGTGACCGAAGTTGGCAGTCTCTATCCCGCCGGGGCAGGGGCAGGCGCCAAGCGCGGCCAGGCTGAACAGACCACTGTTTACCGCACTCACTGGTTGTTCCTGCTGCGGAAGATCATGTTGCCTTCCCTGGCTTTTTCCAGTTTGGTTCTGATTACTGTTTTTCTATATTTGAATGCGCCTTTTTTTCAACGCAGTTCCGTCATCCAGGTCAGCCTGGCGGTCTTGATCCTGCTGGCTTTGGGTTGGTGGTTCTATCAATATTTGGACTGGCGCAATGATCTATATATCATTACTCCCGAGCAGTTGATCGATGTTTACCGTAAGCCATTGGGATTGGAGGATAAACGCAGCGCGCCGCTGGAAAGTATTCAATCCATCCGTTACAAGCGGCAAGGCTTGCTGGGGTTGATTTTCAACTACGGCACGGTTTTTGTAAAGGTGGGCAACGAGGATTTTACGTTCGACAATGTCTATCAACCGATGAAAATCCAACAGACCCTTTTTGGATATTTGGAAAGGGCTAACTTGATTGAAAAGCAAGCCAGCCTGGCTGAACAGCGCCGCCAAATGGTGGATTGGATGGATACTTACCAGCGTTTTTCACGCGAACACCCTGACCATTTTGAAAAACGGGATAAACAAGATAAATTAGAGTAAAATGCTAATAATTCATAACAACTGAAAGGTCATCTGGATTTATGGCATTGCGTGAAGTGGTAAAACTGCCTGAGGCGATCCTGCGCAAGCAGGCGCATAAGGTAACCGATTTTGGAAAAGAAACACAAGTTCTGATCGACGATATGATCGAAACCATGCGCGCTGAACCAGGCGTGGGGCTGGCTGCGCCGCAGGTGAATGTTCCCCTGCGATTGATCGTGGTCGAATACCCACTGAATGATTCGGAAGAGGGCGCCAAACCGAAAACATTCGTGGTTGTAAACCCTGAAATCGTGAAAATGTCGGAAGCGACTGTTAAAGGTATCGAGGGTTGTCTTTCAGTGCCCAATTTATTCGGTGAGGTAGAGCGCGCAATTGAAGTCACTGTAACCGGTCTAAACCGGCAGGGAAAGAAGCAAAAAATCCACGCCACAGGCTGGCTGGCGCGCATTTTCCAGCACGAGATTGACCATCTAAACGGTATCCTGTTCGTGGACCGCGCTGAAAAACTTTATCAACCCGAAGAAGTCGAAGACGGCGACCGGGTCTGATCGAAAGCACGGCATGCAGATCGAATCGCTTTCCCTAACCAATTTCCGAATATTCAAGCGTCTGGAAATGGATTTCCCCGAGCGCTTGACCCTGCTAGTGGGGAACAACGCGCAGGGCAAGACCAGCGTGCTAGAAGCCATTCATTTTCTATCCATCATGACCTCGCCTTTGGCTTCCAATGACCGTGAAGCGATCAATTTGCTGGCTTTGCGGGATGAGCTGCCCATCGCGCGCCTGATCGGCAGAATTCGAAAGATGGGTAAAACCCATGCCATCGAAGTGCGCCTGATCCTGAATCCGCTGCAAAACGGAAACCCGCGTTTGCGCAAGGAAGTATTAATCGATGGGGCGAAAAAAAAGCTGTTCGATGTAGTGGGTTTTTTCAATTCTGTTTTATTTCTACCGCAGATGACCCGCATCCTGGAAGATGGGCCGGATGAACGACGCAAGTATCTCGATCAATTGCTCTCCCAGGCATATCCAGGCTACGTGCGCGCGCTGAGCGACTACCAGGCGGCTTTGACCCGCCGAAATGCCCTTCTGAAGCATCTTTTTGAAAAAGGCGGTGATGAAAGCCAGTTGGCATATTGGGATGAAATGATCGCCTACCACGGTGCCGCGATAATTGAGGCGCGCTTGTAATACCTGCGCGTTTTTGAACGCTATTTCAGCCAACAATACAGCAGTCTGACCGGCAGCCGCGAAGAGATCCGTTTGGAGTATCAGCCGTCATACAATGGCAATCCAGCGCAGGCACAGCAGCTGGCCTTGGGCGGCGCTGAAGGGAATGATGAAATTCCCGCTTATGAAGCCATCCAGCAGCGTTTCCTGGAACGCCTGAAGATGCTGCGGCGGGAGGAGATCAAGCGCGGCGTGACCACCATCGGGCCGCACCGCGACGAGCTGCGTTTCTTTTCCAATGGCATGGATTTGGGTGTTTACGGCTCGCGCGGGCAGATCCGCACCGCGGTGATGGCGCTTAAGATCGCCGAAACGCAATGGCTGCGGGATAGAACCGGCGAGCTGCCTGTGCTGCTGTTGGATGAAACCCTGGCGGAATTGGATGAGCTGCGGCGAGCGGACCTGCTGGGCAGCCTGGGTTTGGATGAGCAGGCCATCCTGACCACCACCGACCTGGGTTTATTCTCATCCGATTTCACCAAAACTTGCCAAACCTGGCAGGTATGCGCCGGGATCGTGGAGAAGCTGGAACTCAATTAGACCAGCGGCTTTTTCGAAGGCAACCCGGCTTTGCGTGGGTATTTCCGGGGGGT
Organism: uncultured Pelolinea sp.; assembly: GCA_964508615.1. GTDB lineage: Bacteria > Chloroflexota > Anaerolineae > Anaerolineales > Anaerolineaceae > Pelolinea. The sequence goes on along the minus strand of CAZDUN010000035.1, from coordinate 12,162 downwards.
AGCTTTTTCCTTAAGAATTTTTACCAGCGTTCGTTTTTCATTTAATAACGGTAATTCGAACTCATCCAGGGCTTCCAGTCGGCCGCCCAGCAGCGCGATGGCGTTGGCGGCTTGATCCAGTTCTGCCCGCACGCCGGAACCCTTTTGCGCCAGCATGGCACCCCCCAGCTTGACCAGCGGCAGCAGGTATTCCGCCAGCACCGGCAGGGGTGCCACGGCGCGCGCGACCGCCCAATCGTAACGCTCACGATGGATGGCGTCCTGACCGAGGTCCTCGGCGCGCGCGTGCAGTACAGTCACGCCCTTAAGATGCAGCGCTTGAACCACCGTTGAACAGAAATCCGCTTTCTTGCCCACGCTCTCCACCAGCGTCAGCCGCAAGTCAGGCCGCACGATCTTCAACGGGATACCCGGAAAACCCGCCCCGCAGCCAATATCGATGATGTCGGCAGGACCTTCGGGGATCATCTTCAGGCAGGTGAGGGAATCGTAAAAATGCTTCAAGCGGATGCTATCCGGGTCGTTGATGGCGGTCAGGTTGAATTTCTGGTTCCATTCAAGCAGCAGAGATTCATAGTGGTTGAAAGCTTCTGATTGGGCAGGGGAAAGCATCCAGCCTAGATTTTCTTGAACCAATGTCTCGAGATTATGCATGATTAAAATTATAATGATGCTTGGACAAAATAGGAGAGGAACAGTCAAAAAGGATATCTGCCAATAAATCCGGTTGTTTTGACATTAAAGAGCGAATTATGACATCATCGATTAAAGCAATCATCTTCGACATGGGCGGGGTCATTTTGCGCACGGTGGATGCGTCCAGGCGCGAAGCCATGGCGCGCCGGTTGGGCACCACGCGCGAGGAGCTGGAGCAGCGCCTGTTCCTCAGCCCGACTTCCATTCAGTCTGAAATCGGTCAATTAAGCGAAACGGCGCATTGGGAAGCCGTGCTGGGGCATTACGGCCAGCCGCCCGAAAAAATGCGCGAAATGTACTTGGAATTTTTCGCGGGCGACGAGATCGACCTGCAGCTGCTGGATTACTTTGCATCCCTGAAACCGCGTTTTAAAGTTGGCTTGTTGAGCAACGCCTGGATGAACGCGCGCCAGAACATCACCCAATTGCACGATTTCATGGATCTTTTCGACGTGTCCAATTTTTCAGCCGAGGTGGGCATGCGCAAACCGGACGCGCGGGTTTTCAACCTGGTTCTGGAGCGTCTGGGCGTCCGCGCGGAAGAAGCCGTATTTGTGGATGATTTCCAGAACAACATCGCAGCCGCCGCTGCGGTCGGCCTGCGCACGGTGCTGTTCCGCGGCCGGCAGGCGGCCATCGATGAACTCAACCAAATTCTGGCTGGATAAATCATTCCTATGGTATACTGGCAATCTGCATGAGTCGCTTGACATGCATCCGTCTCTTGGGTAGAATTTGCCTGCCCATCAAGAAGGGCCTGTAGCGCAGTTGGGAGCGCGCATCAATCGCACTGATGAGGTCGAGGGTTCGAATCCCTCCAGGTCCACTGGGTAAAATCAGGGCCCATAGCGCAGTTGGGAGCGCGTCTCAATGGCATTGAGAAGGTCGAGAGTTCGAATCTCTCTGGGTCCACTGGAAAAGCTTAAAAGGAGTAGTAGGCTATTCAGCAGCGAACCGGGAAAGCGAGGTGAGAGCCCGGCAAGAGTGTCCCTGAAGCACAATCAGCCGAACTCGCCTTTTACGCCCCGTGTGGCAGGCTGGCGCAGTGAAATGGGGTAGCCGCGCCCGGGTGAGCCCGTTATCGCGAAACTGAGGTGGCCTGAAATTGGGGCAACCAGGGTGGTACCGCGGAGATAGCCTTCGTCCCTGAAGACGAAGGATTTTTTTTATCTACTTGAAAAGGATGAAGAATGGCAGAACCGATTGAACGATATATACCGGCAAATATTGAAGCCAAATGGCAGAAGAAATGGGAGCAGGACGGGCTGTATCATTCCGACATCGATAAAAGTAAAAAGAAATACTATGCCCTGACCATGCTGCCGTATCCTTCCGGCAATTTGCACATCGGGCACTGGTATGCCATGACGCCTTCAGACGCGCACGCGCGTTATATGCGCATGCAGGGCTTTAACGTGCTCTTCCCGATGGGTTTCGACGCTTTCGGCTTGCCGGCGGAAAATGCCGCCATTCAGCGCAACATCCATCCCAAAGAATGGACCTACGATAACATCGCCAACATGCGCACGCAGCTGCGCAGCATGGGCGCCATGTTCGACTGGCGGCGCGAGGCTGTTTCGGCTGATCCTGAATATTACCGCTGGACGCAGTGGTTTTTCGTGCAGCTTTTCAAGAATGACCTGGCTTACCGCAAGATGTCGCCGGTGGATTGGTGCCCGAACTGCAATACCACGCTGGCGCGCGAACAGGTGTGGGGCGAAGACCGCCATTGCGAGCGCTGTCACACCCCTGTTATCAAGAAAGACCTGAACCAGTGGTTTTTCCGTATTACAAGGTACGCCGAGGAACTGCTGGACTTCAAGCCGATCGACTGGCCTGAGCCGGTGCGCTTGCTGCAGACTAACTGGATTGGCAAATCAGAAGGCGCGGCGGTGGTTTTTAAGACCGAGCAGGGCGATGCCCTGGAAGTGTTCACCACTCGCCCGGACACGCTGTGGGGCGTGACCTTCATGGTGCTGGCGCCCGAACATCCGCTGGTCAATAAATTGACCATTCCGGAAAACAAAGCTGGAGTTGAAGCCTACGTACAGGAATCCGTGCGCCAGACCGAGATTCAGCGCGAAGCCACCGATAAAGAAAAATCCGGCGTGTTCACCGGCGGCTATGCCATCAACCCGGTCAACGGCGAACGCGTGCCGGTGTGGGTGGCGGATTACGTATTGATGACCTACGGCACGGGCGCCATCATGGGCGTTCCGGCGCACGATCAGCGCGACTTCGACTTCGCCCGCAAGTTTGGGTTGGAAGTGCGCGTAGTCATCCAGCCGGATGACATGGAAAAACTTGATGGCGCCAGCATGCCGCAGGCTGTTCCAGCTGTGGGCAGCATGGTCAATTCCGGGCCGCTGGATGGCACGCCCGGCGACCAGGCCATCCATAAAGCCATAAAATTTATCGAGGAAAAGGGTGTCGGCAAAGGCGCGACAACCTATCGCATCCGTGATTGGCTGATCTCGCGCCAGCGTTATTGGGGCGCTCCCATCCCGATTGTGTTTTGCTCAAAGTGCGGCGCGGTTCCGGTGCCGGAGGACCAACTGCCGGTGCTGTTGCCGGATGACGTGGAGTGGCGCCCGACCGGCGAAAGCCCGCTCAAGCTGCACCCCACCTGGCGCTTTACCAAGTGCCCGCAGTGCGGCGGCGACGCTGAACGCGAGACGGACACCATGGACACTTTCATGTGCTCGTCCTGGTATCACCTGGCTTACCTGAGCCCCAAGAACCCAGATTGGCCGTTTAAAAAGGACGAATACGAGTACTGGATGCCGGTGGATTGCTACACCGGCGGCGTGGAACACGCCACCATGCACCTGATCTATACGCGCTTTTTCCATAAAGCTTTCCGCGACCTGGGTGTTACCAAAGGTCCCGAACCGATGCTTCAGCTGCGCAACCAGGGCCAGATCCTGGGGCCGGATGGGCAGCGCATGAGCAAGTCGCGCGGCAACGTGGTCGATCCGGATGAGCAGGTGCGCCTGTATGGTGCGGATACCGTGCGCTCCTACTTGATGTTCGGCTACCGCTGGCAGGTGGGCGGCCCCTGGGATCCGGGAAACATCCAGGGTTCGCACCGCTGGCTGGGCCGTATCTGGACCATCTTCATGGAAGAGGGGAAAACCGCAACCGAAACCGCCAAACTGGATAGGCAATTGCGCCGCCGTGTGCACCAAACCCTGCGCTCGGTAGGCAATGACTTCGAGCAATTCGAGTTCAACACAGTCGTTTCCGGCTTGATGGAATTGCTGAACGATATGGCCGCCATCAAGGAAGCTGGCGGCTGGAACACGCCCGCCTGGCAGGAAGCTGTGGATATTTACCTACGCATGCTGGCGCCGGTCGCGCCGCACATCAGCGAAGAGATCTGGACGCGCCTAGGCAAACCCTATTCCATTCACCTGCAGCCCTGGCCGAAATTCGACGCGGCCGCAGCGCAGGAAGACGAGATCGAACTGGTCATCCAGGTCAACGGCAAGATGCGCGACAAGATCGTGGTACCGGTGGATATTACCGAGGAGAAGGCTAAAGAAATCGCCCTGGCGCGCGAGCCCGTGCAAAAATTACTGGGCGGCAAAGCGCCGCGCAAAGTGATCTACGTACCCGGGCGGCTGGTGAACATCGTCGGCTGATCCCAACCAGTTTCATTTGAGAAAAAAAGATGATCGATACTGAATTTCTATTGACTTCGTTAGCGGTGATCCTGATCCCGGGAACGGGCGCCATCTATACCATCACGACCGGCATCACCCGCAAATGGCAGGCCAGCCTGGCGGCAGCTTTCGGATGCACCCTGGGCATCCTGCCGCATATCCTGGCCAGCGTGTTGGGTTTATCCGCGATAATGAATATGAGCGCGCATATCTTTTCACTGCTCAAACTGGCCGGCGCGAGCTACCTGCTCTACCTGGCCTGGCAGATGTGGCGCGAAGCGGGCAACCTGGAGATCAACCAGGCATGCGACGAGGTCAGCAATGCGCGTATCATTTTCAAAGCCATCACCATCAATCTGCTTAATCCAAAATTGACCGTATTCTTCTTTTCATTCCTGCCCCTGTTTGTCACCAAGAATTCTGCGTCACCGACCAAAGAAATGCTGGCGTTGAGCGCGGTTTTCATGGGCTTGACGCTGGTCGTTTTTGTCATCTATGGGCTGCTGGCCAGCAGTATCCGCACCTATTTGCTGAATTCATCGCGCGCGTTGAAACGCCTGCAGCAGACCTTTGCGGTCGTGATCGCGGCTTTCGCGGTCAAGCTGGCTTTGAGCGAGAAATAAACATTACTTTTGCAAGCATACAGGCCGCGGGCATTCTCCAGCGGCCTTTTTAATTATACGGACGCGCCGGTGTTGGTCGAGGAGGTCAGGAAAACACGACTTTCCAGATCTTTGGCGCTAAAGATGTCCTGCATGGCCTGACCGATCTTTTGCAGGTTGCCCTCGCCAAACGCGAACAGGCTGGGGCCGGCGCCGGAAAGCGCCGCGCCGTAAGCGCCTGCATCGTAAGCCGCCTGGATGGCCTGTTCGGCGCCCGGGATGAGTTTGAGGCGGTAGGGCTGGTGCAGGCTGTCCTGCATGGCGGTGTTCAGCAAATCCTTGCGGCCTTCGCGCAGGGCGTGCACCAGCAGTGCGGTGCTGGCTAAATTGGAAACCGCGTCGCGGTAAGCCACCGTTGGCGGCAGCGCCGCGCGCGCCTGGCGCGTGCTTAGGCTGACTTGCGGCAGCACCACCACCATTTGCAGCGGCTGGACGGGGATTTTCTCTGCGATCCAGCCCTGCCCGGATGGGGAGGCGATCACCAATCCGCCCAACAGGCAGGCGGCTGCGTTATCGGCGTGGCCTTCGAACTCGACCGCCAATGCCAGCAAGTCCTTTTCCGAAATGCTGCTGTTCAGCAGTTTCCTGGCGCCCAACAATCCGGCAATCACCGCGGCCGAGCTGGAGCCCAGCCCGGAGGAAACCGGGATGCGGTTATGGCATTCGACTTCAATGCCAGAAGGGAATGGCGCACCCTCATTTTCATACAGGCGCATGGCTGCCCGCAGGATCAGGTTGCTGTAATCGCCGGGCAGTTCTTCCACGCCTTCACCCTCGATCAGGATGGATGCGCCGCTGCCGTTCACGCGCAAGCTGACTTCGTTCCAGATGTCGAGCGCCAGGCCCAGACAATCGAAACCCGGACCCAGGTTGGCCGCGCTGGCAGGGACGCGCACGTTTGCGGACAGCGGCTCAGTCATGCAGGATGATCCTCTCCATTTCTGACAGATCAGCTTTCACCACTTGCGGTCGGGTGAATTGCGCCGTGATCACATCCGGATCTTTCAACCCATGCCCGGTGCACACGATGACTACCCTCTTTCCGCCCGGTTCAAGTTTGCCGGCGTCCACTTCTTTTATCAGCCCGGCCAATCCAGCCGCCGAGGCCGGCTCCACCCAAATGCCGCTGGCTGCCAGCAGATGCTGCGCCCCCAGGATCTCATCGTCGCTGACTGCCATGATATACCCGCCGGATTCGCTGGCCGCGCTGAGCGCTTCCTCGCCGCGCGCGGGGCGTCCGATGCGGATAGCCGTGGCGATGGTTTCCGGATGATCGACCGGATGCCCAAGCACCAGCGGCGCGGCGCCGGAAGCTTGCACGCCCAGGATGCGCGGCAGGCTGGTCTCTTTGATTTGCTGATACTGGCGGAATCCCATCCAGTAGGCGGTGATATTGCCGGCATTGCCGACCGGCAGCGCCAGCCAATCCGGCGCGCCGCCCAGCGTGTCGCAGATTTCAAAAGCTGCGCTTTTCTGCCCTTCCAGGCGGAAAGGATTGAGCGAATTGACCAGCGCGATGGGATACTTTTCCGAGATTGCCACCACCAGACCGAGTGCGTCATCAAAAGAACCATCGATCTGGATGACTTCGGCGCCGTAAGCGATCGCCCCGGCCAGTTTGCCGGCGGCCACCTTCCCGGCCGGGATGATCACAATAGCGCGCATGCCCGCGCGCGCGGCATAAGCGGCCGCTGATGCGGCTGTGTTGCCGGTGGAGGCGCAGATGACCGTTTTCGCGCCGCGATGGGCGGCTTCGCTGACCGCCACGGTCATGCCGCGGTCTTTAAACGAACCGGTGGGGTTCAAGCCTTCGAACTTGACGCGCAGGTCAAAGCTTCCTCCCAGGCGTTCAGCGATGGCAGGTACGGGTATAAGCGGTGTGCTGCCTTCCAGCAGGGTGATTGATTTCATATCCTGCGGTAATTTCAGCAGTGGTCTGTAGGTTTCAATGATGCCCTGGTAAGCCATGGTAACGTTTCACTCCAATTTAAAATTTGGCGCGTTATTATTTATTAATTAATTGCGCGATTTCCGCGGCAGCGATCCCGCCTTCACGCAGAATATCATATTTCGCCTGGCTGCAATCCACGACGGTCGAGGGGATGCCGCCGGCGCAAGCGCCGCCATCCACCACCAGCTCGACGAGTCCATTTAATTGCTCCAAAACCTCTTGCGCGGAGACCGGGCTGGCAGCGCCGGAAAGGTTGGCGGAAGTGGCTGCCAGCGGCCCGCTCTCGCGCAGCAGCTCCAGCAGCCAATCGTGATCCGGCATGCGGATTCCCACGGTCGCGTGAATGGTTAGCTCCTCGGGCAGCGCGGGGTTCTTTGCGACTACGATTGTCAACGCTCCCGGCCAGAAATACACCGCCAATAACTGGGCTTGTGGATTGAAATTGGATGCGATTTGACCGACCTGATCCATATCCCCGACCAACACCGGGATGGCTTTCAGCGCGTCACGCTGCTTGATTTCGTATAGCTTGTGGATGGCACTCGCATCGTTGACCGCGCAGGCGATGCCGTAAACCGTGTCAGTGGGCAGCGCCACTACGCCGCCGCGCCGGATGATTTCCAGCGCGGCCTGGCGGGCTGCCGGGTCGCTTTGGTAGAGGATTTTCGTTTTCATGCTTTACCGATTTTCTACGATCGCCAGGCGGGGCAGGCGATGCAGATCTTGCACAATTGTAATGCCTGCGCGCGGAATTGCGCCATGAATTGCCGCGCGAATTGCCTCGGATTGGCTGGATTCCATTTCCAACAGGACCATGCCGCCGGGTTTCAAGAGCTCACGGGCTTGCAGCAACAGGCGCGTGATCTGCGCGAGCCCATCCGCGCCGCCATCCAGCGCGTGGAGCGGTTCATGCTGGCTGACCTCGAGCGCGTCCAGTTTTGCGGTGGGGATATAAGGCAGGTTGGCGCAGATCAGATCGAAGCTGGCGCGCACACCTGCCAGTAGATCGCTTTGTAGCAAGGCGATGCGCCCTTCCTGATGATGTCGCTGAATATTCGCTTTCGCGACTTGTAAACTTTGAAAAGAAACATCTGTGGCCACGATCTGAACTTTAGTGTGATTGCATGCCAGCGCGAGGGCGATGCAGCCGCTGCCGGTGCCGACATCCGCCACGAGACACTCATTTGAAATGCCGGAAAGCCGATCCAGCGCCACATCCACCAGTAGTTCTGTTTCAGGGCGCGGGATGAGCACATGCGGCGTGACGTAAAAATCCAGGCCATAAAAAGCCTGAAGATTCAGGATATAGGCGAGCGGTTCTTTTTGCAGCAGCCGGCTCAGGCGATCATCCAATAATTCCTGTTGATCAGGGGTCGGGACATATTCCGGGTGCGTTTGCGGCCAATAGGTTGGCTGGTCGAGCGTTCGGGCCGCGATGGCATACAAGCTGGATTCTGGCTCTTCCGGTAAGGCCCGCAGCTTCCGGCGGGCTTCAGTTAGCCAGCCGCCCAGGGTCAACCGATTGCCGGGATCATTCTGTTTCGGCCATTCGCTCGGCTTCATCATGCAAGGTCAGTTCATCGATAAAAACATCCAGGTTGCCTTCCATGATGGAGGGCAGGTTATGCGATGATAAGTTGATGCGGTGATCAGTCACGCGCGATTGCGGATAATTGTAGGTGCGGATCTTTTCAGAGCGTTCTCCCGTGCCCACTTGCGAGCGGCGCGTGGCAGATTCCGCTGCCTGACGTTTTTCTTCTTCAATTTCGTACAAGCGCGCGCGCAGGATGCTCATGGCGCGCAAGCGGTTCTGCAGCTGCGAGCGTTCATCCTGGCAGGCCACTACGATGTTGGTTGGAATGTGGGTGATGCGCACGGCGGTCATGTTTTTCTGAACGTTCTGGCCGCCGGCTCCCGCGGATTTATACACGTCGATACGCAGGTCGGATTCCGGGATCTGGATGTCCACCTCCTCGACTTCCGCCAGTACTGCCACGGTTACCGTGGAGGTATGGATCCTGCCTGAGGATTCGGTGGAAGGGATGCGCTGCACGCGGTGAACGCCGGATTCGAATTTAAATCTCGAATAGGCGCCGCGGCCTTTGATCATGAAGATGATTTCCTTAAAGCCGCCAATGCCGGTATCGTTTTGCGAAAGAATTTCTATGTTCCAATGATGATATTCCGCGTAGCGCGAGTACATACGGAACAGATCGGCCGCAAATAACCCGGCCTCGTCTCCACCGGTGCCGGCGCGAATTTCCATGATGACGTTGCGTTTATCGCGCGGGTCCTTGGGCACCAGCAGGTTTTTCAGCTCACCTTCAAGGGTCAGGGCCAACGGGCGCAGTCGTTCCAGGTCTTCCTGCGCCAGGCCGCGCATATCCGCGTCGTCAGTCTCCTGAAGGCTTTGCGCTTCATCAATCGATTTTAAAGTTTGGCGGTAGAGTCGAGTTTTTTCGACAATTTCCTCAATGTCGGCTTTCTCCTTGGAGAGGTCGGCCACCTTTTGGTAATAGTCAATATTTTCCTCGATTAGCTTGTTGAGCTCATTAAAGCGGGCTTCAACCGCAGCAAGATTATCCAGCAGCATAAAATTCTTTTTCCTTATATAAATCAGAAAATGGAATCGTATTTACAATCGTTTGAATTATACCAGCCAAGTTTTACGACAAATTTACACGCCGCAAGTACGGTAAAATGTCAGGCGTGTATATAATAGCAATCAGGAGATGATTATGAACAAAATGAATAAGGAAGTTATCGGTTCGCCCAATGCGCCCAAAGCGTTAGGCCCATATTCCGCTGGCATCAAAACTGAATCATTTGTTTTCCTTTCAGGCCAAACTGGCCTGGATCCAATCACCAATGATCTGGCTGAGGGTGGTTTGGAAGGACAAACCAGGCAATGCTTGCGCAACTTGCAGAGTGTGCTTGAATCCAACGGTTTAGGTATGGCGAACATTGTTAAAACAACTGTCTTTCTGATGGATATGGCTGATTTTGCAAAGATGAACACGATTTATGCTGAGTTCTTCAAGGAAAATCCACCCGCGCGTTCAACCATTCAAGTTGCAGCGCTGCCCAAGGGCGGCCTGGTTGAAATCGAGGCGATCGCGGTTATCTAAGTCTGGTATGGCGCAATGGAAAGTGACCTGATTTTTGTTGTCGATGACGAAGAAAGCATCATCGATTTTGTGCGCATCTACCTGGAAAAGGATGGTTTTAAAGTAACCGGCTTCAAGAATGGCAGCGATGCTTTCCAGGCCATCACGGCAGCACCGCCCAGCCTGGTGGTTTTGGATGTGATGCTGCCTGGCATGGATGGCTTCGAGGTGTGCCGCAAACTGCGCATGGAAGATAATCAGGTCCCGATTATTATGCTGACCGCCAAAGACGAGGAGATCGATAAGATCCTGGGATTGGAATTGGGGGCGGATGATTACCTCACTAAACCCTTCAATCATCGCGAGTTGGTGGCGCGCATCAAAGCTGTGCTGCGGCGGGTGACCCTGCAACGCAAAACCAATGAGGAAGTCATCCGCGCGGGTGATATCACCATTGACATGAAAAGGCGTGAGGTGCGCATCAAGGGGGAATTGATCCGGCTGCGCACGCAAGAATTCGAGTTGCTGCGCGTGCTGGCGGAAGAACCCGGAAGAGTGTTCTCGCGCGACCAGTTACTGCACCTGGCCTGGGGATACGATTTCGCCGGCCAAACCCGCACGGTGGACGTGCATATCGCTCAACTGCGTTATAAAATTCAAGCATCCGGCAACCAGATCGAAACGGTTACCGGATTTGGCTACAAACTGATCCCCTGATGCACCCTTCTTCTATTAATTTACGACTTTGGCTGACGTATTCGCTGATCATTATGATGGTGCTGTTCTTCGCGTTGGCGGGAATTCTGTTCGCTTTCCAAAGCAGCCCATTGTTGTATCGCCAGTACTTTTTGCGAATGGACCTGGTTTCCAATTTATTGACCAACCGGCTGGCTTTTGTGATTGCCGCCGATTGGGACCCGACCATTCAGCTTTTTTTCAAAGAAGCAGAATTGCTGGATGTGCAGGTTGCGATTTTGGATTCAGAAGGGGAACTGGTATTTCTGTCCAATGGCTATCATGCGGAGGAAATTCCACCTGTCAGCGAACCAGCGGATGTGATGGAGCGCAGCCTGGATCGGGTATTATCTTTCCGCGATAACCAGGAGACTGGCTGGTTTTACAAAATCAGCGCGATCAATGATGAGTATTACCTGTTGGTGGCCACCAAACGGCCGAATGTTGCCATCGGTACGTTATTTCAGGATGAATTGGTCAAGCCCATGCTCAAAACGGGTTTGTTTGCCTTGATTGGTGCTTTTGTATTAAGCTGGTTCATGGCGGAATGGATTACCCGGCCGTTGAAACGCCTGTCTCAATCCGCGCGCAATATCGCAGTGGGGAAATATGAAATTGTGCCGCTGGAAGGGCCGCGCGAAGTGCAGCACCTGGCTCAGTCTATGAATGATATGAGCCAGAAGGTTGAAAACAGCCTGAAATCGCAGCGCGATTTCGTGGCCAATGTCTCACACGAATTTAAAACGCCGCTAACCTCGATACAGGGTTTTTCACAAGCGATTTTTGATGAGACTGTGCACAAATCTGTGGATGTTAAACATGCAGCTGAGGTGATCCTCAATGAGACCAATCGTTTGAACATCCTGGTGAATGACCTGCTGACCCTGGCGAAACTGGATGCCGGAACCATGAATATGGACAGGGAGAGAATCGAGATCAACCAACTCATTAAAGACTTGATAGAGAATTTCCATTTCGAAGTGGAAAAATCGGGAGTAAAAATCAAAGGGGTTTATACCAAACCGGTTTACCTGGTCGCGGATGGCGCCCGGTTAGCCCAGGTTTTCCTGAATTTGATCGACAATGCAATCAAGTTCACAAAACCAGATTCAAAAGTCATTATTACTGTCCGCCGGGAAGAAGCGCAGGTTTGCGTTTCAGTTGCGGATCAGGGCACGGGAATTCCGGAAGATGAATCCAGCCGGATTTTCGAAAGGTTCTATCAGGTCGATAAATCGCGCAACAAGGGGGCTGCGCGCGGGGTTGGCCTGGGGTTGGCGATTGCGCGCCAGATTGTCCTGGCGCATGGGGGCGAGATATCGGTAACAAGTCGATTAGGCGTGGGG
>CAZDUN010000034.1:0-15900 GCA_964508615.1 uncultured Pelolinea sp. | reverse complement strand
CGCCAGCATGCGCTGCTGATCGATCCCTTTCAGCCGGCAGTTCATCAGGTGGATTAAAACCAGGCTTTCGATCAAGGTGGCAGTAGTATTTGCCAACGCCAGGCCGCCGTGCGGCATCCAACCCAAACGATTGAACAAGGCTACGAACACAAAGCTCAAAGCCAGGTTCAGGCTCATGGCGCCCACCCCGACCACCACCGGGGTTCTGGTGTCGTGCAGCGCGTAAAACGCGCGGCTGATGACTTCCACAATGCAGTGCCCGACCAGGCCGAGGCTGTACCACAGCAGCGCCCAGGCTACCAGGTCGGTGGAATGGCTGTCGAACTGGCTGCTTTCATACAAGATCGATACAATCGGCTGCCGCAGCAAGATCAAGCCGATCGCGGCCGGCACTGCCAGCATCAGCACCACGCGCAGCGCCGCGGAGAGCGAGGAACGCATCTCATCCAGTTTGTTGCGCGCCACTTGCAGCGAGAAGGTCGGCAGGGCGGCAATGGCCGTCGATTGGGCAATGGCTGCTTCGGGCATGATCATCAAGGGAAACGCCAGGCTGAGGGCGGTGATGCTGCCCTCCGGCTGGAAGGAAGCCAGGAATGTATTCAGCAGAAAATTCAACTGCACAACCGCCACGCCCAACAGGCGCGGTCCCATTAACCGGGCGACTTCGCGCACCTCCGGCAGCTTCAACCCCAAGGTCAGTTCATACTTGCGCTGCGGCAGCCGGAACAGGCGCGGCACCTGCACCAGCAGGTGCAGCGCGGAACCCAAAACCACGCCCCAGGCCAGGCCAAAAACACCCATGCGTGGGGCGAGCAGTTTGATCCCCAAAATCCAACCGACCTGGTACATGGCCGGCGCCAAAGCCGGCAGCAGGAAGTGCTGGTGGGCGTTCAAAATCCCCATCGCCAATCCGCTGATCCCGAAGATCACAGAAGAAAGCACCTGGATGCGCAGCAGCTGCGCGGTCAGGATTTCCTGTTCGGGCGCGAACCCGGGCGCCAGCAGGTAATGCACCACCTGGCGGGCAAAAATCATACTGAAGATGCTGATCACGATCAGAACGATCGAGACCAGGTTGATGATTGAAGAGGCCAGCGTCCAGGCTTTCGCGCGTTCCTCCCTGGCCAGCAGCCCGGTGAAAACCGGGATGAAAGCCGAACCCAGCGCTCCGCCGGCTACCAGGTTAAAGAGAATCTCCGAAAAGCGGTTGGCAGCGAAAAAACTGTTGCTCTCGTAACCAGTGCCGAAGACGCGCGCGGTCAAGGTTTTGGCCAGCAGCCCGACCAGGTTGCTGATGATGAAAGCCGCCATCACCGTGCCTGCCGCGCGGGCGATCTGCCTGTTCGCTTTTTGCGAGGTTTCCGTCTGCATGCATGCCATTATACCTGCCAACCTCAGGCGCATCTTACCAAGTTCTGATACGTATATTGAAATACAAAAGTTATAATGAGAATAATACACAGGAGATCACATGCGTCCGGAAGAAAATACCCCATCAGCCAACCCGGCTGAACCGAAAGTCCCTCCCAAAACAGAATCAACGCCGCAGGCAGCCAAACCCACAGCCGCCCAACCGAAAAAACCATCCGGTTTTCAATCAGCACTTCGGCAGATCGGGTTGGCGCTGCTTTTCCTGGTGATTGGCATGCTAGCGATCCTGCTGGCGCTATACCTGCCTGCAGCCGGCCAATTAAAGAAAGCCGAAAGCGAACTGGAACGGCTTATCCCCATTGAAACGCAATACCTGCAATTGCAGGATGTTTACACGGATATGGAAGCCCAGACGCTAGTGTATAAGATGATGAGCCACACCAGCCAATTGAAAGCCGCTCTGGCGGAAAACGACGTTAACAAGATCAGCCAGCAATTGACATACATCGAAAATGATCTCAACCAGCTGGTATTGAGCGATTTTCCGGATCTGCCTGCCAGCCTGACCGCGCAATTTGAAAAAGCAAAAACCGCTGCCGCCAGTCCATCCTCTGCGGTTGATGAGGTTGATGAGTTCTATGAAGCCTTGCTGAACCTCTCGGATAATCTTCAGCAATAACTTTTCGCTTCCAGGTCTTAAAAAACGAAGTCCCCATTACTAGGGGACTTCGTTGATTACTTTGATGGATTTCAATCCGGCCGGCTGGTCAATACGACGGAAAAGGTCAATTCGCGGCTTTCGCGCAGCACACTGACTTTGACTTCATCACCCGGGCTTTTATAAGTGACCAGATAACTCAGCAGGTCGCTGAAGCTGCGGACAGTATGGCCATCCACGGCTGTGATCAAGTCGCCGCCGGGCGGCAGGGTGGCGAAATCGGTTTGCTCTGTCCCGCCGATGATGCCGGCTTGCGCCGCCGGCCCGCCCGCCACCGCGCTGATGACATAGGCGCCTTGCACGTCCGCGCCCAAACCCAGAATTTCCCGGTCATTCAAGGTCAGCGCCTCGCGGCTCACGATGCCCAGATAGGGGTAAGCATAGCTGCCGTTCTCGATCAGGTAAGGCGTCACCCGCTTGACGATATCGATCGGCACCGCAAACCCGATGCCGGAATTGGAAAGGGTGGCCACGCCGTCATCCCCGTTGGTGCGGATGGCGCGGTTGACGCCAATCACCTCGCCGTTCAAATCCAGCAGGGGACCGCCGGAATTGCCGGGGTTGATGGCGGCATCCGTCTGGATCAGGTCAGCGGCGGAAAAGTTGCTGCCGCTGGCGGAATCCTGCATGGATTCCAACAAACGCCCGCGCGCGGAGACGATGCCGACCGTCATGGTGCCGGAAAGGCCATAGGGATTGCCGATCGCCACCACGGTCTGCCCCACTTTCACTTCTTTCGAGCTGCCCAAAACCAGCGGGTGGATTTCCTGCGCGGGCACGGTCACGCTTAAAACCGCCAGGTCCGAGTAAAGGTCAGTGCCGGTCACTATGCCCTCGGCGCGATACCCACTGGAAAAAATCACTTCAATCTTCTGGGCATTTTCGATCACATGGAAATTAGTCAGGATATGCCCAGCGCTATCTAACATAAAACCCGAACCCTGCCCGCCGCTGCCGTCCTTGAAGTACACGTCAATGGACACTACGCCGGGATTTACATTTTTGTAAATCTCGGTGAACACGTTCTGCGCAGCGCTGGCCTCCGCCTGGGATGCCGCAATTTCCTGACCTGCGCTGGAACTCTCCAGGGTTGGCAGAAAATTCGTTTGAGGGGAAGCCGGCGCAGCGCAGGCAGAAAGCGCTATCACTGCTGTTATAAGAAAGAGGCTGAATTTATTGATCTTCATTAATTTATCCCGCGCGCTTTCATTTACCGCGCAAATCTTCAAACAGTTTTCTCTGTTCCGGGCTTAGTTTTTTCGGCAGGGCAACATTCACCTTTACCAACAAATTTCCGAACGCGCCTTTCTGTTTCAACACCGGCATGCCCTTGCCCGCCAGGCGGAAAGTTTGTCCGGGCTGCGTACCGGCCGGGATATTCAACATCACTTTTCCGGAAGGCGTTTGCACTTCTGTTTCGCCGCCCAGCACGGCCGTATAAAGGTCAATAGTTTTTTTGGTGTACAGGTCATCGCCGCGGCGCTCGAAGCGCGCATCGGCCCCCACCTGGATGACCAGGTACAGGTCGCCGGCTGCGCCGCCGCCGGCCGGGATGGCGCCTGCCACGCGCACTTTCGTGCCTGTTTTTACACCAGCTGGAATTTTGACTTCTTTTTTACTGCCATTGATATCCAGCATGCGGGCAGTGCCATGATATGCTTCCTGGAAGGATATCGTAAGCTGTTGTTGATACGCTTTGGGCTGCTGCGCGTAGGTTCTGCCGCCGCGCCCGCGCGCCGCGGATTGCGCATAACGCCCGCCGCCTCCGCCAAAAAACATGCGGAAGAAATCGGAAAAACCGCCCATATCGCCGAACATGCTATCGAGATCATTTACCTCAACGCGCTGCCCGCCGCCGAACAGATCTTCCCAGCGGAACGATCCAGGCGTGCCGCCGGACTGCTGCCAGGAAGAATAAGAGCTGCTGATCTGATCGTAGCGCGCGCGTTTCTGCGGGTCGCTTAGAACCTCATTGGCTTCGTTGATCTCTTTAAATTTCTCTTCCGCCGCTTTGCTGCCGGGGTTGCGATCCGGATGGTATTTCATGGCCAGCTTGCGATAAGCAGCCTTGATCTCATCCGCGGAGGCTTTTTTATCGACACCCAAGACTTGATAGTAATCCTTGTAATCCATCCTTTTATTGTAAGAGCATGGAAATGCCTAAGTCAAGGCAGGCGGGGCAAGATTAACACAATTCATACCATCTATAAAATAGGCAAAAATGGCTAAAAAAAAGCTGCCGCTGGTTGGGAGGATGTTACCAGCGGCGGCTCGCCAAAGGAGGAGACATGATGAGTTTTATAAAATAAATCCCATATGTCACCATCATAAGGATAATACCTGCCGCATTTCCGTTGAAGAACAGATGTCATTCACTGGCAATGACATTAAACCTCTTGGTGAGTCGTTCAATATAGGTTTGCAGGGCGGCCAGCAGGTCATCTTCGCCACTGTACGCCTTCAGGGTCAAGCCGGGGTGAGAATTTCCCAGGATCATCTTTGAGACTGCCCTGCCCTGCCGGTAACAGCAAAACACCTGCTTGCCTTGCAGCAGCGCCAGCGCGATCTCATAACCCACGCCGTGCGAGGGTGTGCTGACCTCGGCGATCAGCAGCTCACACTCGCTCACCCAGCGCGTGTCGCGTTCATACACCTCCGCCGGGGGGATCACATGCTCGTCCAACATCACATCCGCTTTGGAGAGATGCGCAGTCGGCACTTGATGGCCTCCGGCAACCAAAAAATCGACAATCTGCTGGTAAATGACCTGGTCGCTGCGCCCGCCGGTGATGGAACAGGAAAAATAGATATTCATGGGTTATCCTGATTCTATCATCCCTGCCGCGCTGGAGGGGCGTGTTAAAATGGGGACATGGCGCCCGTTTCTGAACACCTGCAGGGCATCCTGGAAACCCTGCCCACCAAACCCGGCTGTTATATCATGAAGAACGCAGCCGGCATCATCATTTACGTCGGCAAAGCCATCAACCTGCGCAACCGCGTGCGTTCATATTTTCACAGCAGCCCCGACCTGACCATGAAAACCCGCCGCCTGGTGGCGGAAGTGGCAGACATCGAATGGATCGTGGTGTCTTCCGAACTGGAAGCCCTCATCCTGGAGATGAACCTGATCAAGAAACACCTGCCGCACTATAACGTGCGCCTGAAAGACGATAAACGTTATCCGTTCATTAAAGTCCATTGGGGTGATCCCTTCCCGAAGGTAACCGTCACCCGCGAACACAACCAGGACGGTTCAAGGTATTTCGGCCCCTACACCAGCGTGTGGGCAGTGCACCAAACACTAGACCTGCTGCGCAAGATCTTCCAATACCGCTCTTGCGACAGGGTGATCACCGGCCAGGACCCGCGTGCCTGCCTGTACTACGATATCAAGTTATGCACAGCGCCCTGCATCGGCAGGATCAGCCAAGGGGATTATCGCCAGATGATCGACGACTTGTGCAAGTTTCTGGAAGGGCGTACCGATCCCATCCTGGACCGTTTGAAGCAGCAGATGGTGGAGGAATCCGGCCAGTTGAATTACGAAAAAGCTGCCGTGCTGCGCGACCAGATCAACGCCATTGAAAAGGTCGTGGAACGGCAGAAGATCATTTCCGATACCCGGCTGGATTCGGACGTGATCGCGCTGGCGCGCAGCGACGGCGAATCCTGCGTGCAAATCTTCTTTATCCGCAACGGCCGCCTGATCGGCCGCGAGTATTTCATCCTGGAAGGCACTGAGGGTGAAAACGATAAGGAGATCATGGCGCAATTTCTCAAACAGTTTTACGCTGAAGCCAGCTCGGTGCCGGATGAAGTGCTGCTGCCCAACGAAGTGGAAGAAGCTTTTATCATCCAGCAGTGGCTCAACCAGCAGCGCGGCGGCCAAAAGGTGCAAATCCACATCCCCCGGCGGGGGAGCAAATTCGAGCTGATGAAGATGGCCGCCGAGAACGCCGTGGAAACGCTGGACGCACTGAAAAACCAATGGGCGGCTGACACGCACAAACAAAGCCAGGCGCTGGGTGAACTGCAGAAAGCGCTGGGACTGGAGTCCCCCCTCAACCGCATCGAGTGTTACGATATCTCCAACATCCAGGGCACGGCCGCCGTGGGCAGCATGGTGGTGTTCGAGCAAGGCGTGCCGAATAAAAAGCTTTACCGGCGCTTCAACATTAAAACCGTCAGCGGACCGGACGACTTCGCCAGCATGGAGGAAGTGCTGGAACGGCGTTTGAAACGCTGGCAGGCGTCCCAGGAAGTCAAAGAAGTGGGCGCCAAAATTGACCCATCTTTCTCCATCCTGCCGGATCTGTTGATCGTGGACGGCGGCAAAGGCCAGCTCGGCCGTTCGGTTAAAGTGCTCAAGGAATTCGGGCTGCAGGATACAGTGCTGACCGCCGGTTTAGCCAAGGAAAACGAGCTGCTATTCCTGCCAGGCAAAGACCTGCCGCTGGAAGTACCGCGCAAATCGCAGGGATTGTTCCTGCTGCAGCGCATCCGCGACGAAGCCCACCGCTTCGCCATCACCGCCCATCGCAACCTGCGCAGTAAGGAACGCCTGGTCTCGCGCCTGGATCAGATCCCCGGCATCGGCCCGGCGCGCAAAAGGGCGCTGTTGACCCGCTTTGGCTCGCTGGCTGGCATCCAGAAATCCAACCCGCAAGCAATCGCTGAAACACCCGGCATCACCCCGCAGCTGGCGCATGAGATCTGGGAAGCATTGAACAAGTAAGGTTTTTCTTCGGCTTTGATTTTTATTGAACAGTCTTCTTCTTTATTTTGGAAGAAGATGCGGTAAGTGATTTTTTTTATTGAGCGCCTTGCCCGGATTGTTCTTTCAAAAACATCATAATCACTCTTGACTACTCATTCCGGATGTTTAATGGTAAAATCATGCTTCGCGTCGTGAGGCGCTGATTTTATACAACAGGTAGAAAAATGAACGATTTAATGAAATCAATTGAAGCACCGCTGAATGCGAACGTTCCCGAGCTGATGCCCGGCGATTCGGTCAGTGTCCACGTCAAAATCGTGGAAGGCGACCGCGAGAGAATTCAGGAATTTAAAGGAACCATCATCAGCCTGAGCAACAAAAGCAACCAGGAAACCTTTACCGTGCGCCGCGTTGCCAGCAATGGCATTGGCGTGGAACGCACTTTCCTGCGCCGCTCCCCACGTATCGATAAAGTCGTGATTGAACGGCACAGCAAAGTCCGCCGCGCCAAATTGTTCTACCTGCGTGAAAGAACCGGAAAGAAAGCCAGACTGAAAGAAAAATTTTCTTAGTCAGCCCATATTTTCGATCATGGGTGCAGTCTACGCCAGGCTGCACCCTTTTCATTTATAATGCAAAGATATATGGCAGAACTATCGGTCAAACCTGAAAAACTGGTGGGTATCTTCGATTCCGGCCTGGGGGGCTTATCGGTACTGCGCGAAATCCATTCCCTGATGCCTTCCCAACCGCTGATTTACGTCGGCGACCAGGCGCATGTGCCCTACGGCAAACGCCAACCGGCCGAAATTCGGGAATTCTCGTTTGGCATCACCCGTTATCTACTTCATTCCGGCGCGATTTTAATCGTGGTAGCCTGCAACACCGCTTCGGCCGCCGCGCTGAAGGCGCTGCGTCTGAATTTCCCCGATATTCCATTTGTGGGCATGGAGCCTGCCGTCAAGCCAGCCAGCCAGCAAACCCATAATGGCATCGTGGGCGTGCTGGCCACGCCGGCCACCTTCCAGGGCGATCTTTATAACACCCTGGTGGAGAAATTCGCCCAGGATGTCACCATCCTGAAAAACACGCTGCCCGGCCTGGTGGAAGAGATTGAGAACGGGCGCCTGGACAGCCCCGCAACCCACGCCATCCTGGAGAAAGCCATCCGCCCAATGATCGCCCGGGGAGCCGATACGCTGGTGCTGGGCTGCACCCACTTTCCTTTTGTGCTGCCGCTCATCCGTGAGATTGCCGGCCCGCAGGTGAACGTGATCGACCCGGCGCCTTCCATCGCCCGGCGTACTCAGGCCCTGCTGCAGGAATTTAACCTCGAAAATCTGTCCGGGGAACCGGGGCAAATCACCTTCTCAACCAGCGGGGACGCGGAGCTGTTTAAAACCTCCATTTCCAGTTTATTAAATATGCAAGCCTCGCCGCTTAAACTGGCGTGGGATGGAAATAACCTGTTTACTCTATAAAAGGACAACCAAATGCCAAAAATCGACCTCACCCTAAACCCAGTCGATACCATCACAGTGGATGCCATCGGTAAACCCGGCAGCCGTGTCTTTTATATTCAGGGCAGAAAAGGCGACCAAACGGTCAGCCTGCTGATTGAAAAGGTACAGCTGCAATCGCTGATCATGGGCATCAATGACTTTTTGGATGAAATCGCCGACCGTTATAAAAAGCTGGCGCAGGCCGAGCCGGATTTTCGCGAAGAGGAAATGCGCATCGAACCGCCAGTGGATCCGCTTTTCCGCGTCGGGGATATGGGTTTGGCGTACGAAGAAACCGGCGACCAGGTGTGTGTGATCGCCAAGGAAAGCCCGGCAGATCAGGCGGAAGAGGAACAGGGCGGAGTGGTGCGCTTCTGGTGTTCGCGCGACCAGCTGCTGGCGATGGCAGAATGGGCAGTGGAGGTGGTGAAACGCGGGCGGCCAGTCTGCCCGCAGTGCGGGCAGCCGATGGAACCGGAAGGCCACTTCTGCCCCAAAAAGAACGGCCACAAGAAGAACCAGCCGCTCCAGTCCTGAAGAAATGAAGCCATCTCAGAGTGACCGGCTGCTCAGTAAAGCCGCCATCCTGGAAATCCTGCGGAAAGGCGCAATTGACCTGCAAGGCCAATTCACCCTGGGCAGCAATTACACTTTTCTTGTCAGCCTGCAGCATGCCGAGGGCAGCCTTCAAGCCGTTTACAAACCCCGCCAGGGAGAGATGCCGCTGTGGGATTTTCCAGTCGAAAGCCTGGCCGCCCGCGAGGTTGCGGCTTACCTGGTCAGCGAAGCGCTGGGCTGGGAGTTGGTTCCCCCCACGATCATCCGCGATGGCGGCCCTTTCGGTCAGGGTTCACTGCAGCTTTACATCCCGCACAATCCCGAGCGAAATTATTTTTCTTTCAATCCCCGCACCATCCAGCGCTTGAAGCCGACAGCGCTTTTCGATTTAATCCTCAATAACGCCGACCGCAAAGGCAGCCATGTTATCCAGGATAAGGACGGGCACATCTGGCTGATCGATCATGGGTTGTGTTTTCACCCCCTACCTAAACTGCGCACGGTGATCTGGGATTTCGCCGGGCAGGCCATCCCCGCTGAACTCATTGCCAGCCTGGAAAACCTGCTGCCAAATTTGCGACCCAGCGCGCAGCTCCGCAAGGATTTATCCCGTTTGCTTGGCAGGGAAGAATTGGCTGCGTTAAAATCGCGGATTATGCATATAATCAAGCAACCCGTTTTTCCAAAACCGGAACCGCAAAAGCGCCAGTTTCCCTGGCCGCTGGTATAGTCTAGGGTTAATAAAACACACAGGATAGGTAAAAGTATCATGAAAGAACGAAAGCTTTGTTTGGTCGGATTCGGCAATGTTGCCAAGGCCTTTGCGCGCCTGATCCAGCGCAAAGGAGAGGAACTCGCGCAAGAATATGATGTTTCCTTGCGCGTGACAGCCATCGCCACTGGCCGGCACGGCCGGGCGCTCGACCCGCAAGGCATTGACCTCAACCAGGCTTTGAAGCTGGCGGAGGCCGGCAAATCGCTGAACGAGCTTTCCAAGGTCAGCCCGCCGCAAGCCATCGTAGATTTTATTATCCAGAGTAAGGCAGATTTCCTGATGGAGAATTCCCCTGTGAATTACGAAAGCGGGGAACCGGCCCTGACGCACATCCGCTGCGCGCTGGAAAACAACATGCACGCCGTTTCCGCCAATAAAGGCCCGGTGGTGCACGCTTACCACGAATTGAAAAAGCTGGCTGAACAACGCAACAAAAAGTACCTCTTCGAATCAGCCGTGATGGACGGCGCGCCGGTCTTTTCTGTCTTTCGCGAAGCGCTGCTGGCGGCCAACCTGCGCGCTTTCGAAGGCATCCTTAACTCCTGCACCAACCTGCTGATCGAGCTGATGGAAGAAGGCAAATCCTTCGATGAAGCCGTGGCGTACGCCCAATCGATCGGCATCGCTGAAACCGACCCCAGCGGCGACATCGATGGTTGGGACGCAGCCATCAAAGTGGCTGCCATCGTTACGGTTTTAATGGATACACCCTACAAACCGCAGCAAGTGCAGCGCGAGGGCATCCGCGGCCTGAGCCTGACCGAGATCCAGCAAGCCAAAAGGGACGGCAATCGCTGGAAGCTGGTCTGCCGCGGCGAGCAGACAGCCAACGGCATCGTCAGTAAAGTCGCGCCCGAGATCGTCACCCCGCAGTCTCCCCTGTACAGCGTCAGCGGCACGAGCTCGTTCGTGCTGTTTAAAACCGACGTGCTGCCCGGTTTGGGTCTGCTGGAAAGCAACCCCAGCCCGGATACTACTGCCTACGGCCTGCTGGCGGATGTGTTGAATATTGTAAAAACGGAATAATTATGCTGCGGCAGGTTTTCCTCGGCCTGGGTTCCAACCTGGGGGACAGGGCGGAATATCTGTGCAAAGCGCGCGCGGCCCTGGCACCGGAAGTCAACCTGCTGCGTTCATCCAGTATATATGAAACCCCGCCCTGGGGCTACCTCGAACAGTCTTCCTTTCTAAACCAGGTAGTGGAAGTCGAAACCAGCCAGGAGCCGGAAGAATTGCTGGCGAAACTCAAGGGGATCGAAAACCAACTGGGCAGGGTCAAGAATTTCCGCTACGGCCCGCGCTGCATCGACCTGGACATCCTGTTCTACGGCAGCCTGGTCTTTCAATCGGCCGATTTAACCATTCCGCACCCTGCCCTGGCGGAGCGGACTTTCGTGCTGGTGCCGTTGAACGAGATTGCAGCGGATTTTGTCCACCCGCTGCTCAAGCTGACGGTCGCCGAATTATTGCATGCACTACCCGTACAAGAGGTAAAGCTATACAAGGAGGATAAATTATGAGACGGCTTGTTTACGGTTCGCGCACTTACGTCATGGGAATTCTGAACATCACGCCGGATAGTTTCTCCGGCGATGGGCTGCTGCAAGCAGCCGAACCGGTGCAGGCAGCGTTGGAGCAAGCCCGCCAATTCGTGGAGGACGGCGCCGATATCCTCGACCTGGGCGCTGAAAGCAGCCGCCCCGGTTCGGAGCGCATCAGCGCGCAGGAGGAAATCGAGCGCCTGCTGCCCATCTTAAAAGCCATTCACGCCGCGGATTTGGCGGCGTTGATCTCGGTCGATACTTGTAAAGCCGAGACGGCCCGCATCTGCCTGCAGAACGGCGCGCACTGGATCAATGATATCTGGGGGCTGCGTGCTGACCCCGAACTGGCCAAGGTGATTGCCGCGGCGGGAGCCACGGTGGTCTTGATGCACAACCGCAGCAACGAAAGCCAGGTGCGCGACTTGGGAAAGTTGGGCCGCGCCTATTCCGGCGCGCGTTCCGCCGGCTCGATTGGCGATATCGTGGCTGATCTGGCCGAAAGCATCTCCATTGCCAAACAAGCAGGAATCAAGGATGACAAGATCGTCCTGGATCCGGGCATCGGCTTTGGCAAGAGCCTGGAAGTCAACCTGGCGCTCATCAACCAACTGGATATCATCAAGGGTCTCAACTATCCGGTGATGATCGGGCCTTCCAGAAAATCGTTCATCGGCCAGGTGCTTGACCTGCCCGTTGAAGAACGCGAAGAGGGAACCGCCGCGGCTGTGGCGATCGGGATCGCGCGCGGCGCCGATATCGTGCGCGTGCACGACGTGCGCGGCATGGCGCGCGTGGCGCAAATGTGCGACGCGATCATCCAATCTTTTTAGGTATTGTGTATTGAGCAGATCAGCCGGCTGCCCGCCGTTCGCGCGCGGCCAGGTTTTTACGTGTGATCAGCTTCTTGGCCAGTTTCATGGAAAAATGTTCCGAGCGCTCGCGCTCTTCCAGTGCCATGCTGATGTAGTGGTATTCCGCCTGTAAACGGGGTATGACGATGTGCTCGAGCGCTTTCAGCCGCCGCGTGGTGCGCAGGATCTCTTTCATCAATTTGGATAAACGGAATTCGCCATCCGCCAGGGCGATCATGCCATCCACGTTCATCTCGTAGGCTTCGGCCGCTTCATCGATCACCGGCGAAGTGCCCGTGATGCAGATATCGCGGTCGTAAAATTCACGCCGCGCGCTTTCGCGCCGGATGCGCGGCACATGCAGCCCCATCAGCAGGGAATCTTCCAGTTCGATCTGGATTTCGTGTTTCTTTCCGTTGGCCGCCGAGCGCACCCCGGCCGCGCCTACCAATGCTTCGGCTTTGGCCAGCGCGCGCCGCGATTGCGAGGTCAGGTTTTGCAGTTCGCCCGCCAGCTGCACAACCTCGTCCTGCAGGCGCAGAATCTCCTGCAGGAGAGCCAAGCGCTTCTTATCCAGCAGGTCATACCCGGCGCGCGTCAGGTCGATCTGCTGCTTGCGCGCCATCAATTCATTGCGTGTGGTTGAGACATTCGAAATTTCAGCCATGCTATTTCTTGTAATACCGGCGGATGTAAGCTTCAGGAATCCGTTTTAAATATTGCGCCGGGATTTTTGAGAGCAGCTCCCAGGAAAAATCCAGTGTTTCCTGGATGGTGCGGTTGGAATGACCCTGTCCGACGTACTGCCGCTCGAATTGCTTGGAAAATTCCAGCACGCGCCGATCCTGCTCGGAAAGCGAGCCTTCGCCGATGATGGTCACCAGTTTTTCCAGGTCGCGGCCTTCGGCATAGAACGCGTAGATCTGATCCGCCACGCTGCGGTGATCTTCACGCGTATGGCCCTCGCCGATGGCCGCGTTCATCAGGCGTGACAGCGACGGCAACACGTCAATGGGCGGGTAAACGCCCTTCTGATTGAGCGAGCGGTTCAGCACGATCTGCCCCTCGGTGATGTAACCGGTCAGATCGGGGATAGGATGCGTGATGTCGTCATCCGGCATCGATAGCAGGATTAACTGGGTCACCGAACCGGGACGGCCTTCGATGCGGCCGGCGCGTTCGTACAAGCTGGCCAGGTCTGAATACATGTATCCAGGGTAGCCGCGCCGGTCGGGTAATTCCTCTCGCGCCACGGATAGCTCGCGCAGGGCTTCGCAGTAGTTGGTGATATCGGTCATGATCACCAGCACGTGCAGTCCATGTTCGTACGCCAGATACTCGGCCGCGGTCAAAGCCGCGCGCGGGGTGATGATGCGTTCGATGGTCGGGTCATCGGCGTGGTTGAGGAAAACGACTGTGCGTTCCAGCGCGCCGCTCGAGCGGAATTGCTCGATGAAATAGGATGACTCGCGGTGCGTGATGCCAATGGCCGCGAAAACCACGGCAAAAGGTTCGTCCTGGTCTCCGCTGCCGCTGATCACGCGCGCCTGCCCGGCGATCTGGGCGGCCAGCTCGTTGCCCGGCAAGCCTGAACCGGAAAAGATTGGCAGTTTCTGGCCCCGCGCCAGCGAGTTGAGACCGTCAATGGCCGAAATACCGGTTTGGATGAATTCGCTCGGTTCAATGCGCACCGCCGGGTTGAGCGGTTTACCGTTGATGTCCTCCAGTTTTTCGGGCAGGATGGCCGGGCCGCCGTCGATCGGGTCGCCCAACCCGTCCAGGATGCGCCCCAGCATGGCGTGCGAGACATTCAGGCGGATCACATCACCCGAAAACCGCACGCGTGTGCGGGTGATATCCAGGCCTTCAGTGGAGAGGAAAAGCTGGATGACCGCGACGTTGTTATCGATTTCCAGCACCCTGCCCACACGCGATTTGCCTGACGGATCGATGATTTCAACCATTTCGTCAAAGGCAATATCCGACACTCTCTCGACGAATATCAACGGCCCGCGGATCTGGTTGACCGTGCGGAATTCCTTGGTGATCAGGCGATTGATGTGTTCATTATCGTGCATTGGTCTTCTCCAGTTTTTCAGCGATGCGGCCGATCTCGATATCGATATCCTCCATCAGGTACTGCAAGCGCTCGATAGCATTATCCAGTTTTTGTTCTTTCATGCGGGCGATCTTCTGCAGTACCTGGGCGTTTTCCAGATCCTGCAGGCTGATGCCTTTTTTCAGGGCCTCCTGGGCGGCTTCATGGAAGTGCAGGATGACTTTTGTCATCCAGTAGGATTTTTCCAGCGGGCAGAACGCATCGACGCCGTAGGTATCGGACTGCTGCAAGAGATCCTCGCGCAGGATGCGTGAGATCAGCAGCACTTCCCTTTCCATTTCAGAAAGCGCATCCTGGCCGATCAACTGCACCACCTGCTGCAATTCATGTTCGCGTCCCAGGATGGATTGGGTTTCTTTCATCAACACGATGAAATCATCAGCGATTTCTTCCAGGTACCAACGGGAGAGATCGACCAGCGAAAAACTCTTTGTCCAGTTGATGGCCGGGAAATGCCGCCGGCGGGATAATTCGTAATCCAGCGCCCAGAAGACGCCCGTGATGCGCATGGAACTCTGCGTGATCGGGTCAGAGAAATCGCCGCCAGGGGGCGACACCGCGCCCACCAGGGAAATGGATCCCTCCCGCCTTACGCCGGCTTCCTTGCCTGCATTGCCGCCCAGGCAGCTCACGTGCCCGGCGCGTTCATAGAATTCCGACAAGCGCGAAGCCATGTAAGCCGGATAGCCTTCTTCGCCGGGGATCTCTTCCAGGCGGCTGGACACCTCGCGCAGCGCCTCACCCCAGCGTGAGGTGGAATCCGCCAGCATCAGTACGTCATAGCCCATATCGCGGTAATACTCGCCGATGGTGATGCCCATATAAATGCTGGCTTCGCGCGCGGCCACCGGCATGTTGGAAGTGTTGGCAATCAACACCGTGCGGTCGATCAGCGGAATACCGGAGGAGCGATCCTCCAGCTTGGGCAGCTCGTTCAAAACCTCGGCCATCTCGTTGCCGCGTTCGCCGCAGCCGACATACACCACCACATCCACTTCCGACCAGCGCGCCAGCGATTGCTGGATAACCGTCTTGCCGGTGCCGAAACCGCCGGGGATGATCGCCGATCCGCCCTTGGGGATGGGGAAAAGCAGGTCAATCACCCGTTTGCCGGTGATCAGGGGTTCGTTCAAATCCAGGCGTTTCTGGTAAGCGCGCGGCACGCGCACCGGCCAGCGATGCGCCAGCGAGATTTCTTTTTTCTCGCCCTGATCGGTCTCAATGACCGCCACGTGGTCCTTCAACGTGATGGATCCTGAACGGATCTCCAGCAGCCGGCCGGAGATGCCCTGCGGGACCATGACGCGGTGCTGGATGCTCTGCGTTTCCGGAATGGTGCCGATGATCATGCCAGGAGTGAGCAGGTCACCCTCCTTTGCCAGAGGTGTGAATTCCCATTCCTTATCCAAAGCCAGCGGACTTTCGCTGATGCCCCGTCCGAGGAAACCGCCCTCTTTTTGCGCGAGCGTGGTCAGCGGGCGCTGCAGCCCATCGAAAATCTGGCCCATCAAACCCGGGCCGAGATAAGCCACCAAGGGTTCGCCGGTGTTGTAGATTGGCTCGCCCATGCGCAGCCCGGAAGTGTCTTCATACACCTGGATGGTAGCCTGGTCCGCGTTCAAACGGATCACCTCGCCCACCAGCCGCTCCTCCCCCACCAATACCATGTCATGCAGGCGGATTTCCTCGAATCCTGCCGCTCCGACAACCGGGCCGGCAATGCGGTTCACCCTCCCGCTTTG
>CAZDUN010000033.1:16578-16958 GCA_964508615.1 uncultured Pelolinea sp. | reverse complement strand
ATTTGCTGATTTTACTCGTCCAGATGATTTTGATAAAGAACTAACAAAATTGATAAAGGTGCTTGGCGTATCCAATCCAGAAAATATTGTAGTAGATAATAAACCTACAGAGAATAGATATATTACCAATGATGAAAAAACAAAATCAGAAAATGGGTTAGAGAAATTTGAAGATATTCGGATTATAAGAATCGATAATTTGAAATCCTATAAACCTGATCCAAATAAAGCTCTTTATAATATTTATTTCGAATTAAATAATGAACCACCTTCCGAATGGCAACAAATATTTGATGCTGAACGTAGATTTCCACGACATACTATGTGGAGAAATGCTTGGATTGAAGGAAGATTCATAATTGTTTATTGTGTTCCAGATG
>CAZDUN010000033.1:13987-16568 GCA_964508615.1 uncultured Pelolinea sp. | reverse complement strand
TTGATGTGAAGAGTTCTAATCAAAAATACCGTCAATATTTATTAGACAAAATAGGAAAAGAAGCAAGGGAGACAGTAGAAAAGCTAATTGACAAAGCTATGCTAGAGGAACTAGCAAAAAGAATAAAATTCGATTAGTCATTTATTTGTAGAATTGCCATTATAACTTTTTCTTAAAAATAAAGTGGATTTTCTCGTACCTTATCAGGATTCGTCTATCTCTCTAGATATTTACTTACCAAGAAAAACTCCATAGTTATACAGATTTTCTCTTATCTTGCTTTCTTACAAAAAGGAAAACTTGATGTGTGAACCATAGTTAATTTGTATACATTCACATTTCAATCTGTGTGCATCTGTGGATTCATATTGCGAAAAAAAAGATTCCTGCAAAACTCAACTTGCTGATTGCATTTTCCCAATCCTGCTGTATCATGGATGTTTAGAAATATAAAGTGGGAAGGAGAAACAAACCATGCTGCGTCGCTGGAAATGCACCAATCCGAATTGCGAAATGAACCAGAAGAACCTGATCGTGATGAACAGTGAACCGGCCTATGCCAGGCTCACCTGTGAGCAGTGCGGCGCGCCCATGGTCGGCATCGAGAGCAACGCGGAGTTCATCCTCGCGGGAGACCTGCCCGATACGCTGCTCTCATCTGGCAGCCTGCCGGTCACCCGCGCGCGCAAGGGCTTCTTCGCCTCATTAACCGGCCGCGCGCAAACCTGGGCCGTCACCGATCCCGACCTCCCGCGCTACCCGCCGCTCGACCGGGCGCGCGCTGATTACACCCTCCTGCGCCCCGACATGGCCTCCTACCTGCAAACCGCCGACCTGTTCCTGACGCAGGGCAACGGACAGGCCCATACCCTGGCGGTGGCGCGCTGCCCCTCGCATCACCTCTCCCGCCCGCTCTCGGCCAACCCGCCGGTCGGCCTCCACGTGGAGGCGCACCAGATCGAGGGCTGGTATATATTCGGCGTGTACGTGCTGGTGTGGGATAACCCCAATGCGCCCTGGTTCGCCGAAACCACCGTCTGCCCTTACGATATGCGCGGCGCCAATGAACAGGAAATGGCTCTGCCTTTCACGCACGGTTACTTCTGGCGCAAGCTGTTTTACCTGCTGTCGCAAGATAGCACCGAACTGCTCTTCCTGAATGAGCATCACCAGATCGCCGCGCGCCGCACAGCCAACCTGCGCCCCGGCCAGCCTGCCCAATTCGACAAGCTGCTGGAATTGCTGGAATCCCTGACTGGCAAACAGATCTCCAAACCGGACCTGCTTAAAGTGCATACTCATTATGGACAGGCCGTCGATATCCAGGGCGTCCAGTCACGCATGCCGCGCGTGTGACCGGGCGAGTTATTCCTGATTGCCCTTTATTTAATTATCCGATACAAACAAGAATTCAATATATAAGTAATTCATCCCATGTGGAAAAGGAAGATTGAATGAAATGAAGATAACGCCATCCATTGCCATCATTTGCTTGGTCGCAGGAATCTCGCTCTCAAGCTGTAGCGCGGCTGCTGAAGCCTTGCCAACCGCGACAGCCATGCCACCCACGGCAACCGTCCTCCCAACCAAGACCCCCGTTCCAACCGACCTGCCCACTGATGAGCCTCTGGTGGATATTATCCTGTCCAATTGGAATGGCATCCCGATCATGCCTGACGCGGTCTCGGGTCAAGAATACTTTGGGGATTACCGCTTTGAAGTGAAGCAATCCGCTGAAGAAGTCGTCGCCTATTACCAGGAAGAAATGCCTGATCTGGGATGGGAATTCCGCCCGGATATGGTGGGGTCGCCATCAGAAATGGTATTCAGCCATCAGGATGTATATGTTTTCTTCATGATCGCGCCTGAAGGGGAACATAATTTCGTGTACATCCATCTGGTTCAGCAGTGATGTTTTTATAATGCGGCGCTTTTTAACACGGATGATTTTCTTTTGAAGCCAAAGCAGGAAGTTCATAAGACAGACCCTCGCAATCTGACCGTGAAATTAAAGAAACCTGTTTTCCGTCAGACATCAAGGTATGATTTATCTGTGTGAATCTGTGTTGATCTGTGGTTAATTTTCAACCAGAAATAAAAATCAGTCAATCCTTTCAACAGTATCATGTCCCCCACACAGCCGCGCCAGGCTCAGCAGCAGCCCGACCAGCAGTGTGAAAGCCACTCTGGAAAACAGGTAATTCATTGTTTTTATCTGTGTGAATCTGTGTTGATCTGTGGTTAAATTCCAACCAGAAATAAAAATCAGTCTATCTTTCCAACAGCATTATTGCCCCCGCCCAAGGCAACTGGGCTCAAATCCAGCCCGGCCAGTCGCGTGAAAACTCCGTTGGTTAACAGATAATCCATTGGTTCGATCTGTGTGAATCAGTGTTGATCTGTGGTTAATTTTCAACCAGAAATAAAAGTCAGTCTATCTTTCCAACAGCATTATTGCCCCCGCCCAAGGCAACTGGGCTCAAATCCAGCCCGGCCAGTCGCGTGAAAACTCCGTTGGTTAACAGATAATCCATTGGTTCGATCTGTGTGAATCAGTGTTGATCTGTGGTTAATTTTCAAC
>CAZDUN010000033.1:0-13887 GCA_964508615.1 uncultured Pelolinea sp. | reverse complement strand
TAATCCATTGGTTCGATCTGTGTGAATCAGTGTTGATCTGTGGTTAATTTTCAACCAGAAATAAAAATCAGTCTCTCTTTCCAACAACATTATTGTCCCTGCCCAATCCTGCCAGGCTCAGCGCCAATCCAACCAGCAGCGTGAACGCGCCGCTGAAAAACGGGTAATGGATATCGAGCTCGTAGAGCTGCCCGCCCCACAGCGGCCCCAGCACCTTCCCCAGGCTGGTCGCGGCGCTATTCAAGCCCATCAACGCACCCTGGTGCTCCCCGCCATAACGCGAGATGCGCGCGTTGAGCGCCGGACCGATCAGCGCCAGCGCGCAGATGAAAAACGCCAGCGCCGCCATCAGCGCGCTGTAGCTGCCGGCCAGCACCACCAGCCCGAAACCCAACGCCCCGCCCAGCAGCCCCAGCCGGATCAGGCTCAACTCGCCGATCTTTTTGGTCAGCCAGCCGGTCAGCCCGCCCTGCACGGCGATCAGCATCACGCCCATCACCATCCAGATCGAACTGACCTGCTGCGTATTCAGCTCGAACCTGTCCAACGCGTACAGCCCGATCATGTTCTGGAAGTTGGTCATGCCGAAGCTCATGATGAAGATCAGCAGCAGCAGGATGCCCGCCGGCCCGCGCAGCACGCGCAGGTAGAGCGTCCAGGTTTTTTCTTTTCCTGCGTCCGGCGCGCTCTCTTCCTCACCCCGCCTTGGCGTTCTTCTTTTTCTTTCCTCCGGCAGAAAAGCCCCCACCAGCAAAAAAGCCAACAAAGCCAGCGCGGAACCGGCGAAAAACGGCAGCGCCAGCGAACGCGCCGAAAGCAGCCCGCCCAGCGCCGGGCCCAGGATGGTGC
Source organism: uncultured Pelolinea sp. (assembly GCA_964508615.1). Classification (GTDB taxonomy): domain Bacteria; phylum Chloroflexota; class Anaerolineae; order Anaerolineales; family Anaerolineaceae; genus Pelolinea. The sequence continues at coordinate 13,038 of CAZDUN010000033.1, read as the reverse complement.
CCGCCCCCACCATCGCGCCCATCTGCCCCATGGCTTTGCTCTTTTCTTCCGGCGCGCAGTGCTCGGAAATATAGGCCAGGGCGCTCGGCGTGGTGGCCGAGGAGAGCATGCCCGAAAGCACCCGCGCGATGAACAGCACGCTGAACGATTGCGCCAGCCCGTACAGCAGAAAAGCCGCCGCGTAGCCCAGCACGCCGATCGAAAGCACCGGCTTGCGCCCCCAGCGGTCCGAAAGCAGCCCCCAGAGCGGCGCGCACAGCAGCTGCATCAGCGCGTAGCTGGAGCTCATCCAGCCCAATTCCCTGCCCCCCACCCCGAACATTTCAATATAGAAGGGCATCATCGGCATGGCGATGCCGTAGCCGATCATCACCACCAGCATCACAAAGGACAGGATCAGCAGGCTCCTGCGCGCATTCATGGCATTTACTTTATTGCAGTGTCACGCTGCCCGCGCTGCCGTCCACCGTGATGGTCTGCCCGTCGCGGATGCGGCGCGTGGCTGTGCCGGTCGCCAGTACCGCCGGGATGCCGTACTCGCGCGCCACAATCGAGCTGTGGCTGAGCGGCCCGCCGATATCGGTCACGATGCCGCCGGCCAGCGCGAAGAGCGGCGTCCAGGCCGGTGTGGTGGTGACCGCCACCAGGATGTCGCCGGATTGCATGCGCCCGAAATCCTCCGGCCCGAACAGCACGCGCGCCGTGCCGCGGATGCTGCCCGGGCTGGCCGGCAGTCCTTTCAGCACGTTGGCAGCCACATTCCCGCGCCCTCCGGGGAGCATCTTGGCGAAAATCGAGGTGGCCGGCAGGATGACCGGCGGCAGCAGTTTCATCTGGATTTTCCATTCTGCTTTTCGCTGCTGCGCTTTTTCCGCCAGGTTTTCCAGCGGCTGCCCGGCTTGCAGCGCGGCCGTCAGGCGCTGGACCTCTTCCTCCAGCAGCCAGTAGATATCCGCGGCCTGCCCGATCGCGCCCCCGGCGGCAAAGCGCCCGCCCAATTCATTCAACAGCCGCCGCATAACCGCGTGACCCATGCCCATGTCCGCCAGCGAATCCTCGCGCGCCGGGTTGCATTCCAGCGCCCATTTCAGGCTCTTGTCGAACCAGCGCCGCGGGATCAGGTGAAAACGCCCGCGGATCGCGCGGCTGATCTTTTCGCGCCGTTCCCGCGCCTCGCGCTCACGCTGATAAGGATCGCTGCCCTTGCCTTCCAGATAGCTTTTCAGCACTTCAATCACCAGTTCCGGCATCTCGCCCGGCGCCGGATTCATAAAATCCATCTCGAAAGAGGTCGCCCCGAAATCGCGCAAATACTCTTCGATTCGCTCCCTGAAACTTTTCCAAACCTCACCTGAAATACCAGCGGGAGTTTTGTCCTTTTGTAACGCGGAGATAACGCTCTGGCTGGTTGTTTTCAATATATGGTCAGATAAAACTGGATTCTCTTTCACCCACTTTGCCATATCGAAAACAGATTTTTCAGCCCGCAGCGCGGCTGAATCCGTTCCGAGCAGCAGCGCGCTGGCTTCCGGTTCGTCCGCCCGTTTCAGCCATTTATACACGCGCGTGAAGATCATTTCGCTGGTGCTGGCCGAGGGCAGCGTGCCGGACTGGATCACTGTGTAATACTTGCCCGCCGCGTACATCAAAGCCCTCACGCCCTCCAGGATCTCATCTGGAGCCAGCTTCGTAAAATCTCTGGCCTCCCAATCCGCGATTTCCGCCGCGAAATCCTTGCGCGCTGCCTGCCAGCGTTCCACCGCCTGGCCGTACATGACCTTCAGGCCGGACAGGGTAACCTTGATCATCTCCCAGGTGAACTTGGCGTTCAATTCGTAGCTCATGTACACGTAACCATTCAGCGTTTCATATTGATAGCGCGCGCCGCTCAAATCCATATTCATCTTTTCTGCCAGCTCCTTTGTAGAAGCGTTGAGCGCGCGCAGCCCCAGCGTGGCGAACAAGGGCGATACCGCGTTGGGGATGTGTTCCGCCAGGCTGCCGCGCATGTAGCTGGCCTTGGGGTTCGGCAGTTCCCAATCGCGCGCCTCCCCGCCGATCGTGGTGGTGATCGGGCGGGCTTGCAGGATGTAGAATTTATCCCCCACCCGGCACCACTCGATGTCCTGCCTGCAGCCGTACAGCTGCTCGATGCGCACCGCAAGCTCGGTCAATTGCGCCGCCCCCCTGGCTGAAAGCGCGCGCGCCTTGCGCCGCCCGCGCGGCACGGCCTGTTCCTGCGTTCCGCTGGCCGTGCGTACAGTCATGACCATTTTATCCGCGCGTTCATACTTATTGATCTTTCCGCTGACTTTATCCACCGTAATGCAGTCCGGCGAAACCAATCCGCCTACCACTGCCTCGCCCAGCCCCCAGGCAGCATTGATCAGCATCTCATCAGTCCTTCCGCTGAGCGGGTTGGCCGTGAACAGGATACCGGCCGCCTCCGCCGGGATCAGTTCCTGCACAACCACCGCCAAAGCGACTGCTTGTGGATCGACTTTGTTATTCATGCGGTAGGCGATGGCGCGCGCCGTCCATAAAGACGCCCAGCAGGCGCGCACAGCCTCCAGCACGGCTTGCGTGCCGTTGACGTTCAGGTAGGTATCCTGCTGCCCCGCGAACGAAGCTTCCGGCAGGTCTTCGGCGGTGGCCGAGGAACGCACCGCCACCGCCATCTGGCCGCTTTGCAGCCCTTCGTAGGCTTTCTGGATGGCAGCGCGCAGTTCTTGCGGCATTGCACCCTTTAGAAAAGCCGCGCGGATAGCGGCGGAGGCTTGCTCGAGCTGCTCCAGCTGGCCAACCTCCGCCTTAAGCAGCGCGGAGTCGATCACCGGCTGCAATCGGTTGCTCGCAACGAAAAACCGGTAAGCCGCTGTGGTGATGTGGAAACCACCCGGCACGGGCAGCCCTGCCCTGGCCAGCCTGGCCAGCGACGCGCCTTTCCCGCCGACTGTTTGCAGGTCGGCTCGCTGATCTTCCATGGGGAGAATATAAGTGTTCATTTCACGCTCCTTATCATTAATATCGCGACCTTGCCTGTTGCGGGTAGTGATTTCAATTCAGCAAAGCGGACAGCAGTCGCTTCAATTCGTAAAATTTTTTTCCTATTTCTGTACGCCATTTAGAATAATATCCAGCGCTTCTTCCAGCATCTCGTGCGGCGTTCCGGTCGGGCGCGTGGTGTAGATCACCGGCATCAGCGTGTTGATCACCAGGCGTGCCACCAGCAGCGGATCGACCTCGCGGAAGGTACCCTCATGGATGCCTGCCTCGATCAAAGCCCGGATCATGTCCTGGTAGGCGTAACGCCCTTTCTGGACGCGCTGGATGCTTTCCGTCCCCAGCCGCCGCCCTTCGTAGGAGATCAACAAAAAGGTTTCTTTGTTTTCCACGATGTAGTTCATGTGGACCTCCATGATGCGCCGCAGGCGTTCATTGGCGGGCAAATCCAGCGCGCTGATCTCGCGCGCCTTGGACGTGATGAAAGCCAGCGCATCTTCAATGAGGAACAATAGGATCTCATCCTTGCTGCGGAAATAATCGTACAGAGAGGATTTGCCCATGCCCGCCAATTGCGCAACTTCGCGCATGGGCGTTTCCTGGAATCCCTTTTTGAGGAATGTATCCCGGCAGGCTTCGATGATCTCTCTCCTCCGGCGGGTAACAATATCTTCGGTGAGCGCGATTCCTTTTGGCATGCTGCCTCCTAAAGCGAACATTGGTCGCTATTATTATAGCGACCGTCGGTCGCTTTGTCAAGCATCCCCAATTCAATGAATTGGAGTCCATCGCGAGGGGAAATCATGTTTTGGATGCGCTTTTAGCCTTCCGGCAGCCGGCCAACTTACGTGGTCTGGCCGGCTCAACCAGGCATCGATTTCAGCAATAAGGGAATATTCCGTGATCACACCCGGGGAGTCAATCGAGGTTGTATTCAACGATGAACTTTTCACCGTTGATTTCATAGGTATAGAATTCCGCTTCAGTTTTAAGCCGCATTTCATTGACCGGGTAAACCACAAAGCCGCTGCTTTCCATGAGGTCTGGTTTTTCCTGTGCGGGATACTTTACAATCTGCCATCCACAATCCAGGTTGCGCACGTACAGGCTCCAGGCGAAATCCTTGCGGTCATCCACGTACAACCCGTCCGAGAGATAGATCGTATAATCCAGCTTTTCCTCGCGCCCCTGGTTGGTGTCAAGCATGATCTCCGAAATGGTGTAACCCAGTTTCTGGTAGGTATTCTGGCTTTTCAGGATGCTGACGCAGTCCGGTTCCGCGAACAAATAAAAGGCGATCAGCACGCAGCCCGCGAATTCCACCGCCCTTTTCCCGCCGTGCCATAGGAAATAACAATTCCCGATATACAGTATCAGGATGAACACAAAAAAGTACCCGCCAAGTTCGCGGATGTAAAAGCCGTCGATCGAGATCAGCGGTTCGATAAAATTTTGGCCAACGGGAATAAGCTTTCCTGCAATGATCAGCATATAGCTGAGCGCCACCAGCACCAGTTGATTGATGGTGGTGTGAAACAGAAAATGATAATAATTCTGGAATTTCTCGCGCTTGAAGCTGCTCATGCCTAAAAATCCGCATAACAGCGCCAGCGGTACAATATAGATTACGTAGCGCCCCATGATCTTTTGCGGCATCTCGAAATTATAGAACGCCCGCCAGGAATGCCGCACCACCGCGATGGTGAAACCCAGTCCCAGGATCAGCGCCGAAAGCAGCCAGCGGCTGCCTTCATTTCGTATATCCCGCAATCGGTTGGTTTGCAGCGCGATGATGATCAGGTTCAGCACCGGTGCGGCTAACAGCAGGTAATAGGCAATATAAAATACCAACCACATCAGCAGGTTCAGAATTGTCAGCTGCGCTTCATTGGTATTGGCGGTGATGCCGAAGCCCAGGCTTTCGCTGAGACTCAGTCCATTGTTCAACCCGATCATGACCCATGGGCTGAAGATCAACGCAGTGATCAACAGGATCAGCAGGGCGTGCCCAATTTTACGGAGATTCAAATGGAATATGCCTTTCACGCCTTCGAAAGGCTTTAACCACCAGATCAACATCAAAAATGGAATGAGCGCCAGGCTGATGAAACGCGTCAGGTATAGCAATCCAAAAGCCACGCCGGTCATTATGTCCCAAAAAAGCCGCTGCTTTGCATTTTGCGGGTATGAAAAAGCCAGGTAGATGCCCCATAGCAGAAGAGGAAAATACAGGTTCTCACTTAATAAGCGGTTGGGAAGCAGGAATTGGAAGGGAATCAGGCAGGCAATCACGATCAGGATCTGGCTGTACTTCCGATCCAGCATGCGCCGCGCCAACAGGTAAAGTGGGAATACGATGCTGGAAGAGAAAATGGTGTTCATCAGCATGATGACGTGGAAAGTGTAATTTTTCACATAATAAGAAATCAGCAGCAGGAGCGGGTAGAACAGCGGATAATGCGTGGTAACGTCATCCGCTGCTGTGTAGAACTTTCCCTTGAACAGGTAATCGATCATATTGAAATACTTGGATTCCCCCAAATCTCTATAAAGACCATAAGTGCCGGGCAGCACGAAAATCAGTTTAAAAACGATCGCCGCCAGAAAAAGCAGCAGCACAAAATCCATTTCTTTAATGGATATCTGCCCGATTTCTATTTCCGGCCGGGCACAGAAATGGACGCTGTACCAAACCACCAGGAAAAATATCGTTTGCAGGCTGAGTGCCAGCAGCCAGAGCAGCAGCGGTTCCAGGCGCGTGAACAGGGTCAGCCGCCCGCCGAAAGCTTCCGGCGGCTGCGTGAGCAGCAGGAAAATCGCCAGGCTGAGAACAAAGCCGGCTGCGATCGCAGACCAGATCACAGCGGGTTTTTGCAGGTTCTTGTGCATACGGCGGTTGACGGGACTTTCCGGAAAAAATGAATGCCAGCCGAGGTAAGCAAAACCGAGCAAGATTGCCAGGATTCCGCCCGCCAGCAGCAGCCGCTCGCCGGAGTAATAGAGGAACACGCTTTCCTGCGGCAGCGATCTCTCCCACAGTGAATAGATCAACAAGGCCAGTGTCTCTAAACTGCTGAAGACAAAATAGATTTGAATCCACATGTGCGCTTATCCTCTGTCTGATGTCGGCTTCTTCAATTATAAATGTGAGCTGGCTGATGCGTCTTGCTCGAACTCTAAATAAGATTATTGTTTTACACCCATCATGTTGACCCGGGAAATGAAATTTTCTATAATAAGATAACGCGGGTGTAAACAATTCAATTATTCTTCATCATTGTTCATCCTGTTTGATTTGCCATTTTAACAAACGAAGGAGGAATCATGCTTATCAGACTCCCAAGATTGCTGTTTCTCACCACATGTGTATTGTTGGCTTTTATATTGAGCGCCTGTGAAGCATTAGGCGATGTGATCGAATATGTGATCGGTGATGACTCCGGTGGTGGTGACAACCCGGTTTACCCCTCTGACGGGAACAACCCCCCGGCTGAAGCGCCCAAAACAGCCTATATCACCGGCTACGATGCCACCATGGAAATCAGCCAGTTCATCTGCCATGACGCCGAGGAGGACGACTATGTTACCTCTTCCGGCCAGGATGAGATCGTGTTCATTTATTCGCTGGTGGAAACGGATGAATCCGGTTGGGTGGTGCGGGCTGCCACCTATGCCTGGGGCCCTTTCGATGTTTATGCTGGAGATGCTTATAACGCGAACTATTTCACTCAATTGCAGCTGACCGGTATTCCGGTTGGGCACGGTTTGATGTCCTTGTTCAATGTGACCGATATCGAGGATTACTCCGAAGCGCAAAGCTACATGAACAAAATCAATGAGTATATGCGCTATATCAAGATCGCTAATATGTTCAACCCCGAACCGCAAAGCAAGGCTGCCATCGAGATTGTCAGCGATATCCTGTATTATTCCGGAAAAACCCTGGATGTGGTCGATTGGCTGGATGATGACGATACCCTGTTCGACCATATCGATATGGGTAATTACAACCAGATCTATCCAACCCTGCAATCGGGCGGTAATCTCTTCAATAGCTGGAATTTCTATGGTACGAATAATACGGATAATTTTAATTACGATATGGCCTATACGGTTTATTTATATCCCGAAGTAGTGTACCGCTAACAACTGCACTCATATTTGTGTAATAAACCCCGGAAAAATCATACGAAATTTAATTATCCCGGATTGATTGAAATAATCTGTTTTTATGAAGACATCAAAATCTTTTCAATCTCTTTCATTCTTGCATGATTTGGTTATATAACATTCAAATTAAGCAACTATACACATACCTCCACAGAGTATAATAAACATAGGTAGTGAGTTCTACCAAAAGGGTTATTTGAGTCTGGATTATAGATATTTCTATAAACACAATCGATAAATAGAGGAGGCATACAATGGACGGAACACGTTTATATCCTTTTTCCTGGGAACTGCTGGGGGATTTGGAAGCCGGCCGCCCCAACCTGGGGCCTAAAACTGAACTGACGGTTTACCGGCTGATGCAATTCACATTTCGTGACATCATAGAGCAGAAATTCGGTACGCAGGCGGCTGATGAGGTATTTTTTGAAGCAGGCAAGCTGGCAGGCAGCGCTTTCTATCAAAACGTGATTCAGCCGGTCGGTGACTTGAATGAATTCATCCAAAAGACCCAATCCGTGTTGAAAGAGATGACGATTGGTATTTTGCGAGTTGAAAAGGCTGATTTGGATAAGCTCGAATTCATCCTGACGGTCTCTGAAGACCTGGATTGTTCAGGCTTGCCGGAATCGGGTCACTCCATCTGCACCTACGACGAAGGATTCATTGCCGCGCTGATGGAAGCCTTTTTTAATAAACAATTTATCGTCAAGGAAATAGACTGTTGGTGCACCGGTGATCGCACCTGCCGCTTCGAAGTACAACCATTGGCCTTGTTGGGTGTTTGAGAGAATAAATCCATCGATAAATTACAGGTCAAATGGCTAATACCGCTCGCCCAATCTCAATAAATGCTCAGAATGATCAAGAAAAAATATTGGAAAATGTGCTGCTTGCGCTTCGAGATATTCTTGTAAAAGGTACTTTTTCCGGTGATCTCGATCAAAGCATAGCCGAAAACAAGTTTTTCAAGGAATTAATTGCCGAATTGGAGGACTTGCGTCAATTCGCCCTGGCGCTTTCCACAGGAGACCTTTCGAAAAAACTTTCAACGAGAGGGGTCCTGGCAGGCAGTCTGAAAAATCTTCAATCAAGCCTGCTTCATTTGTCCTGGCAGGCGAAAATGATCTCCCAGGGCGATTTCAGCCAGCGCGTGGATTTCATGGGGGAATTTTCTGACGCATTTAATAACATGGTTATAAACCTGGCCGATAACCGCTTGAGGCTGCAGCAGCATGAAAATGAATTGATAAATCTGAACAATGATCTGGTTCAGGAAATTGCTGAACGCAAGCGTATCGAACAAACGCTGCGCGATACCAATGAGCAGTTGGAATTCCATGTACGGGAAATCGAGAAATTGCATGAAATACTGCGCGAACAGGCTATCCATGATTCATTGACTGATCTATTCAATCGCGGATATCTCCAGGAAACGTTGACACGAGAGATCCACCGGGCTGAACGAGAAACTATACCTGTATCAGTGATCATGATGGACATCGACAAATTCAAATCGGTGAATGACTCCTTCGGACATAAAGCCGGCGATCTGATGCTGAAGGATTTGGGAAAATTGCTCATCGCAAACTCGCGCGGGCAGGATATCGCTTGCCGCTATGGAGGAGAGGAATTTGTCCTGGTCATGCCGGGCGCATCCCTTGAAATCGCTCACAAACGGGCTGAAACCATCCGCAATGCTTTTGGTAATCTGCGGATCAAGTACCAGGACGCGGAACTGCACGCCACCCTTTCGCTCGGCGTAGCTTTTTACCCAAACCATGGCAGCAACGGTGATGAACTACTGAATCATGCCGACCAGGCTTTATATCAGGCCAAAGAGGCTGGCCGGGACCGGGTGGTTCTATATAACGGGGATTGAAATTTTGTTTCTAAAAACCCAAAAAACTTGGATCGGATCGCGAAATTTGGTCAGTGTGCCTTCAATCAGGAAAGCACATTAACGCTGCATTATGTAAAAATTTTGCTCATTTCTATTTTTAAATCCACCGACCAATATCAATTAGGCATCAGTCGATTTTTTCTAACTGAAGCGTTTATTATCACCCGGAAATATTAATCGAAAGGATTCTGAATTTCTCAGGCAGAAAAGATTGTCTTTGCCCATTCCGCTGCGCGTTCCAGTTCGCCATCTTCCAGCGGGCCTTCGGATTCCCTGACAAAAAAGCCGGCGGTCGGGCCTGCCAGCTGCCCGCCCTTTTTCTGCAGCAGTTTGGTCATGGCTCCGTCCGCGTAACCCATGCGCTTGGCCATGAAGGTCAGCAGTTTGTTGTTGACTTTCTGCACGTCCATGCGCGTGTCGAACGCGGCCGCCTTGATTCCGCTCAACGCGTTGTCCGGCAGCCCCTTCAGGAACTTGCTGATACCTTCCGTCGGGCGGAAAGCACGCGTGGGTGAACCGACCACCAACAAGTCCAGGCCTGCCAGCAGCGCGGGGGTGGCTGCCGTTACTTTCACCACCTGGTTGGTCGAACCGCTGGAAAGCGCCATGCCGACCGCTTGAGCGATCTTTTCCGTATTTCCAAACACAGAATCGTAAATCACCAATGATTTCATCACTTTCTCCTTTTATCAATTAGATAATCTGAATCTTTACTTTTTTAATATACGGGCAAACAGGGAAAAAGTCGCTTGCCTGTCTTTCGACGCGCTTGCGTGATTATAATTAATGGTTTGAACTTGATGAGTCAAAAAGGAGTCAGCCAATGGATGTCATTGATGCGATCCAAACCCGTAAGAGTGTGCGTGAATTTCTGGATAAACCGGTAGAAGAAGAAAAATTGAAGCTGGTGCTGGAAGCCGCGCGCCAGGCCCCTTCCGCCAGCAACCGCCAGGAATGGCGCTTTGTAGTCGTGCGCGACCTGGCGCTGCGTCAGAAGCTGGCCCAGGCAGCTGGTTCACAGGCTTTCGTCGGGCAGGCTCCCGTGATCATCGCGGCTTGCGCCGAGACGGATGGCCACTTGATGACCTGCGGTGAGCCCTGCTATCCCATCGATGTGGCCATCGCGCTGGATCACCTCACCCTGCGCGCGGTTGAGCTTGGCCTGGGCACCTGCTGGATCGGCAAATTCTACGCTGAAGAAGTGAAGAAGCTATTGGGCATTCCAACCGGGATCAGGGTTGTCCAGTTGATGCCATTGGGATATCCCGCCCGACCGGAAGCGATTCACAAGAATCGCCTGTCCTTCGAGCAGATCGTGAAATACGAACATTGGTGATCATCAGCGGGATGGATCGCCTGGCAGAAGTGGAGCAATAAACCCAACATCACTCCCGCAGTCATTTCTCGCGTAAAACATGATTGAAATTTCCAGTTGGGAGTTGTATATTCTATTAACAGATATATACAGGGGTAAACAGAAATGCCTTCGTTGGAAGCGACTTCTATCATTATCGCATTGATCAACGTTGCCGGCGCAATCATTTGCGCGCTGATCAACCGTTCACAGCGCCAATCCCAGGACGAACCCTCCTCACCATTGGAGCGAGTGCCGCTTTCCAGGGGAACCAGAATTTTTCTGTATCTGGCAATCATCTCTTTCGGATTCTTCATCGTCCAAAGGCTTTTCCAATCCTCCCAAACACTGCTTGAAAATACCTACCCGCAAGACCAGGCAGCAGTCGATCAATGCGAACTGATCCAGGGAACCAGCCAGGCCATCCCGCCGGCGTCCTCGGCCTGGTTGGTCATCTTTTCAAAGATGTCGGGCGTTATTATCCTCAAGCCAATCCGTTGCTGCTCGGCGCAGACGGCAAGTGGTCCATGAAGGTTTTCATTGGTTTGGATCAAGACTCCGGAAAATATTTTGACCTGCTGCTCGTCCTGGCCGACGATAGCGCCAACCGGGAATTTCTTGATTATGAAAAGCAGGCATATGCCGGGAAGAATTGGGCGGGGATGGAATTCCTCCCCGCAGGCGCCGATATTTACGGCCAGGTGACTGTTCAACGCCGTTAATCGATCCGCTCGCACTTAATACCGCTTGTTTGAAAATGGCTTTTCTTCATATATAATGAATTTACATTGTATGCACTCACCATCACGGGGGTACGTCACATCTGCGTTGTTCGTCCGATCAAATCCCGAGAGGAGTACGGAACCATGACGATGATCAAGTTTTTCTCACTGAAAAGCAAGAAAGAAGTTTGGGTGGACAGCAGCAAGGTTACGCTGAAGACCATGAAGAATGGCCGCAAAGCCGCCGAAGCTGTTGATCCCGAAACAGGCAGCAAGATGTTTAAATTCCTTTCGAAGGAAGAAGCTGCCCAGTTAGGCTGATCCTTTCTCGACGTCTTAACCCGCATATCGCGCAACTCCCCGTGATTGGGTGAAATACCCAAGGTTTTTGCTTGCTTGATAGTCCCTGACCTGGTTTCTTTAAGTTTGAATTAAATTTGACAAAAGGCATTCCTTTGTTATTAAATAAGGAAAGTCTGTTTAAAGGTATTTATCGGGAGGGATTATGGCATCCAAAGATTTATATGAAGATTTGGTCCGTTATTATGAATTCCAGATCGGGGCAATGCCCCGCCGCCAGGAATTCAAAGAAGCGCTGCGCGTAACTTTTTCCGAAGATGACATGCGCATTTTCTTCCATCTGCCGTATCTGGGATTCATCAGTGAAGAGAAATTTATCGCGAAACTGACCAAAGCAGGGATCACCGCCGAAAGCATGCATAGCACGCTGGAGCGATTGATTCCGAAGGGCTTGGTGTATAAATTCCAGAAAAAAGGCATTTGGGGTTACGAACGCGCGCCGGTCATCGTCGTTTTGGAAATGGCAGTGCGCGAAGGGGTGGATTCCCAATTCCGCCGCATCACCGCCCAGGTGATGAACGACCTGATCGAAGGCGCCGCCGAAACCATCCCCACCCGCACGCCCTATTACCGCGTGCTGCCGGTTGAACCGGTGATCAAGGAAAAATCCGCCTCAACCGTGATCGAAGTCAACGCGGTCATTCCCGATCCCCGCCAGATCCTGCCCCTGGACGTGGTTTCCGAAATGCTCAAAGGGGTCAACCTGATCGCGCTTTCCAACTGTTATTGCCGCAGCTCGAAAAAGATCATCGGCGAAGCCTGCGTACACCCCCTGGAAACCTGCTTTTATTTCGACGAACTGGCGCAGATGAAGCTTCAAACCGATTATGCCCGCCAGGTTACTTATGAAGAAGCCATGCAGATTCTGTATGAATGCGAAAAGCAAGGTCTGGTGCATAACGTCAGCAACTGCGAAGGCAAGATCCAGACGCTGTGCAATTGCTGTGATTGCTCCTGCGGCGTGATCAAAGCCTGGAAACGCGGCATGCGCAACACCACCTCACCCTCGCGTTTCGTTGTCCAATTGAACGCGGAGCGATGCACCCTGCGGCAGGATTGCGTGGCCGCCTGCCCGGCCGAGGCATTATCGATCACCGCAGAAAAGCTGAGTATAGACAGGAGTAAATGCCTGGGCTGCGGTTTATGCGTGACCGCCTGCCCGGAGGGCGCCCTGCAAATGACTCTGCGTGAAAACCCGCCCAAAGTTTACAAGGATAATGACGCGCTTTACCGCAGCATTTACGCGGAATCCGCGTTGGGTTTGCTGGGCCGCACGCTGGGCATCGGTAAAAAATGATCTTCTGTGAATCATTATTGGCATAATACTTGCAATATATTTGGTTGAAAAATGAATGATTTGCAATACAATATATAAGTGAATTCTAGGAGGTACCATGAAGAGAAAGACTGTCATCATTTTGTTCGCGCTATTCACAACTCTGTTGGTTGTGCTATCCTGCACGCTTCCGATTTACATTGTTACCAGCGATGCCAGCGATTCCAAATCCGGCTATGAAGAGGAAGAG
>CAZDUN010000032.1:11348-17373 GCA_964508615.1 uncultured Pelolinea sp. | reverse complement strand
TTCGCTCCTCGCGAATACAATCCTCGGAGGTTGTAATTGTCGGGCAAGAATGCCCAACCTGCAAAAACTCAAATGCAACTGAACTAATTCAACGGCTGGCAGACAGGGCAATAGTAAACGCTGCCGCCCATGTAAGCTTCTTTCACGATGGGCGTTCCGCAGCGGCCGCAGGGCTGGCCGACAGTGAACTTGCTGCAGCGTGAGACGTAACCGCCCGGATTGCCGAACAGGTCCGGCTCGGTGTCGCGCCCGCCTTGGGCGGCTATTTCCGCTAACGTGCTCTTGATGGTTTGGAACATCACCTGCCGTTCTTTATCTCCCAGTATGACCATCTTGCGCTTAGGATGGACGCCGGCATGATAAAGAATATCCTGCAGGCAGCCGTTGCCCAGCCCGGGGATGCGCTGCTCGGTGGCCAGGAAAGCCTTGGCGCTCAGTTTGTTGATCGCCTCCGGAGCCAGCAGGCTTTGGAAATAAGCCCAATCGAAAGCGTCCGACAGCGGCGAGAGGGCATTCTTCGACAAATGATAATAAGGATTATCCATTTCACCGCTTTTGAAACAAAAAATCCCGCCGTACATGCGCACGGTCAAGCTGAGCGCGCTGCCATCGCTGAACTCGAGTAAAAGCTGGTGCTTGGCCGGGATACCGGAGGGGTCGGGGTGGTAATGCCAGGTGGCGCCTTCGGATACTGCCACAAAAGCATCGCCGGCCTGGAATTCCACGGTTGTCCCGAAACCGCAGGCCTCCCCCACCACCTGCCCATTCAGCAGCTGCAGGTAACGCCCCGGGTCGCCCTGATACCAGGCGAATTTGTGCGGGCTTTGGGCAGCCGCGGCGCGCGCGATCACCTTCCCGCGCACGGTCTGGTTTAATTGGGCTGCCAGGGTAATTCCTTCAGGGATCTCGATCATGCTTGCCTCCTGACTGAATTATAGCGAAATCCGATCGTAAAACAGTTGATTAACGGGGGAATCGTTTTGATAGATTGCATGTATAAGAAATACATCCAAGACCGAAAATGTTCGAATAATATGGTATAAATTGCGGCAGACTACCCAAGGAAATGGAGTAAAAATAGTAAATAGAACAATGATAGGAAAAATACGCAGGCTCGTATTGGATACCCTCAAGCCAATGGAGCCTAACATCATCGAAATGGCCAACGCTCTCAGCACGCTGGCGGGCGTTTCGGCGGTCAATATCAGCATCGCCGAGATCGACCTGAAAGTCGAGAACGCCAAGATCACCATTGAGGGAGATGATATCAATTACGAAATCGTAAGAATGCTGATTGAAGATATGGGCGGATCGATCCATTCCATCGACGAAGTTGTGGCCGGCAAGATGATCATCGACGACGCCGCCACCCTGCAAGATTAATCCCCATGAACGACGAAGAAGAAGACCACTTACATAAGGTTCGCCGGGTGTTTGCCAAGGCGAGCCAATACAACGGAATAGCCAACATCGGCGAAATCGCGCGGCGCTATTTCGCCATGAACGCGTTCGACGGCGTGCTGACCATCATCGGCATGCTGATGGGCAACCTGGCCGCCGGCGTGGATAACTCCAACATTGTGATCACCACCGGCCTGTCCACCTGCGTGGCCATGGGCATCTCCGGCTTGTGGGGCTCTTACCTGACCGAATCAGCCGAACGCAAACGCGACCTGGAAGAGCTGAGCCAGAGCACGCTGACCGACCTGAAGCACAGCCGCATCGGCAAAGCCTCGCGCTACGCCGCGGTGGTGGTGGCGCTGGTGGATGGCATCTCGCCCTTCCTGGCGGCCATGCTGGTGCTGACCCCGTTCTTCTTACACAACTTTTTCCCAGGCATCCGGTACGTGTATTACACCGCGCTAGGCGTGGCGCTGCTGACTCTGTTCGCGCTGGGTATGTTCCTGGGCAAGATCTCGAAAGAGAACCTGATCCTGAGCGGCATCAAAACCGTCATCGCGGGCATCGCTTCGATCATCATCAGCACTCTGCTGAACGTGGATTAGAAACCCGGATTTTCATGATAAATTTTATATAAGAACGCGCGTTCCGGCGTGCGCCCTTATATAATTAATGCATATCTATATTCGGGAAAAATCATGAAACCTATTGCGATTTCGGAAAATATCTTCTGCATCAGCGTTCACGACCAAACCACGAAACTATTCGAAGGATTGTGGCCGATTGAAAAAGAGGGTATCACCTACAATTCCTACTTGATCCGCGACCAGAAGACCGTGCTGATCGACCTGTGCAAGGAGCTCTTCCAGGAGGAATACCTGGCCGAATTGAAGGCGCTGGTCGACCCGGCCAGCATCGCTTACCTGGTGGTCAACCACATGGAGCCGGATCATTCCGGCGCGCTGCGCGCTTTCCGCGCGCTGGCGCCCCAAGCAATCATCCTGGCCACGCCCAAAGCGGTCAAGATGATGGACGATTTTTTCGGATTGAAGGAAAACATCCGCAGCCTGGCTGACGGCGAAGAGCTGGAGCTGGGAAAGCACCGCCTGCGGTTCATCAGCGCGCCCATGGTGCACTGGCCGGAAACCATGCTGACCTATGAATCCAGCACGCAAACGCTCTTCCCGTGCGACGCCTTCGGCGGGTACGGTATCCCGGAGCAGGGTATTTTCGATGGGGATTACGCAGACCTGGCTTATTTCGAGCAGGAGGCGCTGCGCTATTTCGCCAACATCGTGGCGGCTTTCAGTAAACCGGTGCTCAACGCCGGTGAGAAACTAGCCGGCACGCCGCTGCGCGTGGTGGCGCCTTCGCACGGGCTGGTATGGCGCAAGGACCCGCAGCGCATCGTGGACCTTTATATGAAATGGTCGGGCTACGGCAAGGGCCCGGCCGAAAAAGGCGTCACGCTGCTGCACGGTTCGATGTATGGAAACACGCACAAGGCGGTAGCCGCCATGCAAAGCGGGCTGGAGGCCGGCGGCGTGCCAGTGAGCGCGCATGACGTGACCAGCACGCCGGTCAGCTACATCCTGCCCTCCTTGTGGAAGAACCAGGGTGTGGTCATAGGCGCGCCCACCTACGAGGGCACGCTCTTCCCGACCATGCAGATGGTGCTGTTCATGGCCGAGATCAAGCGCGTGTTCAACAAGCAGGCGATTTATTTCGGCAGCTACGGCTGGGGCGGCGGGGCGACGCGTTTCCTGAAAGCGCAGTGTGAAAAAATGAACTGGGTGTTGGGTGAAACGCTGGAGTTCGCCGGGCAGCCAGGCGAGCAAGACTTGAAAGAAGCCCATGAGATGGGCAAGCGCTTTGGGCAGATGATCCTGGGAAGCTAGAATTTTTTCCTGTAATTTTTAAAACGCTGACTTCGACTGGCTCAGTCAGCGTTTTTTTTATATTCTGCCCAAAGCCAGGCGGGAGCGATTAGCGATTATGACAGAAGCCAAGGGTGTCTGTTTAGATCGGGATTGCTTCCCTGAAGGGATGCTCCGTTAACGACGATATCAATGAATGCAACGGTATCACAATGGAAAAATACCGCAACCAAACGCCGCGTCCTGCGTAAGTAGAGATGAAAATTCGTATAAATCTTTGGAGGAAACATGGAAAATCGACACGGCATCGTTTGGGGAATCCTGCTGATCTTGTTGGGCGGATTCTTTTTCGTCACGCAGATGTACCCGGACATCTTCGGCTACATCTACTGGCCGTTCATCGTGATCGGCGTGGGCGCGGCCTTTTTGCTGGCGGCCATCCTGACCCGCACGGGCGGGCTGGCCATCCCGGGCTGCATCGTGGGCGGCATCGGCGGCATCCTGTACTACCAGGCTACCAGCGGCGATTGGGCCAGCTGGGCGTATATCTGGACACTCATTCCCGGCTTCGTCGGACTGGGCGTGATCCTCGCCGGGCTGCTCTCGCGCGAGCATCCGCGCTTCGACAGCGGCGGCCTGGTGCTGATGGCCATCAGCGTGATGGGCTTTATCATCTTCGGCGGCACCTTCGGACTGCAGCTGGGCGTCAGCACGCTCTGGCCGCTGTTCCTGATCGGCATTGGCGTAATCACCCTTTTCTCCGCCCTTTTCCGCAAGCGTTCGTAATATAATGCCCGCATGGGCGAAATTGAAAATTTAACTACTCAAAACGATCAAAAAACCATCGCCTGGCTGCTGGAGAGCCCCACGCCCTCCATCCGTTACCTGACGCTGACCCGCATTCTAGGGATGCCGGAAAGCGACGCGCAAGCGCAAGCAGCCAGGCGTTCGATTGCTTCCAGCCACCCTGTTTCACACATCCTGGAAAAGCAGCAGCCGGAAGGCTATTGGCAGTACCAAAAGCATTACTATTCCCCAAAATATCGCAGCAGCCATTGGAGCATGCTGCTCTTAAGCGAACTGGGCATCGATCCGCAGCACCCGGCCATGCAAACCGGCGCGGCTTTCATGCAAGCCTGCTTCGAAAACGACAAGCGGCTCAACAAGGGCGGCGAAACCTACTGGGGCTGCCTGTGGGGCAACGCCCTGCGCTACCAGTTGTATTGCGGCAACGAGAATGAGAAATTCATGCTGCGCATGCTGGAATACGTAACGCGCGACCTGCAAAACCTCAGCCGCTGTCCGTACAACAACGGCCTGCCCTGCGCCTGGGGCGTGGCGCGCGGCTTGTTCGGGCTGGCGCTCCTTCCTGAAAATCGATGCGACGCCCAAACCCGCAGCGCCATCCAGACCGGTCTGAAGTTTCTGCTCGAAGATTACGACCTGCTGCAAGGCAATTATCCATATATCGAGAAAATCCATCCCACCTGGTCGAAGATCAGCTTCCCGCTCTTCTACCATGCCGATACCCTGTTCGTGCTGCGCCTCGCCAAAGAGCTGAACGCGCTGGATTACCCGCAAGCACAGCGCGCGTTGGCATGGCTGCGCAAGCAGCGCAATCAGAACGGCGCCTGGAGCGGCGGCAGCCCCTTCCAATCACGCACCTGGCCGATCCGGGCGCAAGGCGACAGCATCAACCGCTGGATCACACTGCAGGCGCTGAGCGTGCTGTCCTGATGTCCGCTGAGGGGGGATGATACAATTCAGGCGTATGGCTTTCCCAACCCAACTGACGCTCAATCACGGCACGCTCACGCTGCCGCAATTCCTGCCGGACGCGACTTTCGGGCAGGTGCGCGGCGTGGACGCTGAAGCCACGGCGCAATGCGGCATTCAGGCCATGATGATGAACACCTTTCACTTGATGCAGAAACCCGGCGCCAGCACGGTCAAAGCGCTGGGCGGGCTGCACCGCATGAGCGGCTGGGACAAACCCATCTTTACCGATTCAGGCGGCTTTCAGGCTTATTCGCTCATCCGCCAGGGGCCGCGTTTCGGGCAATTCAGTGATAACGGCCTGGTCTTCAAACCTGAAGATGGCGGCCGCAAATACCAGCTCACCCCGGAAAAATGCATCCAATTGCAGCTCAGCTTCGGCTCCGACCTGCTGTTCTGCCTGGATGACTGCACGCACATCGACGATGCCATGCAGCAGCAGGAGGCTTCCGTGGAGCGCACCATCCGCTGGGCCGGGCGCTGCCGCGCGGAGTTCGAGCGCCTGCTGGACGAGAAGCGCGTTCCGCCCGAAAAGCGCCCCAAACTCTTCGCCGTAGTGCAGGGCGGCAGTGCGCCCGAATTGCGCCGGCGCTGCGCGCAGGCGCTGCTGGAGATCGGCTTTGACGGTTACGGTTACGGCGGTTGGCCGCTCGATAGTCAAGGCAGCCTGGTGGAAGAAATGGTTTTTCTGCTGCGTGAATTAATCCCGGCCAAGTTCCCGCTGCACGCCTTGGGCATCGGCCACCCGCCCTACGTGGCGCGCTGCGCGGCGCAAGGCTACGGCTTGTTCGACTGCGCCATGCCCACGCGCGACGCCCGCCATGGGCGCCTGTACCGCTTCGAATACCTGCCAAATAAAAGCGACCTGTTGGGCAAGGATGACTGGTTTGTCTATGTCTATGCGCATGACGAACGCTACATGCGCGACAGCCAGCCGGTGGAGGAAGGCTGCGACTGCCCGCTCTGCCGGC
>CAZDUN010000032.1:5892-11338 GCA_964508615.1 uncultured Pelolinea sp. | reverse complement strand
TATCTGCGCCACCTGCACAAGCTCAACGATCCCCTCTACCAGCGGCTGGCCACCCAGCATAACCTGCGCTTCATGGCGCGCCTGATAGAACTGCTGCGCGGCAGCCTGCCATGAACGCCAGCGACCCGCTCGTCCAGTCGATTGTCTCGGCGGTGCTGCAAAAGCCGAAATACGCCAACATCCAGCCCGTTTTGGTCGCCAACCTGGCGCAGCGCGAACTGGCCAAGGGGCGCAAACCCAGGGACGCGGTCAAAGAAGTCAGCGCCAAGCTGCATCAGATCGGCGCCGCTTATTTCAAGCTGGCGCCGCAATACGCGCGTTGGACAGCCGAATTGCAGAATCTCCCAAAGGATCCCACGCACGAGGACACGCGCGCTTTCTGCCTGCGGGTCATGCAGGCGCACAGCTCCACCGCCGAGCGCCTGCCCATCCTGGAAGATTTCTTTAAAGAGACGCTGGCTGCCATCGCGCCGCTGGAATCGCTGGAGGATCTGGCTTGCGGCTTGAATCCGCTGGCGCTGCCTTGGCTGCCGCTGGCGCGCGGCGCGCGCTACGGCGGCTGCGACATCTTCAGCGACTTGGTGGGTTTCGATAATGCCTTTCTCACGCATTACAGCATCCGGGCTGACCTGCAGCCGGCCGATCTGTTCGCCTACACTCCCAAAAAACCAGCGCAATTGGCGCTGCTGCTAAAAAGCCTGCCCTGCCTGGAACAGTTGGAGAAGGGCCGCGGACAAGCGCTGCTGGAAAACGCGCCGGCGGCCTGCGTGCTGGCTTCTTATCCCATCCGCAGCCTGGGCGGGCGCTCCAAGGGCATGCGCCAGACCTACGCGGCGCAATTCGAGGCGCTGACCGCCGGCAAAAAATGGAAAATCACGCGCTTCGATTTTCCCAGCGAGCTGGCTTACCTAGTGGAGAAATGAGCGGCGTGGACGAGAGCGACCTGCAAGCATTGATCGCGCAGCTGCGCGCCGGCAGGAACGTAAAGGACCTGGACCTGCCGGAGGAAACCCTGCGCGATATCCTGACCCTGGAACTGAGCCGCTACAAAAAACCGGCAGAAGCTTTGAAAAGCGCGCGCGCCAAGCTGCATAACGTCATGGCGCCCTACCTGGGCGACCTGGATTACACGCAGGCCTCCCATGATCTACAGGCGGCGTTCGCGGCTGGCGACCGGCAAAAAGAACGAGGGCTTTGCCAGGATTTTCTGAAACAGCACGATTCCACGCGCGAGCGCCTGGCTTACCTGGAAGACTTCTATCAGGGGATTTTCAGCGTGTGCGGGCAGCCGGAATGCGTGCTGGATATGGCCTGCGGACTGAATCCCTTCGCACTGCCCTGGATGGGCTTGCCTGTCTCTACGCGCTATTACGCCTACGACATCCACCCGGCGCGCATTGAGTTGATCAACGAGTTCCTGCGCCTGAGCGAGCGCGAGCCGCTGGCGGAAGTGCGTGATATCCTGGTGCGGCCGCCGGAAATCGAGGCAGATGCTGCTTTCCTGTTCAAGGAAGCCCACCGCCTTGAAAAACGCCAAAAAGGCTGCAACCGTACGCTGTGGGCGGCATTGAAACCCAGATACCTGTTCGTCTCGCTGCCCAGGCGCAGCCTGGACGGTCAGCGCGATCTGCGCGAACGCATGCGCGCGCTGGTGGCTGCCAGCCTGAATGAAAACGATTGGGCCGCGCGGGGCGAGCTGGACTTCCCCGGCGAAACGGTTTACTGGATGAAAAAACATGCCTAAAACCTCCGCGCCGCAATACACGTTCGACTGGTTGGCCGCTTCCGATCCGGATTTGTACGCGCAAATCATGGCAGCCAGCCGCAAACCCCTGGATCTATCCCTGCGCGTCAACCTGCTTAAAAGCGATCCACCGGATGCCATGCGCCGCTGGTCGCAGTTTTACGATTGGGAATACGAGGGTGTACCCTACTGCCCCAGCGGATTCCGCATTCACAAGTCCGCTGCCGCGCCCAGCAGCACCATCGAGCACCGCCTGGGGTATTACTACATCCAGGAAGCCGCCTCCATGCTGCCGGCCGAGCTGTTCGATTTCAGCGGGCTGGAGCGTCCGCTGATCCTGGATATGGCCGCTTCGCCCGGCGGCAAGACCATCCACCTGGCCGACCGCAGCCGCGACCGCGGCTTCATCGTTGCCAACGACGCCAGCCGCGGGCGCATCTCCGCACTGCGCATCGTGCTGCAGAATTGGGCCGCCATCAACCAGGCAATCACCTGCCTGCCCGGCGAAGCGATCGGCGCGCTTTACCCCGAAACCTTCGACGCGGTTTTGCTGGACGCCCCCTGTTCGATGCAGGGGCTGCGCGCCAGCGAATCGCACAAAACGCGCGCCATCACGCTGAACGAGGTGGAGGCGCTGGCCGAGCGCCAGGCGCGCCTGCTGGAAAGCGCGCTGCAAGCCGCCAAAATCGGCGGGCAGCTGGTCTATAGCACCTGCACGCTTACCCCGCAGGAAGATGAAGGCGTGTTGGCGGCCATGCTGGAAAAATATCCCGGCTGTTTCGAGATCCAGGAAAGCGCCGGCCGCCTGCCGCAGCCAGCACCCGGGCTGGAACGGTTCGAGGGCAAGGCCTTCCCAACCGAGGTGCGCAGAGCCGCCCGCCTGTGGCCGCAGCTATTCAATACCGCCGGTTTCTTCGCGGCGCGCATGCTCAAGATCCGCCCGCTCCCCGCGCCTGCCGCCCCATCCGGCGGCCGCGGGGCGCGCGGCGGCAAGCAACCGCGCGTAACCATCCCTCTGCCGGTGGAAGCACGCGGCATCTGCGATTTTCTGAGCGGACAATACGGCTTCGATCTGACTGAATTGATCGAAGAGTGCAACCTGCAGATCACCGAGATCGACGGGCAGCTCAGCCTGCTCGGAAAAACATTGGGGAAAAGCTTCCACGCGCTACCCTGGCTGAGCAGCGGCATGCCGCTGGGTAAAGCCCTGCCGGATGGCTGGCAGCCTTCGCACGAGTTCGTCAGCCGCTTCGGCGACCGTTTCACGCGCCGCGTATTGATCCTGGAGGATGCGCATTTGGCTGCCTGGACGCGCGGCGAAGACCTGCGCGGCTACCGCAGCGAGGGCGCGCTGCGCGGCGAGGTGGTGGCGCTGCGCGACGCGCGCGGGCGCAACCTGGGGCGCGCCAAGGTGCTGGCAGACCGCCTGAAGAACCTCCTGCCGACGCGCCTGTTCTAGGGTTTGCGGATATCCATATCCCCCAATTGGTACAGCACCAGCGCGGGCGCCAGGATGGCGGCGGTTTCCATGCGCAGGATGCGCTTCCCCAATGAAAAGACGCGCAGCCCAACTGCGCGCATGCGCTCGGCTTCAGTCGGATCGAAACCACCCTCCGGGCCGATGAATAGTCCAAGCGATCCCTTGCCGTCAAAATCCGCCAGCGCGCTACCCAGGCTGGCCTGCGCCTCGTCCTCCCAGGCTGCCAGGCTCAATGCGTGCCGTTCGCGGGCGGCTTGAAGCGCTTCCGTGAAATTCAACGGCGGCAGCAACGCCGGCACGCGCCCTCGGCCGCATTGTTCAGCCGCTTCTCGCAGGATGGCTTCCCAGCGTTCGCGCTTCTTTCCGAAAGAATCGGCGCACTGGATCAACGAGCGCGCGGAGATGAAAGGCTGAAAGGCGCTCACGCCGGTCTCGCAGCCCTTCTGCAGGATCAATTCGAATTTCTCACGCTGGGTCAGGGAGATATTGAGCGTTAGGTGTGCTTTTGGTTCAGCTGTGTTCATTTCCTTGGAGATGATCTCTCCCGTAAAAGCACCCTGCTCGTTCGTCCCCAGCCGCAGATGGTACTGCATGCCGCGCGAGTCCAGCGCGATGACCGCGTCGCCCGCCCGCAAGCGCAGCACGCGGCTGAGCTGATTCTGCACCGCTGGTGGAAAACTCACGCTTTCCGCCAGGAAACAATCATCGGATAGGAAGAATCGCTGCACGCTCATATCGAATCGCTTATAATCCTTGCTGCAGGAATTATACCCATGACAGAAAACAAACGCGAAATTGTTAAAAGTTTCCGCTACCTGGACCTGGTGATGGCGCTGTTCGTGACTGTGCTAATCACCAGCAACATCGCCTCCTCCGCCAAGATCATCGATTGGGGCGTGTCCCTGTTTGGGGTGCGCCTGACCTTTGACGCCGGCACGCTGCTCTTCCCGATCAGCTACATCTTCGGGGATGTGCTCACTGAGGTGTACGGTTTCAAGCGCTCGCGGCGCGTGATCTGGACCGGTTTCGGCGCGCTGGCGTTGAGCGCGTTGGTGCTGGGCATTGTCAGCGGACTGCCGGGCGAGGCTGCCTGGGAAGGTTACGCCGGGCAGGCCGCGTATGACGCCATCCTGGGCGGGATGAGCTCCTTCGGGCTGGTGATCGCCAGCCTGAGCGCTTACCTGATGGGCGAGTTCAGCAACTCGGTCATCCTGGCAGTCATGAAGGTCTTCACCAAAGGCAAGTGGCTGTGGACGCGCACCATCGGCAGCACGCTGGTGGGCGAGGGCGTGGATTCGGTGGTGTTTATTTTTATCGCCACGCTGGCGGGCGTGTTCCCCTGGGAATCCTTCACCAGCCTGGTGTTGACCAACTACATTTTCAAGGTTGCCATCGAGGCGTTGTTCACGCCGCTGACCTACTGGGTGGTGAACAAGTTGAAGAAAGCCGAAAACGAGGATTTCTACGACATCGGTACGCGCTTCTCGCCGGTTTAATTCCCAAATGGCCGGCATGCATGCCTGCCCTACCACTGCAAGAAAATGTCATTGCGAACCGGGCGAAGCTCGCTGAAGCGATCTTTTTTCTGTCATTGCGAGACCTGCGCAGCAGGTCGAAGCAATCTCAAACTAATCTATACCCCTTGTTTTACAATTAAACCATGAACACGAAGATGATTTCTACGACATCGGCACGCGCTTCTCGCCAGTGTAGTTTAAATTTTGTCATTGCGAACCGAGCGAAGCTCGGTGAAGCAATCTCGCACGAATCAATACCCCTTGTTTTACAATTGAACCATGAACTCCAAAGAATATTGCGTTTACATCATGACCAACCAAAACAACACAACGCTGTATACCGGGGTCACGAACAACCTCCAGAGACGCGTGGAAGAGCATAAACAAAACAAGGCCGCAGGGTTTACCCGCAAATAAAATTTGCACAAATTGGTTTATTTTGAAGTGACCAATGATATTCAGGCGGCAATTCTCAGGGAAAAGCAAATCAAAGGGGGTTCCAGACAGAAGAAACTGGATTTGATCAATGCGCTCAATCCGGAATGGCGGGATTTGGCTAAAGAGCTTTGGATATAAATAAAGATTGGAGTTCAAATCAGTTCGAGATTGCTTCGCTTCGCTCGCAATGACAAATCAAGCCAGGCCTTCACGAATGGCGGGATTTGGCTAAAGAGCTTTGGATATAAATAAAGATTGGAGTTCAAA
>CAZDUN010000032.1:0-5792 GCA_964508615.1 uncultured Pelolinea sp. | reverse complement strand
GAGATTGCTTCGCTTCGCTCGCAATGACAAATCAAGCCAGGCCTTCACGAATGGCAGGATCTGACAGAAGCACTTTGGATATAAATAGAAATTGAGAGTTCGTATCAGTTCGAGATTGCTTCGCTTCGCTCGCAATGACAAATCAAGCCAGGCCTTCGCGATATCCGATCAATCTTCCGCCCCCCCAATAACCACCGTGTACTCCCCCAGCAGCTTTTCTTCAGCGCCAAAATGTGCGATCAGCTCTGAAAGCAGCCCGCGCGTGACGGCCTCGAACTTCTTGGTCAGGTCGTTAGCCGCCGCCGCCGGCCGGTCGCCGTACACAACCAGTGCATCCTTTAAAAAGTCCACCAGGCGGTAGGGGCTTTCGTAGAAAATCAGCGTGTGCGGGGAGTCCTTGTCAACGGCCAAAAAGCGCTGGCGCGCGCCGGATTTGCGCGGCGGGAAGCCGCGGAAGGTGAAGGCGTGCACCGGCAGCCCGGAAAGCACCAGCGCCATGATCAGCGCGCTCGGCCCCGGCACGGCCGTGACTTCGATGCCCTGCTCCAGCGCGGCGCGCACCAGCGTGAAACCCGGGTCGGAGACGCCCGGCGTGCCAGCGTTGCTGACCAGCGCCACGTCGCGACCTTCTTTGAGCATTCCGATCAGTTTGGGCAGGTGTTTCTGCTCATTCTGCTCGAAGAAGGAAACCTGCGGCTTGCTGATCTCGAAGTGTTTGAGCATGATGCCGGTCTTGCGCGTGTCTTCGCTGGCGATCACGTCCACCGCGCGCAGGGTTTCCAGCGCGCGCAGGCTGATGTCGCCAAGGTTGCCGATGGGGGTGGCTACAATATAAAGCATCTCATCTCATGAAAATTTAATTTCGTAATGTTCCCTGGCATTTGATTTTAGCACCTTGTAGATCTGCGATAAATCCTTATAGAATACTGCGCGGTCAAAACTGTAATGGCAGGCAATATGAGGGGAATATGGCAGCGTGAATACGCGATAAGTATAGACCGTCCTACCGAGTTGAATTTCCGAAGCGCTCTGCCGCCAGAAAATCGGCGGCCGGTATCGCAATGTCAGGTTGATCGTGGAAACATCCAGCCACATCTCCTGAAAATTGGCACTGTATTTATGGAAGTTTTTAACAACTTTCCAGCATACATTGCCCATCTCGGCGATCAATGAATCATCAAGCCTGCCAATCCGGCCAAAACCGCTGACGTTCAGCGCCATAATTGCGCTCATCCGCTCCCTGGGAATGGATCGGATGATAGCGGTCTGAACCTGGTCATTCAGGTCAAAGGTGTGATGAAATGCAAATTTGTCAGTAAAAATATTCTTGGGATACAGGTCTACATGCATATCCAGCGTAAATGTTCGATCGGCATTCAGGATGGTGTAAATATTGGCCATCGGGCTCGAGGAAATCAGCTCGTGATCCACAGTGAAAGCGAAATGCGGCGCATAAGAATCCTGCAGGATGAATTGCATGGTCTTGGAATCATATGTCTCATGTGAAGGCTTATCCAGACGAATCGCAGGAACACCGTAGGATTCAACTTTTTCGACAGACGGGACCTTGCCTGCAAGCACATCAGCGCAAAAACGAACCAGGGCAATCCGATAAAGCTGGCGCAACTGCCCATCGCTAACATCCATCCCGCATCGTTCAGCATTTTTTTCGATATCCCGAAATTTCATGTAGGGAAAATACTCGAATATACCCTTTATTTCCGTGATGATAATTTCAGGCTGGTTCTTTTTAATAAATTCGAGGAATAGTCTGCGGACCAAGGCATCGAATGTTGAGGTTTTTTGCCAATATTTCTCGGATATTTTGCGGGCATCCGAAAAATTCTTTGCTTGAAAGGCTTTATCGAAGTTGCGAATCCGCAATTTATTAATATAGATGAGTACGCCTGCTATAAGAATCGCAATCAGCAGAAAAATTGACAAAGCCCAAGTGTTCGTCATTTTTGCCCCGCAAATATCCTTGTCATCATACGAATACCTTTGCAGTTGATCTCAATCTAATTATAGCCATACATACAGCAGAGTATAATTTCAGTTTGAATACCATGAACAAACAACCCACCCGCGAGCGGGTCAACCCCGCAGAGATCGACACGACGCCCCGGCGCAGGCCAGACTGGATCAAGGTGCGCGCGCCCTCCGGCGAAACGTACGACCAACTGAAGGGCATGATGCGCAGCAAGGAACTGCACACTGTGTGCGAGGAAGCCGGCTGCCCGAACATGGGCGAATGCTGGGGCAGCGGTACAGCCACCTTCCTGATCCTGGGGGATGTGTGCACGCGCCGCTGCGGCTTTTGCGACATCAAGCACGGCAAGCCGGGCGCCATTGATTGGGATGAACCCGAGCGCGTCGCGCAGGCGGTCAAGGCCATGGGCCTCAGGCACGCCGTGATCACCAGCGTGGATCGCGACGACGACAACCTGGGCGGCGCACGCGTCTTCGCCGAGGTCATCCGGCGCATCCGCGACTTGCAGCCCGGCTGCTCGGTGGAAGTGCTCATCCCGGATTTCCGCGGAGACCCCGAAGCGCTGAAAATCGTGATGGACGCGCGCCCGGAGATCCTCAACCACAACCTGGAAACCGTGCCGCGCTTGTTCGCGCATGTACAGCCCTCCGACAGGCTGGAATGGTCGCGCGCGGTGCTGACCGGCGCGAAGCAGCTGGACCAGCAGGTGCTGACCAAGTCCGGCCTGATGACCGGGCTGGGCGAGACGATGGACGAGCTGCGCGAAAGCATGCGCCTGCTGCGCGAGTGGGGGGTGGACATCCTGACCGTCGGGCAATATTTGCAGCCCAGCCGCCAGCACCTGCCGATCGCGCGTTACTACACGCTGGAGGAATTTGCGGAATTGAAGAATTACGGGCTGGAGATCGGTTTCCGCTGGGTGGAGAGCCAGCCTCTGGTGCGCTCGTCCTACCACGCCGCCGAGCAAGTGCGTGCGCTCAGCAGTCTGCACCGCGAGAATTTACAAGAGATCCAACCTGAATAATTAAATATTGAAGAGGAAAAGATGCAAGAATTCGCCACCAAAGCCGGGGATGAGCTGGCTTGGCGCCAGCCAAAAAGCGGTTTGCGATATTATGAGCTTTTTCGCGGGGAAGAAGCCTTCGGCACACTGGAGTTCCGCAGTCTGTGGGGCACCCTGGCAATTGCCAGGAATCCCATCCAGGACTGGTCCTTTAAACGCATGGGTTTCCTGAATCCGCACATCACCATCCGCCATCCAGAAGCTGATTCCGACTACGCCTTGTTTTTCCCAAAGGTCTTCGGGGGCGGCACGCTGCAGATGCTGGACGGGCGGTCGTTCGCCTGGGAGGCGCTTAATTTCTGGCGCACGCGCTGGCGCTTCAACGATAAAAGCGGCGCCGATCCTCAGTTTCGACCAGGGCAGCGAAGAACGCAAGATCACCGATTTCCTCAAGATGCAGGCGCAGGTGCGGGTCGAGAGCAGCCGCATCACCAACCAGGAGTTTTCCATGATGGTCAACCTGGGTTTTTACCTGATGATCCTGCACCAATCCGACGCAGCCGCCGCCGGAAATAGCGCGGCCGTATAGTTCATAAAAGGGAGCACCACACGATGACCGCCAACAACGTCACGCGCATGTTGGAAGCCCGCAAGGTGCCCTTCACCGCCCTGGATGTGCCGGCAGAGAAGTTAAGCGCGTTGGAAGTGGCCGGCATTCTGAAAGTCCCGCCGGCCATGGTCTTCAAGACCATTGTAGCCAGGCGCGAAAAGGGCGGCAAACCGATCCTGGCGCTGGTGCCAGCCACCGGCGAGGTGGACAACAAGGCGCTGGCTGCCAGCCTGAACGAGAAGAAAGTGCACGTCACCAGCCAGGCTGAAGCCGAAGCGCTGACCGGCTTGAAAGCCGGCGGCATTTCCCCGCTGGCGCTGATCAACAAGGGTTTTCATGTGGTGATCGACAGTTCCGCCCGGGAGTTGGAGGCCGTGCTGGTGTCCGCCGGGCAGTGGGGGCTGCAGATCCGCTTGAATCCGCAAGACCTGGCGAAACTGGTCAATGCGCGCTTCGCCCCTATCGCGTCAGTTTCTCAATAGATCTATTTAGGGGTATACCCGACCCACTCGATATCCGATATGCATTTAAAGCGCTCCGCCATGACCTCCATGGCCTGGGGGTTGTTATCCACCAGGATGAAGCGCCGCTTCATCTCCAGGCAGACCGCGCCGGTGGTGCCGGAACCGGCAAAGAAATCCAGCACGGTGTCGCCCGGGTTGGATGAGGCCTGGATGATGCGGCGCAGGATGGCAAGCGGTTTCTGAGTGGGGTAACCGGTTTTTTCCTTGCTGTTGGTAGCCACGATGGTGTGCCACCAGGTATCGGTGGGCAGCTTGCCGCGCGCGGCTTTTTCTTTGCCAACCAGGCCGGGCGCCATGTAGGGGATGCGCTCGATCTCTTCGTAATTGAAAATGTAATTTTCCGGGTCCTTGGCGTACCACAGGATGTTATCGTGCTTGGGCGGCCAGCGCTTGCGCGTGCGCGCGCCGTAGTCGTAAGCCCAGATGATCTCATTGATGAAACTGGCGCGCCCGAAAATCTTATCCAGCAGGATCTTGCAATAATGCACCTCGCGGAAGTCGATGTGGAAATAGAGGCTGCCGTTGGTGGTCAACAGGCGATATGCCTCGCGCAGGCGCGGTTCCAGAAAAGCCAGGTAATCGTCAAAGTTATCGCGGTAGCCTTTTTCTCCCAAAACCTGCGTCTCGTAACGCTTGCCCTGAAAACCCACCCGGTCGCCGTTCTCAGATGAGACGGTGTGAATGCGTTTGCGCGATTGGACGCGGCCGGTGTTGAAAGGCGGGTCGATGTAGATCAGTTGAATGGAGGCGTCCGAGATTTTCTCCAGAACTGCAAGGTTTTCAGCAAAGATGATTTGATGGTTCATGTTTTTCCCGGAATATTCCGTCCGATCCATTCCTGTCCATTTTAACATAGGCATGCCTGCATTCTGAATTCGCGGATTTCCTTGCGATCGCGCTTGTTTGGATTATCATAGGGGAAAAGCAAAAAGGCGGCAAAATGACCCTTTCCAAATACGAACTGGATTTTTTCAATTACATCGAAGGATGGATGGCAGAATTGCCTTCGCTCCCATCCCATGAAGTCTTTACTTCGCCTGAACAGACAGCCATCCTTTCCGTGGACCTCACCAACGGTTTCTGCAAAGCCGGCAACCTGGCCAGCCCGCGCGTGGGGGCCTTGATCGCGCCGATCACGCGCCTGATGCAGAGCGCCTGGCAGGCCGGCGTGCGCCAATTCGCGCTGCTGCACGACTGCCACCGGCCGGACGCGCTGGAGTTCAGCGCCTTTGCCCCGCACGCCGTGTGCGGCACGCCCGAGGCTGAAGCCGTGGACGAGGTCAAGGCACTGCCCTTCTACGACCAGATGAACATCCTGAACAAGAACGCCGTCATTCCGGATGAGAACAGCGGGCTGGATCAGTGGCTGGCGCAGCGCCCCGGGTTGGACACCTTCATCGTGGTGGGCGACTGCACGGATATCTGCGCTTACCTGCTGGCGGTGCACCTGCGCGGCAAGGCCAACGCTCAACACCTGTCCTGGCGCGTGATCGTACCGGAGAATTGCGTGGGCACCTATGACCTGCCGCTGGAGACAGCCCGAAAGTTCGGTGCCATGCCGCATCCGGGTGACCTGCTGCACAAGGTGTTTTTGTATCATATGGCACTGAACGGGATTGAGGTAGTCAAGCGCATCGAGTAGTATTTCCTATTTATAGACAGAAA
>CAZDUN010000031.1:15127-17946 GCA_964508615.1 uncultured Pelolinea sp. | reverse complement strand
GGTCTTGTTCAATTGCGCCATGTCCCCGCCGTTGGTCGGTTATTTCTCCAATAAATTGGTATCGATGCCATGGTCCGCCAGATCGAGCGCCGCGCTGATGCCCGCCACGCCGCCGCCGATCACCATGGCCCGTTTGGTTACCGGTACTTTGATGAATTCCAGCGGCGCCAAAAAGCGCGCCTTGGCCACTGCGGCCGCGGTCAAGTCCTTGGCTTTCTTGAGTGCGCCTTCTTTATCATGCCCATGCGCCCAGGTGCACTGCTCGCGGATATTGGCCATTTCCATCAGGAATGGGTTCAGGCCGGCTTCCGCCACCGCTCCGCGGAAAGTGTTCTCGTGCATGCGCACTGAACAGGCCGATACGACCACGCGGTTCAGGTTGTACTTCTTGATGTCTTCTTTGATGAGGGACTGGCCGCTGTCGGCGCAGGCGTACAGCGTATCGGTGGCGCGCACCACTCCCGGCAGATGCGAGGCCCATTCGGCCACCTCGCCTGGAGGGATGACACCGGCTATGTTGCTGCCGCAGTGGCAGATGTACACGCCGATGCGCAGTTCCTCATTGTTGGGGCTATCGCTCATGCTGCTCCTTTGACTAACCAAAATGACAATCGCATTGCTAACAGGTTGTTTCTTTTAAAGGAATTTTTGGAAGAACCTCATCCTTGATTGACTTGATGGCCTCACGCCGCGCTTTCTGGGCTTCCTGTTCCGGAGTGGTCAGCTTCAAGGCTTCTTTGGGGCACCACAGCACGCACTGCGGGCCGTCTTCCTGGTCTTCGCATTGGTCGCAGATTTCCGCCAGTTTGCTATCAGGGTTGATGGAAATCGCGCCGAAATCGCAAGCTTCCACGCACCAGGCACAGGCGTCGCATTTGCGCGCGTCTATGCGGATGATGCCCGTTTCCGGATCCTGGCTGAGCGCGTCCTGCGGGCAGGCGATCACGCAGGGCGCGTTATCGCAGGTGCGGCAGGCCAGCGCCGTGATCAGCACCTCGTCCACGCGTACCGTGCGGATGCGGCTGCGGTAGGTGTTATACTCGCCAGTTTTGGTATAGGAACACACGTATTCGCAGATCTGGCAGCCGATGCAAAGGTCCGGATCGCATTCAATATTCTTGAACTTCGAAGTGGTTGTTGCCATTTTCGCTCCGTTGGTTATACGCCGATCTGTTCGGCAACGTCTGGCATGCCGAGTTCCACCAGCTTGGATTTGGGGATCAGGCCTTCTTTGGTCCAGCCTTTGGCTTCGTAGTAGGTATCTTTCATGTATTCCAATTCTTCTTCAGTGGTCACGTGGCCTGCAGAAGGTCCCTTGGTCATTGGGTCGTGCATCCAGCGGTAAGGCAGGGTATCATCCGAACGCTTCCAGCCCTCGCGGATGTTAAAAGCTTTCTTGATGGTATGCGCCCGCTCGCCGATCGGGTCAATATCCTCGTATTTCAGCCCCCAGCCGGTGGTGGCGTTGATCAGGTTCACGATGGTCGGCCAGGCGCCCGCCCGGTCAGCCTTGCCGGTGAAGCAGCGCCGGATGAACTTGCACAATGGCAGGGTGTCATAGACCGCCGCGTATTCCTCGGTGTCTTTGGCCAGTTGGCCGCGTTTCTCATCCACCGAGAAGCGGTCCACCTCACCCTGGATGTCCGGGTCGTAGGCAGCAGTGCGGTTATGACAGGGGCCGCGCGTGCCGACCGCCGAGCCGAGCGAAAAAGTCTTCAAACCGCGCGCTTCGTAACCGGCCGGTTCGAGACCCTTGGAATTCATGGCCCATTTATAAGTTTCGGTGCCGCGCTGTTCATCGATCACAAAACTGGCGATGCGCGTGCCTTCCGAGAGCAGCTTGCCGATGCCTTCGCGGTCACGGATCATCTCGGCGGTGGTCACCGCCGCTTCGCCATCCCCGAATTTCAGTTCGAAGCCGTCGGGATATTTCTTGCATTTGAAATCTTCTTTTTTGAAGATGCCTTTTTCAAATGTTTCCATCGCCCAGGAAATGGTGATGCCCATCGACATGGCGTCCATGCCGCTGTTGTCGGCGATGTAGATCAGCTTAATGGCGGCGTTGATGTCGCTGATGCCCAGGTTGGAACTGTTGGCAAAAAGGCATTCATATTCGATGCCGGTCATGGCGCCCGCCCACGGGCCAACCTAGACAATCGACATCTGCTCACAGGCAATCGGGCACTGCGCGCAGGCAATGGTTTTCACTTTGTTGTGTTCATGTAGGAATTCGCCGCTGATCGTTTCCACGCCTTCAAAGACGCCTTCCTGGTAGTTACGCGTGGGCAGCAGGCCCAATTTGTTCATGTTGAGCACGTTGGTGGAGGTGCCCAGGATGCGGTACTTGGAGGTGTGCGGGCCTTGGGCTTCCTTGGTGATGTGGAAAGAAAGCTCGTTGAGCGTTTTGGGGTCCGCCACCTGGATGCCATGCGTTCCGCGCACCGAGACAGCCTTGAGTTTTTTGGAACCCCACACCGAACCATGCCCGGTGCGGCCGGCCTGGCGGCCGTCATTGGTCACGTTGGCATAGCGCACCATATTCTCGCCGGCCGGGCCGATGGTGGCCGAGCGCACCTGGTCATCGCTTAGGGCTTCGCGAATGGCTTCTTCGGTTTCGAATGTGCCCAGGCCGAGCAGTTTGCTGGCGTCGCGAAATTCCACGCGCTGGTCATCGATAAAGACATTCACCCAGGATTCGCTGGCGCCGTGGATCACGACCGCGTCCCAGCTAGCGCGCTTCAGCGCGATGGCTAACAAGAACCCGTAAAAAATGACCCCTAAAAAACATTTTAGGAAACAATGTATATAAGATTGGGTTA
>CAZDUN010000031.1:11774-15117 GCA_964508615.1 uncultured Pelolinea sp. | reverse complement strand
CTGTCGCCGATAAAACCGGTCATGGGGGATTTGGATGCCAGTCCATACTTGCCGCCCACCGGGACGGGTGTACCGGCGAAGATGCCGTTGGCGATGCAAACAGGATTATCGGGAGAGTAGGCGTCGCAGCCAGGCTTAATATTCTCCCAGCACAAGCGCGAAGCCATCGAGACGCCCCCAACCCACAGCCTGTACCATTCTTCTTTCTTTTCTTCCACCCAGGTCTTTCGTTCAGTCAGATCAATGTGCAATACTTTTCCGCTGTAACCGAACATGCCACGCTCCTCAGGTTAATAAATAAAAGCCGGTTTCATCCTCCGGCCAATAATGACAAAAGAATCAATTTGTCGCCCTCTTTGGGTTGGAATTGCAGGTCGCTTTCATGCAAAATCTTTTTCCCGTTCAGGCTGAAAACGTTGGTGGCAATCAAAGTTCTGCCGTCCTTGCCGATGATATCGCCGACCAGCGCGGGATAGCGCGCGGACAGGGCTGCCACGACGTCCTGAATGCATGCCGGCTCTTCTAGGGACAGCGCACATCCCGGCTGCCCGGTCAACACACGCGAAATCCCAGTAAATTCGACATTTACTTGCATACGACATCCCATAAAATTTTAATAAATTTGAATTACTTTGTGGAGTGATATTTTGCATGTTCCATAACGCTATCACGCCGGGTCAATTATAATTCAAGCTTTAAAAAAAAACGGCAATTTGTTAATAAATAATTCATGTAATTCAGATACATTTTATCATATTTCATGCTCTCGGCCCAAAAAGCGCCGTGCCGATACGCACCAGGTTAGCCCCCTCTTCAATGGCTACGTGATAGCTGTGGCTCATCCCCATGGATAAAATGCGGATTTCGTCATTCTTCTCCCGGTATTCGTTGAAAATCCGGGCAGTGGTTTTGAAATACGGCCGCGAAAGTTGCGGGTCGCCGGTCAGAGGCCCCATGGTCATAAAACCCTGCAGTTTGATATGCGGAAACTCAGCCAGACCCTCCACCAGCGCGTCCACGCCCTCCGGCAGCACGCCATGCTTGTTTTCCTCGCGCCCGCTGTTGATCTCGATCAGCACCGGCAAGGTTTTGCCCAGCTTCGCGCAGTGCTTCTCCAATTCGCGCGCCAACCGCACGGAATCCAGCGTTTCGAGCATATCGAAAAGTTCCACCGCCAGCGCCGCCTTGTTGCGCTGCAGGTGTCCGATCATATGCCATTCCGCCCGGAATGAAAGCTGCGGCAGCATGGCCTGGGCTTCCTGCACGTAGTTATGCCCGAAGCAGCGAATGCCGGCCTGCCAGGCAGCGCTCACTTCTTCCGAAGAACGCGTTTTGGCGGCTGCTAATAAAGTAACATCAGCAGGGATTTCTTTCAGCAATCGCTCCGCATTTTCTTTAATTTGGTCGATGGCGTTCATCTCAAGTTTATTGTATTACGAACGGTTGGAAAGAGGTT
The DNA here is from genome assembly GCA_964508615.1 of uncultured Pelolinea sp. Taxonomy (GTDB): domain Bacteria; phylum Chloroflexota; class Anaerolineae; order Anaerolineales; family Anaerolineaceae; genus Pelolinea. The sequence goes on along the minus strand of CAZDUN010000031.1, from coordinate 13,661 downwards.
TAATAAATTGTAGGGACAATTAATTTATTTCTTACAAACGACAAACGCCAAAATGCTATACTGATATTAGGCAAAAAAACCTTGCGAGGTGGCGATATGTTCAAGAATATTCTGGTGGCCTTTGATGGATCCGAACACGCGCGGCGCGCGGCGCAATTAGCCGGAGAAATGGCGCGCGTGCACAAAGGCGCTGAATTATGGCTGGTATGCGCCATGGATATCCTGCCCGCGGAATTGGGCAAACCCTTTATCGACGAACTGATCACCGAACGCACCCACATCGGCACCGAGATGCTGCAGCAGGCCAAGGAGATTATCGGCAAAGGCGTCTCCATCCATGAAGAACTGTTATTCGGCCCAGCCGCCGAAAGCATCATGAATGTGGCCAACAGCCGCGATTGCGACCTGATCATCATGGGCACGCGCGGCGTGGGCGGCTTAAAAGGCCTGCTGATGGGCAGCCAGATCCAAAAAGTGATCAGCCTCGCGGATATCCCCGTGATGGCTGTGAAGTAAAGAAGTAAAGAAAATCCCGCAGAATTCCTGCGGGATTTTCAAGCTTGGAACTTGTGCCAACCACAAATTCCAATACTGAATTAGGCCAAATGATGAAAAGTATCTTTAAGGGCGGGATACAGACCGCAATAGCTCGCGTAGAAATCGTTATAGATTTGCGCATCTTTGCCAGGCTTGACTTCATCCATGCGATGAACGGTTTTCCTGCAAGCCTCCTCAACTGAGGGAAAAACACCCGCGCCGGTGGCTGCCAGCAGCGCGGCGCCATAGGCAGCGCCTTCTTCCGAATCCACCTGAAAGATGCTGGTTCCCAATACATTGGCAATAATCTGCAGCCAAAGCGGATTTTTTGCGCCGCCGCCGGTGATGCGCACGTGATCGATCTTTTTCAGGCCGGCCGCCTTCATCAGCTCGAAGCTGTCGCGCAGGCCAAAGGCCACGCCTTCCAGCACCGCGCGCGTGAAATCTCCGAATGCGTGCTGTACAGTGATGCCGATAAACCCGCCGCGCGCCAGCGGATCAGGATGCGGCGTGCGTTCACCCGTCAGATAGGGTATGAACAACAACCCCCGGCTGCCCGCCGGCGACGCTGCGGCAGTTGCCACCAGTTCATCGAAGCTTATATTCTCTTTAAATGTATCCCTGAACCAGCGCAGGCTGCCGGCCGCCGAAAGCATCACGCCCATTAGGTGCCATTTACCGGGAACAGCATGGCAGAACGCGTGCAGCCGGCCTTCGGGTTCGACGAACGGAGAATCGGTCGTGGCAAACACCACCCCCGAGGTTCCCAGGCTGATGGACAGGATTCCCTCCACTACCGCCCCCGTCCCCACTGCCGCGGCGGATTGATCACCCCCTCCGGCAAATACCGGAATGTTTTCTGCCAGGCCGGTCGCCGCCGCGGCGGAATGAGTCAGGCGGCCGGTGATTTCTGTCCCCTCATACGTCTTTGGAAACCAGCCCGCCTGCATGCCAAGCTTTTCAAGCAATGCGCTCGACCAATCGCGCTTTGCCAAATCAAATAATACTGTCCCGGCGCCATCCGCTCGGTCGATGGCATATTCCCCGGTCAGTTTCAGCCGCACGAAATCCTTGGGGAGCAGCACATGGCGAATACGTTGATAGATTTCGGGTTCTTCATCTCGTACCCACAGGATCTTGGGGGCAGTGAAACCCGTCAGGGCATCGTTGCCAGTCAGCCGGATGAAGGCTTCTTTTCCGATCACCTGCCGGATGGTATCGCACTGCCGCTGCGTGCGCTGGTCATTCCACAGAATGGCCGGCCGCAGCACATTTCCATTTTCGTCCAGGATCACCAAACCATGCATCTGGCCGGTCAACCCGATGCCTTTGACTTCTTGCGGGGAGATG
>CAZDUN010000031.1:9344-11764 GCA_964508615.1 uncultured Pelolinea sp. | reverse complement strand
CCACCAAAGCTGCGGATCCTGCTCGCTCCATAACGGGAAAGGCGTCTGATAGGTGTACTCCGACGAGGCGATCGCTACGATTTTCCCATCCCGGTCGATCAGGATGGCCTTGGTGGCGGTCGTGGAGGAATCGATTCCGATAAAATAAGTGCGTGAGTCAATCATCTACAGTAATCCTCGGCAAATTTCAGCTTTTAAATCATTTTCAATGAACAAATCGAAAGCGTCTTCGTTCAGCGCTTTAAAAGGCTGCTCAACCATCCGCCAAATTTCCCGGTGCCGCAGTTCTTCTCCCGGTTCAATCGCTTTATAAATCCCCAGCGTCTCCAGCTCCAGGAATTTATGGTTGCAATAGCACTGCGCTTCCGCGCCCAGGTCCAAAGCGCAATCTGCGTTGTCTTTGCGTGAATATTTTATAAAAAGGTTCCCGTTTATGAAATATGCGACCCATTCACGCCAATTGTTCACGCCAACTTTTAATGGCCTTTCAATCTTGGGCAGCGATTCGATCACAACATACTTGCTGCCAACCAGAATCCGCTCATCTTGCATGTTTGTGTATGGCCATAATACCAATGAACGGTCCGGCAGCAGCGGATTCTCTGTTTGCGCAGAAACCAAAGGCAGGATGGCTGTCCCGCCCAGTTTCAATTGTGTGATCGCCCAGGGGGCAATTCTGCGGGGTGAATCACTTTCATTCCTGACCAGGTGATCCACAATCAACATATCGGGATAATCAACAGACTGGATGCGGATGGTCTTTTTCAATCCCGCGGAAACCTGCGAATCCTGCGCCAATTCGATGCCATCCGGCATGGTGTTGACCTGCACCGGGTGGTCATCCGGCAGATAGGTGATTTCCGGTTCCTCCGGCGCGACCCACAAGCGGTGCCCGCCGTAAAAATTGTATTTTTCCCCCTTCGCTTGATAGGCCAGGTAATCATTAGGCAGCTCCGCGAAGAGGTTGCCCGATCCCTTATATTCCATTGCAAGGATGCGGGGGCCGATTGACGTGGCAATCAGCAACTCGAAATTGCCAGACTTCCATTCCATGCAATCGACCCTGAAAATATTCTTCATTCCGCAGGATGCGCAATCCTTTCGCTTTACCGGATGCCCAGCAGCAATTCGTTGGTGAGCTGATCCAGTTTTTCATATTTCAAGCCGATGCTGCTCATCGCCTGGCGGTCGAAAGCATATTCCTTTAAGACCTTCATTTTCTCAGGAGAATACTTGCCGTCAGTGCTTTTCAGTTCCGGAACTTCCCGGTCGATCTCCTTAAGCAAGCCCTGGATTTCAGGATCGGCGTTGAATTTGGCGGCTTTTTCCTTGAGGATCAGGTAAGTGCGCATCGAACCAGCCGCGAAATCTTTCACGCCATCGTAATCTTCGGTGCGATAGGCATGCGAATCAAAATGGCGGCTGCCCTGATAGCCGTTATCCTCCAGTAATTTAACCAGGAAGAATGAGTTCTTGAGGCTGACCGAACCGAAGCGGAAATCCTGGTCGTAGCGGCCGAAAGCCTGGTCGTTCAGATCGATATGGAAGAGTTTGCCCGCGTCCAACGCCTGCGCCACGCCGTGAATGAAATTCAAACCCGCCATGGATTCATGCGCGAATTCCGGGTTTACGCCTACCATTTCGGAGTGATCCAGGGTTTCAATGAAGGCCAGCATATGCCCGGTGGTGGGGAAGTACAGATCGCCCCGCGGCTCGTTGGGTTTGGCTTCCAGCGCAAAGACCATATCATAGCCCTGGTCTTTCACGTATTCGCATAAGAAGTTCAAAGCTTCGCGGTTGTGCTGGATGGCAGTGATGGGATTCTTGGAAGCTTCCACTTCCACACCTTCCCGGCCGCCCCAGAACACATACACCTTCGCACCCATCTCGGCGCCCAAATCGATAGAGCGCATCGTTTTCTGAATGGCGTATTTCCTCACGCCAGCGTCATTGGAGGTAAATGCACCGTCGCGGAAAATGGGGTTGTAGAAAAGATTGGTGGTCGCCATCGGCACCACCAGGCCGGTATCCTGCAGGGCTTTGCGGAAAGCTTTTTTGATTTCCTCTGCTTCCGCCGGGGTCGCATCGATCGGCACCAGGTCGTTGTCGTGGAAATTCACGCCATACGCGCCAACTTCAGCCAATAGATAAACCAGGTCTGCCGGGCTTTTCTTTTCGCGCACATCCCCGCCGAACGGGTCATTGCCGGTATTTCCCACGGTCCATAAGCCAAAAGTGAAGCGGTGTTCCGGCTTGGGTTGATATTTATTCTCCATTGTATGCAATCTCCTTGTTCCAGTAATAATGAATTCGCTATACTCACATTTGCCACAGGTTTTCCAAAACCAGCCCGATGGCGCCCATCACGCTGGCTTCCTGGCCCAGATCAGAATTGGTAATTTCCAAATCCTCCTGGCATA
>CAZDUN010000031.1:0-9334 GCA_964508615.1 uncultured Pelolinea sp. | reverse complement strand
GTGCGTTTTCCATCACGACTCTCTTCACGGCAGGCAGGATGAAATCCTTGGCGTAGTTCAAAGCCCCGCCCAGGATCACCATTTTGGGATCAAAAATGTTGACCAGGTGCGATACCACCAGGCCGAGTTTACTGCCCACATCATTGAGCGCGTCGATGGCAATCACATCTTTTTCCAGCGCGGCGTTCACCACCGCGTCATAATTGATCGTGTTGCGGCCATTTTCGCTGATTTTGATGCTGGTTTTATCCGGCCCTTTTTCACGGATCAAGCGCTTGACACTCTCAATCACTGCTCGCGGGCCGATCACGGTCTCGTAGCACCCGCGCTTGCCGCAGCTGCAGGGTGTTCCTTGCGGGTCATAAGTCATGTGCCCGACCTCAGAAGCGTAGCCTTTATTGCCCCGCAGCACTTTTCCATCGACCATGATGCCCGATCCCAGGCCGTAGCCGGCAGCGATATAAATGAGGTCCTTCTTGCCGCGCGCCGCTCCGAAATAGTATTCCCCCAACGCGGCTGCGTTGCCATCGTTCTCAATAAAGACCGGATAATGGAATTGTTGATTCCAGATCAGGCGCAGCGGTACGTTCTCCCATTTCAGGTTGGGCGCCAGTTTCACGACCCCATCGTGAACATCCACCAGCGCGGGGATGGCAATGCCGATGCCCAAACCCCGGCTGCATTCCTTTTTTCCAAATTGGATCGCCTCGCCCGCCAGCTCGAAAGCTTTCTGCTGGATAGCCACCTGCCCGTCTTCCGGGTTGGTTTCGATGCGTTTTCGCCAAATCACTTCCGCCGAGAAATTGGTCACCAGGCACAGCACAAAATCGACGCCGATCTCGACGCCCACCACAAATCCACCCTGCGGATCGATCTCCAGCAGCAAACCGGGGCGGCCAATTTTATCGGTCTGGAAAGATGTCTCACGCACCCAGCCGCCCTGGATGAGTTCGTCAATGATGGATGACACGGTGGAGCGGTTCAATCCGGTCAAAGCCGAGAGATTCGCGCGCGAAACCGGCGCTTCCTTGCGCAGCACTTCGATAATGATGTTATTGTTCAGCTTGCGCACAAGCTTCTGGTCAGCGGTATCTCGCATGATTATTTCCTGGAAAACCTCTCTTCGCGCTTAGCGATTTTTCTTTAAGTATACGTCTGCATAAACCGCCACCACCAACACAATGCCTTTGAGCACGTACTGCCACGAGGCAGGAACGTTCAGCATCTGCAAACCGCTGGTCAGGCTGGCGATCATCAGCGATCCCACGATCGCGCCGAAGATGGTGCCAATTCCGCCCATGGTGGATGTGCCGCCCAAAACCGTGCTGGCAATCGCGTCCAATTCATAGCCCTGCCCGGCTGCGATTGTGCCGTAACCGACGTACGAAGCCAGCACTACGCCGGAAATACCGCACATCAACCCCATCAGCACAAACACATTGAAAATATTCTTGTTGATATTCACGCCTGAAAGCCGGGCAGCCTCGCGGTTGCCGCCGATGGCGTAGGCGTAGCGCCCCACCGGTGTGTTGGTCGAAACGTAAGACATGATCACCGCCGTGACCGCCAGCAGCATCACCGGGATTTGCACGCCGTTATATTGATTGACGATGAATACATAAATGACAATCAAGGCTGCCAGAGCCACCAGGCGCAGAATCTCGATCAGCATTGGCAGCGGTTTGAAACCATATTTGATCTTGTTGCGCCGGCTCTGGAACATGGAAAATGCCAGGAACAAGATCACCACCCCTGTGAAAATCCAGCCGACTGAGGGGGAAAGGTAGCCCTGCGCAATCACTGAAAAAGCGGGTTGGTTGGCCGGGATGGTTTTTCCTTCAGTGATGACCAGGATGCCCCCATTCAGCACCCACTGCCCGCCCAGCGTTACGATGAATGCCGGGATGCGCAGGTAGGAGATCAGGCAACCCTGCAAAACCTCGAAAATCGTCCCGACCGCAATGCCGATCAAAACCGAAAACACCGTGGTCAGGATCTCGCGATTCGGTATATAGTGGAACCAGATGTTGGCCTGGAACTGCGCCACAATCACCGAAACAAACCCGGCCAGCTTGCCGACGGACAAGTCGATGTTGCCGGTTACCATCACCAGCACCATGCCAACCGCCAGGAAGGAGGTGATCACCATCTGCCGGAAAAGGTTCGAGATATTCTGCGAACCGATATACCTTCCCTCGGTCATAAATGAAAATAGAATCCAGATTGCAACCATCGCCAAAAGGATGGCGTAGGTTTGGATATTTTTCTTGACCTGGTGTTTTAAATAATCGATTGTCTCACCCATAAATTATCTCCTCTTATCCGCCTGGCACCCGGCGCCTGTCGCCAGTGCCATGATTTTTTCCTGATTGAACTCATGATTATTCAGTGTTCCCATCGAACGGCCTTCGCACATGACCATGATACGGTCGCTCATGCCGATCACTTCTTCCAATTCGCTCGAGATCATGATGATGGCGATGCCATTTTCAGCCAGCTCATTCATCAATTTATAAATCTCGTATTTCGCACCCACATCGATGCCGCGCGTTGGGTCATCCATGATCAGAATGCGCGGATCAGACATCAGCCATTTCGCGATGACCACTTTTTGTTGATTACCTCCTGAGAGGGTTTGGCACAGGACTGAAAGATTGGGTGCCTTGATTGCCAGTTTCCTGGCAAACTCACCGGTGGCTTTGTACTCGGCATTGAAATCGATTTTATACCACGTGGAAAATTTATCCAGGTTGGCCAGCGAGATGTTCTTCTGAATATCCTGGATCAACACCAGACCGTATTTCTTGCGATCCTCCGGCACCAGGCTGATGCCCTTTTTCATCGAGGCATTCGCGCTGGCGTTTTCAATTTCAATGCCATCCAGCAGGATTTTCCCGCTGGTGATCTTGCCATACTCGCCGAAGAGCGTGGATACCAGTTCCGTGCGGCCGGAACCCATCAACCCGGCTATTCCCAGGATTTCCCCCTTGCGCAGGTTGAAGCTGACCCCCTTGACCACCTCCCGGCTGTTATCATCCGGATCGGCAGCGTGCAAATCCTCGACCCGCATTATTTCTTCGCCGGGTTTGCGATTGCCTTTGGGGAACCTCTCCTTGATCTTCCGGCCCACCATATGCGCGATTAGAGCTTCCTCATTCATTTGGCTGGTTGGCTGCGTGGTGATCACGCGTCCATCGCGCAGCACGGTGACCGTATCGGTGATTCTGAAAAGCTCGGATAATTTATGAGTGATATAAATGCAGGTAACGCCATGAGATTTCAACGTTTTCAGGATTTCCATCAGATGAAGGATCTCTTCTTCCGACAAGGCGCTGGTGGGCTCATCCAGGATCAATATTTTGGCATCCTCGGAAAGCGCTTTGGCGATCTCCGTCATTTGCATCTTTCCAACGCCCAAATTTTTGACCAACGTGTTGGCGTCGATATCCAGGTGGTATTTATCCAGGATTTGTTGGGTGTCTGAATAGAGCTTGTTCCAATTGATGCCGATCTTTGTCAGCGGTTCCCGGCCAAGGAAGACATTCTCCCCCACCGTCATATTGGGCACCAGGGTCAATTCCTGATAAACGATCGCGATGCCTTCCTCACTGGCTTGGCGGATGGAGCGGTTCTCCAGTTTCAATTCTTTATCATCGTAGTGAATCGCCCCTTCATACGATCCCCAGGGATGAACGCCCTTCAGGATCATCATCAGGGTGGATTTGCCGGCGCCGTTCTCCCCGCAAATCCCATGGATTTCGCCGCGTTTGATCTTAATCGAGACATCATCCAACGCGACCACTCCGGGGAAACTCTTGGTAACTTTGCGAATATCGAGGATAATATCATTTACCATTGTTATTCCATCTTTTGAATGAAAAGGGGCTTCACTGAGATTGGTTGGTACCTTTGAAGCCCCTTTTCAGGTAACTTATTCGTTTATTGACTAAGGTTTGGCAGGACGGTCGGCTTCGGGAATGTCGCGATAGACATCGTCATAAGCCTGGAAACCGCTCACCACCACCACTTCGTACACATTGTCCTTGGTGACCTGAACGACAGGCAGGAATTTGCAGGGTACTTCACCGGTCAATGCATCATTCAGGGTCAGTTCTGCCAGGGTGTACATTTCCAAATCGGGGGTTTCACCCTTGGCCAATTGGTCGGCCAATTCAACAGCCAGCGGGCTCAGCTCGCGGATATCCTTGAAGACCGTAACTGTCAGCTCGCCCTTGACGATGCTGTTGCAGCCGTCAGCGGTGGCATCCTGTCCGGAAATCGGAACTACGCCAGCCAATCCCTGCGCTTTCATGGCCTGCAGCGCGCCCAGCGCGGTGCCATCATTGGAAGCCACTACTGCGTCCACATCGTTGCCAACGGATGCCAGCATATTCTCCATCAAAGTAACAGCCTTGGCAGCATCCCAGTTTTCCACCCACTGGTCGGCGACGATTTCAACTTTTCCTGCTTCCACATAAGGATCCAGGATTTGATCTTGACCCTGGCGCACCAGGATGGCATTGTTGTCGGTCGGGCTGCCACCCATCTTGATGACTCTGGCAGGTCCCTTGGCGGCCACGTCCCAGTTCTCGATATCCAGTGCCTTCATAACCCCATCAGCCTGGTTGTAGCCCACTGCAACGTTATTGAAGGAAATGTACGCAGCGATATTGGGCGATTTGATCAGGCGGTCATAAGCGATCACTTTCACGCCCGCTTTCGCGGCGCTGTCAACCGCGGTTACAGCCGCATCGCCGTCTTCAGCAATGACGATGATCACTTTGGCGCCCTGCGTGACCATGTTGTCGATCTGGTCGTTCTGCATTTTCACGTCGTGGGCAGCTTCCTGGGAGATCACTTCATAGCCTTTCTCCTCCAGTAAAGCGCGCATCAATTCTTCCTCGTTCTTCCAGCGCTCGGTGGCGAAATCAGAGAAGGACAGACCGATGATGGTTTTCCCCTCTGCCGCTGGTTCTTCAGCCGCGGGTGCTTCTGCTGCCGGTTCCTCAGCCGCGGGGGCGGCTGCGGCGGGCGCGCAAGCGCTGACGACCATTACAGCCATCATCAACAAACCAAACAGTTTCCAACTTTTTGAGCGAATCATATTTATTCTCCCTTAGATTTTTATATTTCACTAAACGGACAACATTTATCGTTCGATAAGCACCTCCTGGAAGCGATTGTAAGAACACATTAGTCGAAAAATGCGAATTGTTCCCACTATTATTACTTTGTTTGTTGTTCCACCATACTAATTAAGCCTATCATAGCAATTTCCACAGCGCTTGTCAACATTTTTTAATGTTCGAAGTCTGCCCTGGTTTGATTCTCCTGCCTAAACCGGTGTTATGCTTAACCGAATATTTTCATCGTGAGATTGAACTGTGGATCGTGATACCAAGGAAAAACTGGTGGCGTTGGCCATGCAGGAAGCACAGATTGCTGCCACTGAAGGCAATTACCCTTTTGGCGCGGTCATGACGGACATAAAAGGAAATGTGCTCGCCAGGGCGCATAACACCCAAAATAGCGACCACGACCCAACCGCGCATGCCGAGATCAACTTGATCCGCTTGCTTGCTAAATCGCACAACAAAGCGGATTTTTCCGGTTTCTGCCTGGTCAGCAACGCTGAATCCTGCTCGATGTGCATGTCCGCCGCCATCAAAGCCGGCATCACGCATTACATCTTCGGCGCTCCCAGCGAGCCGCACATGGAGCCTTATCTGACAGTAACGGATATGCTGGCGTTCTGCCGGATCAAGCTTGATATCAGTTTCGGTGTTCTGGCAGACGCATGCCGCGCGCAGATCATGGAAATTCGCGAAAAACAGGGCAAGCTGGCCCAGTAAAAATAAGGAGCGCTTTTATGCGCTCCTCGAATTTCCTCAGGCTCTGCGGATGGCCACGTTCTGTTGGTCGCGGAAACTGTATGCCCCGGTGTGTCCCAGCACTCGTGAAAGGTATTCTTCCCTCACATCCATCAACGTGTGCTGTTCTTCAATAAAAATTTTACCAATGGCACTGCCGGGAATGTTGGCACAAGATGCGATTGTCCCGACCACCTCGCTCGGGCGGACGCCGTGCATGCGGCCGCGCTCCAGGCTCAGGCGCACCATGCCTTCCTCAACGCTGGTGATGGTGCTGCGGCCAGTGCGGGCCTGAATCGGTTTGCGGGCGTTCTTGCCCTTGCCAGCCGGCGCCGATGATCTCACCCGGCGGTTGTTTGCGCGGCCATTCTGTGAGAGATTGACTTCGCCGATTTTTTCCACCGGGCGCTGGTTTTCTTCCGAGCGCGCCATTTTCAAGGCTGCGGCTGCCACTTTAAAGGGATCATGGCCGGCGGCCACCAGCTCATTTACGATTTCCATTTCGCGTTTGCTGCGGTCGCGCTGCAGCCAGGTGGTCAATTTATACACTAGCTTCTGCTCGCGATGAGCGTAAACCTGGGTTTCACTGGGCAGTTCAGCTTGGGTCATTTTCTGGCGGGTAAAACCTTCGATGCGGTTCAGGCGGTAGCGTTCAGCAGGCGTCAGCAGGGTGATGGCAATGCCATCCTTGCCCGCCCTGCCGGTGCGGCCGATGCGATGAACATAGGCTTCCGGGTCGTTAGGCAGGTCATAGTTGATCACGTGCGTGATATCTTCAATGTCCAGTCCGCGCGCGGCCACATCTGTTGCCACCAGCACCTTTAGCTGTCCACCGCGGAAACGATTCAAAACTCGCAGGCGGGCTTCTTGCGCCAGGTCGCCATTCAGCGCTTCAGCCGGGATACTGCGCTGCACCAGTTCATTCGCCAGGCGGCCTGAACCGGCGCGCGTGCGCGTGAAGATCAATGTGGCGCCCATCTCCTCGACCTCGATCAGACGCGTCAAGGCAGCCAGCTTGTCCTCTTCGTTAACCAGGCAATAGCGCTGCTCCGTGGTCGCCACGGTCATCTGCTTGCGTTCAATCATCACCGCTTGTGGATCGCGCATATACTTGTCAGCCAGGCTGCGGATGGATTTTGAAATGGTCGCGGAGAATAAGGCCGTCTGCCGGTCAGGGGGCGTTTGGCTCAAGATGTTTTCAATATCCTCGATGAAACCCATGCTGAGCATCTCATCGGCTTCATCCAAAACCAACGCGCGGATTCCCTCCAGTTCCAGGATATTCTGGCGCATCAGGTCTTGCAGGCGGCCGGGTGTTCCAACAATGATGTCCAGACCGCGCTTGATGCGCGCCTTGGAAGAGGCGTATTGCTGCCCGCCATAAACAGCCATCACTTCCACCTGCATGTAGCGCCCGTACTGCGCGATGGCTTCCGCCACTTGGATGGCGAGTTCACGCGTGGGGGTCAATATCAAAGCCTGGGCTTTGCGCGGCTGCAGCCCACGCTCCAGGTTTTGCAGGATGGGCAGGGCGAATGCGGCGGTCTTTCCTGATCCGGTTTCGGATTGTGCAATCACGTCAGATCGCGCCAACATGAGCGGGATCACACGTGTTTGAATTGCGGTGGGGTTTACGTACTCAAGGTCCGCAATGCTCTGGACCAGTTCGGGGGCCAGGCTCAATTGGCTGAATTCAGTTGTCATCAAAATCTCCTGATTTGTTTTGATCACTCCTGAAGCCTCACAACCAACGCGCTCTGTTCCCAGAATCCGGAGGGATCCTCGCGGTTCCCGTCCGCTCTGTCACTCAACCCGTGACATGAAAAATGCTCGTCCAGATATTGACGAGCAACTATTTGGAATTTTTCAAAACAATTCAATTTTTTTTATTTGCCGGTCTTATCCCGACCGGCGAAGTATACCATACTATTCGGCAATTAGAACTGCATCGGATTCAACCAGGTTGGACTTCCCCGGCAGGCCGGGCAGTCGCCGAGAATCCCAAAAAGCTCCGCCCGATCACCAGCGCGGTCAACCCGAAGACCGCCGCCGACATGCCATAATAGTAAGGATTTGCGGCCGCCAGCAAGTTGCTGCCAATGACCGGCCCCAGGATCAAGGATATATTTTCCACCGCCGAGTTCAAACCGATCATTTCACCCATTTGTCTCTCACTGACCATTCTGCTCATGATACCGTTCATCAGGTCCACGCTGATGGTGGTGGCAAAGCTGACCAGCATGTAAACCAGGGCATATTCCCACAGGCTGTCCAGAAACATGAGCCATATAAAGCTCACAAGGTAAATCCACAAACCGCTCATCAGCGCGCGCTCATCACGCAGCCAGCGCAGCACAAAAGGAAACACAAATAATCTCACCAGCAAATTGGCGCAGCCGATACCGGCAAGCAGCCAGCCAATGCGAACGTTATCCATTTGGAAGCGGATAACCAGGAAAAGGGATACCGTAGTGGCGAAAACGAAATGGGAAAGCGTCATGAACAAGCTTTGGCCCAGCAGCGCCCGCGGAGCAGCGGTCTTCAGCAGACTGGCCGTAGGGGTTTGGCCGATTTCTTTCAATTGACTGGCGACAATTGCCTTATTGCTCTCCGCCAACGTGAATTGGGTGATGAGCAGCGCGCCCAGCGAGAGCAGCGCACTCGCGAACCCCAATCTGGCCAGCCCAAATTTGGATAGCATCGCACCAATCGCCGGACCGACCAGGTTGCCAAGGATCCAGGCTAAACCGATTTTGCTCATTTCTGCACTGTGCTCTTGCGCCGGTACCTGGTCGCCCACCACTGTCAGCGAGATCAGGATACCGCGCGAAAATATGCCGTCAACGACCCGGGCGGCAATTAAAAAGAACAGATTGTGCGAAAAAGCCAGCAGCAGGTATCCCACCAGCGAACCCATACGGCAAATGAACAGGATCGGCTTGCGGCCAAATCGATCCGACAGGCGTCCCCAAATGATGCTGCTGAAAAAAGCAATGAATGAGTTGGCGGAAAGCACCCAGCCTGCCTGTGCAACCGAGGCGCCATATTGCAGGATGTACTGAGACAGGAAAGGGTTAATAATCGAAATACCGATCACATCCATGAAAGCGCACAACCACACCAGCGTCAGCGGTGATCGCAAGAAATTTTTCATCTGTTTCTTCATCTTTTTCAATCGTTATTAAAATATTGCAGATAATGGACATTTGTAGCATAATCTACATTATTTGAAATATACTCCCGCATGCGCCGTCTGGCAAACATCAATCTCCAAAAAGCGCAGGATAATGGACAAAAAGAGGTTTTTGTATGGCAGAATCAGAAGACCGCCGCATTCGCCGGACACGCAAACTCATTCAGGAAGCGCTGTTTGCCTTAATGCAGGATACTCCCTATCACAAAATCCGCATCAGCCAGATCACTGAGCTAGCCGATATCTCGCGCTCGAATTTCTACCTACACTA
>CAZDUN010000030.1:3706-18208 GCA_964508615.1 uncultured Pelolinea sp. | reverse complement strand
CGCGCCGCTGGGGTTGGCCGGTTTCCTGTATGACCAGGACATTTTACTGGGACAGTTGGAATACTACAGTGACAAGACCGGCAAGTTCGAGCCGGATGGCCCGCGCGACAAGGTTTTCCCCAACGTGGAGCAATACGCGTTCGATCGGATGGTGCTGCTGGTGGACCAGTTCTGTTACTCCGCTTGCGAGATCGAGGCTTACGGCTTCAGCCAGGTGCCCGGCATGGTGGTGATGGGGCAATTCCCCACCGCCGGCGTGGAAGCCGAAACGGCGCGCGGTAACTTTTTGCTGCCAGATGGCATCGAAATGACCGTCCCGACCGGGCGCTTCACCCTGCCGGATGGCAGCATTTTCCTGGAGGGGCAGGGCGTTCAGCCGGGCGTGCGCCTGGCTGTGGATGAGGCTAGCGTGCTCTCCGGTCAGGATACCGTCCTGCAGGCAGCCTTCGAATACATTCTGAACCAGTAATAACAACGGAGATCGATGCGCAGACTGAGAAAATCCAGTCTGCGCTTTTTCTTTAATCTTCTACCTTGGCCAGCAGCAACAGGCTGAGCAGCGCGCCGGCCGTGCCCAAAATGAACAAACCCGTGTATCCCATGAAACGGCCGGGCTGGGCGTTATTCAACAGATCGATGGGGATGCCCAGCAGGCGGCTGGCCGCGCTGGCGCCGGCGGTGGCCAGGTTGGTCAAGCCTAGAAAGCGGCCGGCCTGCTCTTTTGGCGCCAAACGGCTGGCCAACGCCCAACTCGAAGTGAGGTACAGGCCAATGCCCGCGCCCACAATCCCGGCATAACGGATCAGGCTGGGCATATCCGCGGCTCGCGCCAATAACGCGCAGCCCAGCGCGGAGATCAGGCTGGCCATGACGATCACCCGCCGCGAACCGATGCGATCTGCCAGCCAGCCGCCCAGCAGCGCTGAAACAACCAGCATCCCTGCCAGCGCTGTCATAATCTGGCTGGTGGCTTTCACCGGGTTGGCTGCCAGCATGACATCTTTTATGTAGTATTGCGCGAATGCCTGCACGCCATATACCCCCAGCAGGAAAACAAAGCGCGAAGAAACCAGCCATTTGAAGCTGCGGTGGGTGCCGTGGTTGAAGCTGAAAATTTTCGTCAAATCGACGAACTTCCCTGGAAGAGGTTTTTCATCCGATCCTTCCCCCAGGCTGGGTTGTTCGCGGGCGGTGACAAGCGTCAGCGACGCCGTTATGATCAGCACGCCCATCACGGTCAGCATAATGGCAGTCGGGTGGCGGTCTTCCGGTGCCAGCAGATTGCCGGCAGCCAGCGAAGCGATCACCAAACCGGCCATATCCATCAGGTTCTTCACCGCGCTGGCCGCGCCCATGCGGGCGTGGGGCACCAGATCAGGGATCAAAGCCTGCAGCGGCCCCTGGGCAATGTTCGAGGCGATCTGCAGACCGGCATAGCCAATCAGCACCACCCAGAGATTACCCGACCAGGCCAGCAGCCCCAGGAAGACCAGGTCCAGGCCGCTGCCCAGCAAAGCCAAAGGACGCCGCCTGCCCCAGCGTGATTGCCAGCGGTCGCTCAGGCTGCCGGAGATAGGCTGGATGACCATCGCCAGTAACAATCCGAAGAAGGTCAATCCCCCCAGGTAGGAATTCTTGGCATGAGCCGGCACCAGGTGCAGCAGGATGGCCGGCAGGACGATCGGGTGCAGGCTGTTCCACATGAACGATAGGCCCAGCCAACAGGCATTGATGCCGAATAATTGCGGAAGCGCAAGTTTTTTCATAGGTGGTTTGATATCAACGGTAAAATGCCTGGCTGGTACCCGACAGCCATTCCTGCGGCACGTGCAATAGCGGGTTTTCCTTGTAGAGCTGCTGAATGACCGCCAGTGGGCTATCCGGCAGCAGGGTAAAGAGAGCGATGCGGTCAATCAGGGCAAGCTGATCGCGGGTGAGCGATTTGAAGCGCTTGCCGCCCAATCCCCACATATCCCAGGGCAGCACCTCAATGCGGTTCAACGCCAGCAGGTCACGCTGCACATTCCCCAGGATAAACTCCATGCCATAGTATTCCTGGATGCCGAACTTGACCGGGTCCGCCTGTCCTTTGCGGCACATCTGCCAGGCTTGGCCGGCGGGCAGGAACTGCCCGGCGGGTATATCCAGTGGGTTGAAGCTGATTTTCAGGTGGCTGCGCTGCAGCTCATCCAACTGCGCGTCAACCATCACCCAGCGCTGCTGCTGAGAGTGCCAGTATTCCACCACCCAATGGTCTTCAAATTTGCCTTTGGTGAAATATGTGGCAAAACCGCAGCGCGCCCTTGCGGGTATACCTTTGTGTTTCAATAGAGCCGCAAACAGCATCGAGAAATCGCGGCAATTGCCGATCAGTTTTTTATCGGGAGTGCGCGCCTGATCCAGCGGGGCGGGGTCGTTCTCCAGGATGCGCGCCAGTTTCAGGTCGGCCGAGCGGATATTGACCTCTTGCTTGCGGCGCGTGGTCAGCATCTCGCCGTAACGGCCGGCCCAGAAAATATGCAGCATCCATCCCTGGATTACCCGCGCCAGACCATCCACGTCAGCGGGGAGATTTTTCAAATGGGCGGAAAAACGGGACACATCGGTCAATGACCCCGCTTCTGCATAAAAAGAGATTTCAGCCGGCAGTGATGCTGTCATGTGATTTCCTCCATTCCAGAGGCTGATTGTAGCATAAAGGCCATTTACGTCCCGCCCGTTTAGCGCAGCGCTAAAGGTTTAAATTCGGGTGGCAGCGGGTGGCCTTCAATCCAGGCCCGCACCAGGCTGGCAAATAATTCAGGGAATTGCAGGTTCCAGGCATGCCGCGCGCCGGGAATCAAGATGCCACGCGCGGCTGGAAATCTGCGCAGGTATTTCCGCGCGAATACGCGAGCTGCCCTGGGTTCACGTGTCCCCACCGCCAGCAGCAGGGGATGGTCGATGCGTTCCGGCAGCTGCCAGGCAGCCAGTTCATCCATGAAGCAGCTCATGAAAGCCGCATCCAGCGACCAGCGCAGGTCATCCTCAACCAGGTGAGCGTATTGCTGTGGAATGCCGTGCTGAAGCATGGTTTCGCGGATGAGAAAATCCTGGTTATAAAGCTTATACATCCATAATGATGATTTGCCCAACGCTGCCAGCCAGCGCGGGATCTGCCCCGAACTGCCCGAGATCAGGATGTGATCAACCAAATCAGGATGCGTCGCGGCCAACCTGAAAGCCACCGGCCCGCCCAGCGAAAGCGCCACAATATGCGCCCGCCGTGTTTTCGTTTTTCCGCGGATGATATCTGCGCATTCGCTGACGCAGCACTCGATGCTGTAAGGCACATCCCGGCTGCTGCCCTGTCCGGGCAGGTCGGGCGCCAAACAGTGGAAATCTCCAAGTTTTCTCATGACCGGCAGCCAGGATTGACCGCTCAAGCCGCCGCCATGCAGGAACAGAATGGCCGGCGCGTCCGGTTTACCGCTTTCAAGGATAGACAGCATGTTTAAAAACCTTTCAGATGAAAATCATACTTTAAATAAAAGCCGGAAGCATGCTTTTCGCGCACCAGAACCATTGACCCAGCAACTATTTTTGTTTTTTATTGTTAATCAATAAGAGCTTAATTGAAATAATTATTATTTTAATAATAAGGAGTTCTGAATGAAAAAAATCGCCCTGATTACCGACAGCACTGCCTATTTATCCCCGGCTTTTGTAAAAGAAAATGAAATCACGGTCATGCCATTGAATTTGCATTGGGACGGCACAAATTATCGTGACGGGATCAATATCAATCCTTCGCAGTTCTATGATATGCTGGCAAAATCCAAGACCATCCCGACCACCTCGCAGCCTACCTACGGTGAGTTCGAACAGGTCATCCAGGACCTGGCGAAAGACAGCGAAGCGGTCATTGCCGTGTTAATCTCCTCCGGCATCAGCGGTACGGTGGATTCCGCCCTGATGGCGCAAAAACACCTGGCCGGGGTTCCCCTGGAAGTGGTCGATTCCAAAACAACTTCAGCCGGCTTGTCCTTGATCCTGAAAGCGCTGGTTGCGGCGCGTGCGAAAGGCGCAAACGCGGCGGATTTGGTCGCCCTGGCAGAGCGTATTATAAAGAACCAAAGTATCTTTTTCATGGTGGATACCATGGAATACCTGCACAAAGGCGGCCGTATCGGCGGCGCATCGCGCTTCCTGGGCAGTGCCCTGGATATCAAACCCATCCTGTATCTCACTCCCGAAGGGAAGATCGACGCTTTGGAAAAAGTACGCACCAAGAAAAAAGCCATGCAGCGCCTGATCGACCTGGCGGTTGAAAAAGCCGGCGGTAAGAAAGCACGCGTGGGCGTGATCCATGCGCAGGTGCCGCAAGATGCCGAAACAGTCAAACAGGCGCTCGCCAGCCGTATAGATTGCCTTGAACTGGAAATCTATGATCTCAGCCCTGTAATCGGCACGCATGTCGGCCCCGGCACATTGGGTATCGCCATTCACACAGTTGAGTACTAATCAGAATATTGATTAAGCAATTTCATATCTGACTACCTCAAAATGTAAAACAAAAAGCAGCCCGCGGGCTGCTTTTCTCTGTTCTAAATCGCTATTTTTTCTTGGCTTGGTTGGCCACCGCGTTGATGGCAGCATTGACCGCGTCCTGGTCGCCAAGGTAATAATGCTTAATCGGGCGCATATCCGCGTCCAATTCATACACCAACGGAACGCCAGTGGGGATGTTCAACCCGGTAATCTCATCATCCGAGACATTATCCAGGTATTTCACCAGGGCGCGCAGGCTGTTGCCGTGCGCGGCAATGACGACTTTCCTGCCCTGTTTGATCTCCGGCACGATCGCGTCCACCCAATAGGGCAGGAAACGCTCGACGGTATCCTTGAGACATTCAGTCATCGGAATTTCATCAGTCGGCAGGCTGGCATAGCGCGCGTCCTTGCCGGGATAGCGCTCATCAGCGCTGGTGAGCGCTGGCGGGGGTACATCATAGCTGCGCCGCCAAACGTGCACCTGCTCCTCGCCGAACTTTTCGGCAGTCTGGGCTTTGTTCAGCCCCTGCAGGTCGCCGTACATGCGTTCATTCAGACGCCAGGAGCGGATCACCGGGATCCACATCAAATCCATGTCATCCAGCACAATCCACAGGGTACGGATGGCGCGCTTGAGTACGGATGTGAAAGCCAAGTCGAAGGTATAGCCGCCTTCTTTCAATAATTTGGCGGCGTTATGGGCTTCCGAAACACCTTTTTCAGAAAGATCCACATCTGTCCAACCGGTAAATAAGTTTTCTTTATTCCAGGCGCTTTCGCCGTGCCGGAGCAATACGACTTTGTACATAGTCATTTCCTTTGCTATTAGAGAATTGTTAATTCAGGTTTGCCTATAACAGGCAAAATTATAATACATACAGAAAAGGTACTTCTGGAGGTCATATGAAACTTCAAGTGGGCATGCCTGCCCCCGATTTCACCCTCCCCTGCCATCTCGGCAAGGACGTGACGCTTTCGCACTTGCGCGGAAAGACAGTGGTTTTGGTGTTCTTCCCGCTGGCCTGGACGCCGGTCTGAACAGGCCAGATCCCGTCGTATGAGGTGCTGCACGACACCTTCGCGGGATTGAATGTCCAGGTTCTGGGCATCAGCGTCGATCACGTTCCCTGTTTGAAAGCATGGGCGGAAAGCCTGGGCGGGATCAATTTCCCGCTCATGAGCGACTTCTGGCCGCATGGCAAAGTCGCGGAAAGGTATGGCGTGCTGCGTAAAGAAGGCCACAGCGAACGCGCCATATTCATCATCGATAAGGATGGCATTATCCGCTACATTGACATCCACGACATCGATGAGCAGCCGGATAATGAAATTCTCCTGAATGAGTTAAAAAAGATCATCCCGAATGCCGAGGAGAAGGTCAGCCACCTGTATAAAGAAGAAGACCTGCCCAGCGGCGGCGTGGTGATGTACTGCACACCCTGGTGCCCCGATTGCCGCATCGCGCGCGCCTGGCTGCGGGATAATAAAATTCCCTTCATTGAAGTGGATATCTCGGTCAACCTGAACGCCGCGCGCCAGGTGCGCTCATGGGGCGGTGGCGTACAGATCACGCCGACCTTCGATATCGATGGGCAGATTGTGCTCGATTTTGATCGGGAGGAAATTCAGAAAATTCTATCGTAATCCTGAAAAGTACCAAATAGAGTCTCCGGAAGTTCCGGAGACTCTATTTGTTCTTAACTCCGTAAACAGATTTCAAAATCCAGAAGATCGATTCTGAAATAATTTGGTAAACAATCGCTCATAAATATGGTATCGAACGTCAATAAATAATAGAGTTTTGGTTCAAACGCGCCAATCTATTTCGTTCTATTCATGCCCTTTTTGCGGAATAAATCGATAAAAAATCCCGAACTGCTTTTTTGTAAATCAGAAAGTTTATAATTGAATGCAAAATTCACATTACATGAATACAAGTGTTCTTGACCTCATCCAACAAACTTTAATCGACGGCGACGCCGAGGCAGCGGAAACTGCCGCGCGCGCCGCGCTGGCCGCCGGACTGGACGCGCAAGCCATCCTCAACGAGGGCTTGATGCGCGGGGCGGATATCGTTGGGCAGCAGTTTGAGGCCGGTGAGGTCTTCCTGCCGCAGTTGATGTTCAGCGCGCGCGCCCTGAAAGCCGCCCTGGCGGTCATCACGCCCGAACTCGAACGCGTGGGGGTTGACAGCGGCTCCGCGGGCAGACGGCAGGGGCGTGTGGTGCTGGCCACCATCCAATCGGACATCCACGATATCGGCAAGAACATTGTTTCCACCCTGCTGACCACCGGCGGATTCGAGGTGATCGACCTGGGCGTGGATGTGCCCATCAAGCGCATCATCTCCAGCGCGCTTGAATCCGGCGCGGATATCATCGGCTGTTCGGCCATGCTGACCACTTCCATGCCGTTCATGGGCGACCTGATCCGCACGCTGGAAAGCATGGGTGAACGCGGGCGCTTCAAGGTAATGGTGGGCGGCGCCTCGGTCACGCCGGAATACGCCGCGCGCATCGGCGCGGACGGCAGCGCGCCCGACGCCGTGCAAGCCTTGCAGCTGGCGCGCAGACTAATGGAAAAGGCCTGACCAATGGATTACCTGGAAATCCTCGACCGGTCCAATACTGGTATTTACCTCTCCGAAGAAAACTGGGACCTGGAAAAGGTCGCCATGACCTGCATGCAATTGGTGCGGCAATACGACCTGAAATGGGATCGGCAGATACCGGTTCCGGATGACCCTGACCTGGCTGACCGCATTTTCGCAGCCGGCTTCGAGCTGGCAGCGTTGATCGGCGCCTACAACCGCAGCAGCGAACGCGTGCTGCGCTTTGAACGCACCGAGCTGGAAACCGGTTTAAAACAAATGAAAACCAGCTTGAGCATGGGCTGCGCTGCCGACGAGCGCGTGCTCTTCCCGCGCAAGATCATGGATACACGGCCCCCGCTGGTGTGGGCTGGCAACCCCGGCGCGCCGCACCCGGAGGCGCTCTTCCTGCCAGCCGTGATGAGCTGGGCGCAGGAGCCCATCGTTGATCTGATCACCTGCGGTTCGCTGGCCGAGGTGGGTGGGCGCGAAGTGCGCACCGGCGAAGCGCTGGAGATCAGCGCCACGCGCCGCGAACTGACCTACCTGCACCAAGCGCTGGCGCACGTCGGCCGGCCGGGCATGGGACTGCTGGCTGCGCAAAGCAGCGTTTCAGAGCTGGGCGACCTGGCGGCTTCCCACCCGCATTACCTGCGCCCCTGCGACGCGCACCTGATCCCGATGCTGAACGAACTGAAGATCGACAACCGCAACATCGCGCGGGCGGTCAATTCCATCGAATACGGCATGCGCAATGGCGGGTTGTATTGCGCCATCGCCGGCGGGCTGGGCGGGGACGCGCCCGGCTGCGCGGTCGTCTCGGTGGCTTCCATTATCCTGGGCAATCTGACCAACCGCGCGGATTACCACATCCTGCACCCCATCCACATCCGCCATGTGGCCACCAGCACGCCCGAGGTGCTGTGGGTGGAAAGCGTGGTGCTGCAAGCCTTCGCGCGCAACGCGCCGGCCATCATCGTATCAGACGTTTACCCCAAGAGCGGCGCACTCACGCGCGAATTACTCTACGAAACGGCCGCCAACGCCATCGCCATCACGGTCAGCGGCGGACACCTGGAAGGCTGCGGCTCCGCCGATGGTCTGCTGCCCAATGCCAGCGGACTGGAAGCGCGCCTGATGGGTGAGGTTGGGCAGGCTGTCAGCCGCCAGGGCGTCAGCCTGCAGCAGGCTAATCAATGGGTGCTGGAATTGATGGCGAAATACGAGCACGTCTTCCAGCTGCCGGGCGGCAACCCAGGGGTGCGCTTCGACCGGGCTTACGACGTGGGGACGCTCCAGCCCCTGCCGGAGTGGGCGAGGATGTATGCGGATGCTAGAGAAACGTTCATAAAAATGGGCTTGGATCTTCGGTAAGTGAAAAGGCTATTTTTGATAAGGTTCCCAAACACATTTCCCAAAATTAATAAATAAGAATCGCGCCTGGAATGAAGATTGTAAAGGACTGCAGGCGTAAATGCCAGTTTGGACCAGCCCGGTCGCCTCAAATAAATGGAAAATTCTCATCTGTCTAAAAATATTTCCACACAAAGCGCTTTCGATCAGGAAATCCTCATTTCTACGGCTCAGGCGGTAGGACACATTGATTTCCGATCCGCCTTGAATATCGGTGGTTGCCCAATCAGAAAAACCATGATTGGTCACAACGCTGCCCAATTTGGAATTCTCGCCAGTTTCGAATTCAATTGATGCTTTAAACCAGTTTTCCTTGTCTTGATAAACTATAATTCCGGCCTGATCAAATAATTGTTGGGGAGTATAGCGTACATTTATGGTGAAAGAAAATTCGCGCTCTTTCGTTGGCATCACAAAAGCTGGTGCGTTATCGTTTTGAAAACCATAATAAGTGCGCTGCCATAAATCAGTGCCGGGTTCGGTCTGCAGGGTCAGAGAATCATACTCAAGCTGGTAAGTTTTTGGTTCATTGATCCAGAAAAAATTGCTGAATTCCATTTTTTCCTTTTGTTTTTAAGGTAAATATTGCCAATGTTTTCAATGATTAATAAAATAATGACCTATAAGAAAAAGGCCATGCGGAGTGCATGGCCTTTCCACAATTATTGGCGTTAATCCCTGACGCCTTCAGGAATGGTTACGACTGATTTGCCTTCCTTGGTGAATAAAAAAGCATCCTTATAATAGATTTTTTCACCGATCTCATCGCCCATCAAATATTTCACCGCATTGTGAACTGCAATATCACCGCCAGTGATATCAATAATGGTCATTGCGAATGTGCCATCCTGAACGTAAACCTGTCCTTCGTAAGCCAAACCGTCAATGCCGATGAAAACCATCTCGCCCTCACGACCAACTGCCTTGGCAGCGGTATAGGCACCGTGAGCAGAAGGGTCATTTGCGCCAAATACGATGTCAATATCATCATACACTGCCAGAGCGGATTCCATTTCAGAGCGCGCTACGGGCTCGGACCACTCCGCATCCGCTTCAAAAATAACTTCCACATCACTGCCTTCAATGGCTTTCAAGAAACCTTCATGGCGTTCCTGGGCAGGCGTGGAGGTCATTTGGCCGGTGAGCTCAACGACCTTGGGGGCAGTTCCGGCATAGTTTTCAACAATCCATTGGCCGGCTGCGTATCCCAATTTCCATTCATCCGAGCCAATATATTGAGTATACTTTTCGCCATTAACGCCGCGAGCCACCAGGAAAACAGGTATTCCGGCATCGAATGCTTCAGCCAGTGGTTCGGTTAACGGATCTGCTTCGACCGGACTGATGAGGATCGCATCCACACCAGCGATAACGCATTCTTCAACCTGGGTGCGCATGCGCAGCGCGTCGCCTTGTGAGTCCTTGTACTGCACGGTAACGGTAACGTTCGGGTATGTCTCACTAGGATATTCTGCCGCTGCAATTTTGATGTCCTCATCCATCTGGACCATCCAGGGTTCAGCCAGATTGGTATTGATCTGGCAAAATTCAAATTCTTTCATCTCTTCATCAGCAGTTCCTTCTGCAAGAGCAGCTTCTTCAACCGCAGTTTCCTCAGCCGGGGCGGCGCTAGAACTTGAGCAAGCTGTGACGACCAGCAAAGTGCTGATGATCATAAGGGTGAAAAATACGTTTTTGAATGATTTTCCTGTATTCATTTTCTTTCTTTCTCCTTGTAAGTAAATTCGCTCAAAGAACCTCAACCGGAACAACAATCTCTCAATCGCACCTCCTCCATTTTATATAAATAATCAATTTTTCTGTTGAATATTACAACGTTGTAATTTATTCATAAAATTTTTTTTCTTCATTTTAAATTCCTGAGTTTTTTGCTCTTCCTACCGTTGTGCAGGTATTATGCACCAAACGCTATGCTCATTTACAACGTTTTAATTATAATACCTGTTTTAAACACCTTTGTCAACCTTAAACCAGTCATGAAGTTTTAATCCTTAACGGCTTTTGCGTTGGGCTAATACCGCAACTACGATAATCAAACCTGTGATCATTAAACGCGCAGCTTCTGGAACTGCATTGATACTCAGCACTTTTTCCATATATGACATGGTTAGTATGCCAAGGAAAGTCATGCCCATGTTGCCGCGCCCGCCACTCATGTTGATCCCTCCGATCACAGACATGGCGATGGCAGATAACTCATAACCCGAGCCAGCGCCCGGATCGCCCTGGGTTTCCTGTGCCGCAACACAAATACCGGCAATTGCGCATAACGCGCCCATATAAACATAAACCATTGTCTTCGAAATATTCACCGGTACACCGGAAAGCCTGGCGGCTTCTTCATTGCCGCCTATGGCATAAATCTCGCGTCCCCATTTATGTTTGGATAACAATATCCATGTGATCACAAAACACACAAAGAAAATCACGCTGACGACATTCAAATTGCCGCCAAAAATTTTCGTGTCAATCTGCGAGAAGATCTTAGGCAATTCCCTGGTAACAAATTCGCCCGATCCCAATTGCATATATGTGGATACTTTTTTTCCGCCAGTGATCGAACGCGCCAGGCCGCGCGCGAAGACTTGCATGGCCAGCGTCGCAATAAATGGCTGTAATTTCGCAAATGAGATCAGGCTGCCCGATACAACACCCGTGAGTGCGCCGATCCCGATGCAAAGCGGAATGACGATAAAAGGAGCCCATTCCCAATGAATGGTGAGAATTGAAAAGATCACCGCAACTAAAGCCAGCACGCTGCCCACCGCGAGGTCAATGCCGCCGGAAATAATCACCAGCGTCATGCCGCAAGCCAGGATTCCGTAAACCGAAGCAGAGCGCAGTGTGTCACGGTGCGTTCCCAACTTTAAAAATGCACCATTGGCATTGAATAAAAGGCCCATGGCAATCACCAAAATAAGCGCCGCCAGGGCTTTGGTGATTTCGTTTGACATGATCTTTTTGATCTTTATTTTCCGGTCCATTGCCATTTGATTCTTGTTCTCTATTTTTATACTTTCTTCTTTTGCAGCCATATTCATTACACAGTCTCCTTCTTGCCCATTGCTGCTTCCAACACCTTCTCCGCCGTAATTTCTTCTTTATGAAACTCAGCGGTAATTTTTCCGCGATGCATAACGATGATCCTGTCACTGAGAGCGATTAGTTCCGGCATTTCAGAGGTGATTAGTAAAATCGCGATACCTTTTTTAGTCAATTCATCAATCAGGTGATAGACCTCGTGCTTTGCGCCGACATCGATGCCGCGTGTTGGTTCATCCAAAAGCAACACTTCAGGTTCAATCTGAAGCCATTTTGCCAGAACCACCTTTTGTTGATTACCACCGGATAAATATTCAACTTCCGTATCCAGCGAGGCAACGTGAAAATTAAGGGTATCATCCTGTTTTTCTACGGCCTTCTTTTCCAAAGAAGTAGCACGCCATCCATTTCTACACAGAATTGGTAAATTCGCCAGGCAAGTGTTGTCCTTGATCGACATGGACAGTACCAATCCGGTTGTCTTCCGATTATTGGTCAGCATGGCTACTTTATGCGTAATTGCTTGTTTCGGATTGCGAATATTGATTTCCTTCCCATTGAGAACCAGACGATCCACAATAGAACGGTCGTAAGCGCCAAATAAACCGGAAAGCAATTCCGATGCGCCGGAGCCGCGCAGCCCGGCGATACCCAAGACTTCTCCCGCTTTTACAGACAAACTGACATCATCCACGATCATTTTGCCGGAACCGGCAGGATCCAGTAAATTTGCACTTTCCACACGGAATTTTTCCTGGTCAGATCCGATGGATTTTTCACGATTGATTTGTTCATTGATCTCCCTTCCAACCATTAGAGTGATCAATTTATGACTGGTGAATTCGCTGGCAGGTGCCGAAGCAATCCATTTGCCATCACGCAAAATTGTGATGCGGTCAGCCAATCGTTCGATCTCTTCCATGCGATGAGTGATATAGACAATACCGTAATTGGATTTCTTCATCGTGTCAATCAACGAGAAAAGCCGTTCAGCATCATGCGCGTTCAAGGCACTGCTGGGTTCATCCATAACGATCACTTTTGCTTTTAAGCTGACCGCTTTGGCGATCTCAATTAACTGTCGCATTGGCATCGGCAGGTTTTCCACCAATTCCATTGCATCAACATTGAGGTCCAGGTCCTTGAGCAATCTTTTGGATTTTTCAACCTGGCTTTGTTTTTGTACAAACCCGTTTATTGCTTCCACGCGCCCCAGAAATAAATTATCAACCACATTCATTGATGGGACTAAAGATAATTCCTGGTAGATGACAGAAATCCCGATGTTATTGGCATCCACCGGGGAAGCCGGCGATATCCGTTTACCTTCAAAGAAGATTTCTCCCTCATAGCTGGTATGTACGCCAGCCAGGATCTTGATCAGGGTAGATTTTCCCGCGCCATTTTCACCGGCCAATACATGTACCTCACCGGGATTTATGTTGAAATCAACGTTTTCCAACACGCGCACAGATCCAAAAACTTTGCCGATTTTTTTCATCTGAACAATAGGATCAGGCTGCATTGTCATCCTTAACTCCACTATAAAAATATGGGGGGTTATTCTCCAACGATTTGCACGCAAACATTTCTTTGCCTTTCGCGTGTTTGGTCAAAATCAGCCAGGTAAATGTAACCAAAATTACCCAATTCCAAATGGCCATCGACCACCGGAATTGATTCTGACCTGCCGAGGATAAGCGAACGCAGGTGTGCATCCGTATTCAAGCCCCAGGAAGCCAATTCGCCATTTCCTTCCGCGAATTTGATATGCTCTGGGCCAGGGTGTAGATACTGGCCTTCGGTTCTGCAGGTTGGAATGATCTTTTCAAATACATCCAACAAGTCCTGCATGAGCAATTCTGTTCCCCAGTAATTACGGTCATGGCAATATTCCTGAATCAAAACGCTGCAGCTGGTATGGGGAGAATAGACAACCAAGATTCCATTTTGAATTCCTGATTCATTCAAAGCTTCCTTAACCTTATCCGTCACATCATGAAAAGTTGGTATTCTTTGGGATTGGACTTCATACTTCTTGCTAAATATGGTCATAATCACTGCCTCCGAAGATAGTTATTTATCAATCCATGCCTGATGCACGGAGTTGATCATTTCTCGCAGGACCATCCTACGGTCCTGAGCTAACATCACGCCGCTGGTCGATCCAGTTCCCTGGGCGCCGGCTGAGATGACATCATAAACATCCTTGGCGCTATTGATACCTGCGCCATGCAGCACAAGCGTATCCGGGCTAATCTGCCAAATCGCATGATTTACATGACCGATCTGTTCCATTTCAATTGCTGTTCGCTTACCGGATTCGATCAAGGTCGGGGATTCCACAATAATGATCTCTGGTTTCATCTCTGCGATCAGCGCAGCGTGATCCAGATTATCCGCGCAAACCATAGTCATCAATTCCACTTCCTCAGCCCGTCGGCAAACCTTTTCGAGCTCGGTCATCGAAAGGCGCCTCTCAACGTGGTTGAGAAGCACACCATCGGCGCCGGCGGCTTTGACCGCTTCCGGAAGCACAGACCCCACCCCCCGGCCTATCTCAAGCGAATCCATATGCTGCGCAAATACGAAAAGGTTTTGGGTATCCCGCGCAATAATTGGAATATCCACATACTGCGGTGTTACGATCACTCTCACATCGAATTCGATGCTCAACTGGTCAGCATACATCGCCAGCTCAACGAAATCCTTACCAAAGGAATATGCTTTTGGACCCAATTCAAAGAACGGCGGTGTTATTCTGCGTTTGTTGATCACAAAGTCTCTCCTGCCCTCTATTAATTTTTCAAGAAACGGATCTTTTTCATATCGCAGAACAAAGCTAATTCTTCCGCCAGATCTGAATATACAAAGGCATAATGATGACTGCCCATATCTCGAGC
>CAZDUN010000030.1:1074-3696 GCA_964508615.1 uncultured Pelolinea sp. | reverse complement strand
TCTGATACCCAGCCGATATCTACGACCGTTCTGCCATTCGCGTAGTGCAGCGTGAATCCCCCATCCGTGTCCTTCAAAATGCGCGCGATTGATAATTGGCCTTCTCGTAAGTAATTCTTATTGGTAATGTAATCCCCAAAAGTGGCACCCAAGCCGGTTGGATCACCAGTCGGCAAGTCACAAATCGCTTTATTCCCGATGCACATACCCGTTGGTGCGAAACCGCAGGCGGCTACCAACATGCTCTCATCCGTGATCTCGTGGATATCCGCGTATGTAGTAATTTCACCACCAGAGAGATAATGCAAGATCAACTGTGTCAAAACCACCGGGATATCTGCTTCGCAGGATGCCACGATCGAATTTCCCAAAATGGAAAGCGGAATACACGGTGTCAAGCCAAATTCCTGGCTGAGTTCAAAATGACACTTCAACGTAATTGCCTGGGCTTGATTTTCCTCAATGATTTGCTTAAGAGCGGAGAACATCCGGGTTACTTTTTCTGTTTTTCCGCCAAGCGAATTCGCCAGATACTGGTTGATAAAAGCAATATCCTGTTTGAATGTTTTGCTTCCGGTATCCAGTTTTTCCATGCGCCGGATGAGGGAATAGGAATCCAATTCAACAATTTCCGGCCCAAATACCGATCTCATCTTCATCAGATCCATATCGCCCAAAGCCATACCCCCAAAAAGATAGCCGATAGTGACAATGCGCGTTTGCTCCAGCCGCGTGATTGTTCGCGCGACATTGGCGAATTTTCTGATCCGGGATTTGATTTTCCTGTTCACTTCTTCCTTCCCCGGCATCTGATATATGAATTCATGTTGGATGCCCAACTCGCGCAGGCTACCCTTCACCACACCCGCACCAGGTATTGAACCCAAATTAACGCGTTCGCCCTCATGTATGAAAGTACCAAAACCCCATACGACCATTGGTTTAGAGGAGAAGGGTTTGACAGCCCGCAAAACCAGCACAGGTTCGATCCAGGTGGGAATAAGCAATATAAGAAAATCATAATTTACAGGGGAATAATTTTTCCAAACCAGGTCTGCTTGACCAGGATGAATTACATTCTCCGCCAAATCATAATCCAGGTCCATTTCATCCAACAGGCCTAATGATAATTGAACATGTTGATCGACAATCTCATCCGGATAACCTTCCCTGAATCGGAATGGAACCACAAGCGCTTTGGGATTTCGCATTTTTCGACTCCTGTTTTATTGATTGATCAATTCTCGCAAAAAACTGACTGTCGCAGGCAATTCAATCTCGATATCGCCGGTAATGGCACATTCCAGGTTCATGAATCCATCGAATTGCGCATCTCTCAAAGCTGAAATACAGGCATCCCAATCGATGCTTCCATGCCCAGGCAGCAAACGGTTATTATCGGCCAAATGCACGTGTTTGATCATGCCTTTGGCGCTGCGCAAACTGGCAGGCAGGTCAGCTTCTTCAATTGAGAGATGAAACAAGTCAGCCAGAATACCGGTATTGGGAAGGTTCGCTTTTTCGAGTATGGCTTTGCAATCCTGGATACGGGTTAAGAATTGGGTCTCGTAGCGATTGATCGGCTCGATTAGTACCTGCGCTGTGCTACCCTGCGCGACTGCAGCCAAATCAGCGAGCATCGCGATGAAATCCGTTTCTTGTTCAGGGGACATCTGTTTGTAGGGCTCGAAGAGCGGTAATGGATCCTGAGCACGGTAATCGTATTCCATTTCGGTGATCGCCCCAATCTCCCGGCTGACACCGATCGCATCTTTATACATTTTGCGAGCGGATTTCCGCAGATTAGAATCCTCATCCATCAGGTGGCCGTAGATTGGATCCATGAAGACGAATTCACAAGGTAGAATACCAGTGTTGGCATACAATCCTTTGAGCTCATCGAGCTTTGCATCACTCCAGGACATATAATCAGCAAAAACAGCTATACCATCAAAGCCCCATTTCTTCAGCTTCAGTGCTTTTTCTTCCAGCGTATCTCCGGGAACCATCGAACTTGTACAGGATAATTTCATTTTGTACCTCCTGATATACCTTCAGCTAGAGTGAACCAACGGTGAGGAGCAAATTGGCGTATTCCCTGGTTTCAGCGGTTTGAATGACAAGAGCGGTATTCATGCTGGATACTTCCTTGTAAAAATCAAAACGCTCCAATTTTTTAATTGGAAAAACCAAGTCATTTTGTGCAAACAATTTGGTGAATTCATCCCAAATCAGTGGGGCAGGTTGGCCAGCAGGCACATCCATTAGGGCAGCATCTTCGATCAAGAGAATATGTAGAAGCACCTCCAAGACTTGCGTGCAATTGACTATACCGGCAGCCAGGTTGAGGTGCACAATTTCAGCATTCACTCCCGCTGTGGTGGAGACTGGATAGTCTCCATCTGCAATCAAAATGCGCGAGCCATGACCGGCTTTACCCAAGGCATACAAGATTTCGGGATGAATCAATTTTGTTTTCAACATGCGCGCTCCGTTCATGTGTCTTCTCTTGTTCGATTACAACGTTGTAATTCTATCGCAAATATCCGCCTTAAGCAAACTATTTGGGGTTAGGTCTGTACCTCAGACACATAAGGCTCGATAGCTATTTACAGCCATTTA
>CAZDUN010000030.1:0-1064 GCA_964508615.1 uncultured Pelolinea sp. | reverse complement strand
GAAAATTCAACATTTTTGGGAGGAGATTTAAGAAATGAGTGAAATGTCGATGAATGAGAAAAAGAAAAGCAAAGTAACCATTAAAGATATCGCAAAACATTTGGGGGTTTCATTCTCCACAGTCTCGAAAGCGATGAACGACGATCCATTGGTAGCAGAGGACACACGCAAGCGCGTCCATGAAAAAGCAGCCGAAATGGGTTACTTTCCCAATTTGATGGCCATCGGCCTGAGGAGCAACCAAACCAAGACAATCGGCATGATTCTGAATGACATCGAGAATCCGACGCGTTCTCATATCATCAAAAGAATTTCGATGGATATGGCGAAATACGGTTATACCTCTTTCATCTTTGACTCATCCTATGACGAAACAATCGAACGCAAAAACATTATCAACATGCTTTCGCGTTTGCCGGATAGCGTTATCATCTCACCAGTCAATACAAACTTTAAAAACCTGGGTCTTTTGGAAGATATATTCGATCGCACCATTATATTAAGCAAAAAGAAGAATCGGATTTCGGCGCATTACGTTCACATGGACCATATCCGCGGCGGTTACATCGCCGCCAGCACAATGCTTGCCAGCGGGCATACAAGAAACTTGGTCATTATAGAACCCACCTCTTATCCCTCCGGCGCTCAATATTACGAAGGAGTCAAGCAAGCTTACCGTGATTACGGTTTGGAATTGGAGCCCGGCATGATCGCTTTCGGCTACCCCTCCATTGAAGATGGCCGGAAAATCTTGACTGGGCTTTATGATGCGCAAAACAGAAGGTTCACGCTTGATTTCAATGGTGTAATTGCCAGCAATGATATGATCGCAATCGGCATTTATAGGGCTGCCGCGGAACTCGGTTTGAGGATTCCAGATGACTTGAGCGTGATTGGCTGCGATGATGACCCAATCGCCAGCCTGGTTACTCCCCAGCTAACCACACTGATCTATCCAAAGGAGAAAATTGCCGATTGCTGCACGAATATTCTGATCGACAAGCTGGTCAAGAATAATCCTGATATGAAACATTTCTCCCTGGAACCGCAACTCGTTGTACGAG
>CAZDUN010000029.1:0-18683 GCA_964508615.1 uncultured Pelolinea sp. | reverse complement strand
GTGTCTCTTGCGTCAGGCGCAGGATGGCGGACATGTTGTGGCTGACGAACAGCACCGTGCGGCCTTGTTTGGCAACGTCGCTCATCTTGCCCAGGCACTTGCGCTGGAAATCCGCGTCGCCCACCGCCAGCACCTCATCCACCACCAGGATCTCAGGTTCCAGATGCGCGGCCACCGCGAAAGCCAGCCGCAGGTACATGCCGCTGGAATAACGCTTGACCGGCGTGTCGATGAAGGTCTCGACTTCCGCGAAAGAAACGATCTCATCGAATTTGGATTCGATCTCGGTTTTTTTCATGCCCAGGATGGCGCCGTTCAGGTAGATGTTTTCCCGCCCGGTCAACTCGGGGTGAAAACCGGTGCCGACTTCCAGCAATGAACCGACCCGCCCATGAATCTCCACCACGCCCCTGGTGGGTTCCGTGACGCGCGAAAGTATTTTCAGCAGCGTGCTCTTGCCAGCACCATTGCGCCCCACTACGCCCAATACCTCACCTTGTTCGACGTTAAACGAGACGTCTTGCAGCGCCCAAATGGTTTCTGGCAGCAATTGCTGCCTTTCCCCGTTCTTATGGGATAAAAATCTTTCAGCGAAGGTCTCGCGCAGGGTGCGGTAATTGCCCACGAACTGGCCGATGCGGTATTGCTTGCCCAGGTTCTCAACATGAATAGCTGTGCGGTTCATCTGCAAAGCTCCTATACCATGTCGGCGAACTGCCGTTCCATGCGTTTGAAGTAGAACATGCCGCTAATGAACAGGGTGATGGCCACCAGGCTGGAAATCAGCGTGACCATACCCGGCGCCTGACCGCTGCCCAGCAGCGCCCAGCGAAAGCCTTCCACCACACCTGTCATGGGGTTGAGCGCATAAACCAGCCGCCATTGTTCGGGCACCATGCTGGTCGGGTAGGCAATGGGGGAAATGTACATCCAGAACTGCGTCAGGAAAGGCAGCACGTAATTGATGTCGCGGTACAGCACATTCAGGGCTGACAGCCACAAACCCACGCCCAGCGCGGTGATCAGCGTGAGCAGCAGGAACAGCGGGATGGTCCAGATATTGGCGGTCGGCGTGACGCGATAAAAAACCATCATGCCCAACAGCACCACGAAGGCGATCAGGAAGTCCACCACCCCCGCCAACACGGCTGCCAGCGGCAGGATTATGCGCGGGAAATACACCTTGGTGATCATGTGGCTGCTCTGCACCAGCGAATGGCTGGCATCCTGCAGCGCCTTGGAAAACAGCGTCCAGGGGATCAGCGCTGTGTAGGTAAAGATCGGGTAGGGCACGCCGTCTGAGGGTACGCCGGCCAGGTTGCCGAAGAAAATGCTGAAGACCACCATGGTCAGAAAAGGCTGCAGAATCGCCCAGCCCACGCCCAGCAAGCTTTGCTTGTAGCGCACCTTCAGGTTGCGCCAGGTCATAAAATAGACCAGTTCGCGGTAGATCCACAGGTCGCGCAGGTTCAAAGCCGCCCAGCCGGTGGTGGGCCTGACGATGATTTTGCGGGGTTCGTTGCGAGTCATCAGTATTTTCTATTTCCTGTTATCCTGGTACCACGCGATGGTGCGTTTCAAGCCTTCTTCAAAAGACATGCCGGCTTTGAAGCCGAACAGGTCAAAGGCGCGTTTGGTGTTCAGGGCGCGGCGCGGCTGGCCGTTGGGTTTGCTGGTATCCCAGACCAGTTTTCCCTGAAAGCCGGTCAGTTTGGCAATCAACTCCACCAGGTTTTTGATGCTGATCTCCTTGCCGGAACCCAGGTTGACCGGCAGGTCGCCGTTGTAGCGTTCGGATGCCAACAGGATGCCCTCCGCGGCGTCCTCGACATACAGGAATTCGCGCGTGGGTGAACCATCGCCCCACACCACGATCTCATCCTTCCCGGCGTCTTTGGCTTCCAGGCATTTGCGGATCAAAGCCGGAATGACGTGCGAAGAATCCGGGTTGAAATTATCTCCCGGCCCATACAGGTTGACCGGCAGCAGAAAGATGGCGTTATAGCCATATTGCTGACGGTAGGATTGCGCCTGCACCAGCAGCATCTTCTTGGCCAGGCCGTAGGGCGCGTTGGTTTCTTCGGGGTAGCCGTTCCATAAATTATCTTCGTCAAACGGGATCGGCGTGAATTTAGGATAGGCGCAGATGGTGCCGATGGCAACGAACTTGCCAACGCCCGTCTGCCAGGCGCGGTGCATCAACTGCACGCCCATCATCAGGTTGTTGTAAAAAAACTCGGCCGGGTGTTCGCGGTTGGCGCCGATGCCCCCCACCTGGGCCGCCAAGTGGATGATCAAGTCTGGTTGGGCGTCTGCCAGCATGTGGTTGATGCCTTCCAGGCTGACCAGGTCATAATCCTCGATCTTGGGCACGAAGATATCCTTCACCCCGCGTTCTTCCAGTTTTCGGCAAACTACCCTGCCCAGAAAACCGGCGCCGCCGGTGACACACACGCGTTTATCCTGCCAAAAATCTGCTGAACTCATTTGATCACGATTCCTTTTCCTCAATGAAAATTTTCAACCCGATAATTTTCAACACCGGGTCGTGATGGTTGTGGCTGATTGCCATGCCCTGCTCCATGCAGGTCAATTTCAGGATCTCCGCCACCTCCCCTTCCCCTTCGATCTGGACGGCTGAATGCCCGTGGGTTTTCACAGCGCTGATGGCTTGCTGCGAGCGCCCGCGCACCAGGCGGTACAGTTCCATGGAAGACTGGATGAAATCCACCAGCAGTCGCGCGCGCAGGGCAATCCCATCGGGGGTGATAATGTAGCGCAGTTTCTTGCGTTCCGCGCGCTTGACCTTGACATAGCCTTTATCAATCAATCGCTTCAGGTGCCAATTGATTGTCCCAACCGCCACGCCCAGAATTTCTGCCAGGCTGGCTTGGGTGGTATCCGGTTCACTTTCAATATGTTCCAGGATGGTCAGGTCTGCGGTAGTCGCTTTGAATTCGTTTTCCATCTTCCAATATTCAATTGTTGAATTATAAACCCGTCCCGGTTCAGGGTCAAGCCGCAAAGACTCAATGTATAATGCATTACATCAATCATTTAGGTAATCGCTTATTTTTATGGAAAAAACCAGGCAGGTATTTTACAACGAAAGACAGGCGCATTGGGATCAAGTCGCCCGTAAACTCGAAAACTGGAGGGGCTGGGGCGGTTATTACCGCCAGCGCATAGCCCAGGTCTTCAAGTTCAATATTCCGCCGAACCAGGACATCCTTGAAATCGGCTGCGGCAATGGCGGCCTGCTCGCCTATCTGGAGCCGAAATACGGCCTGGGGATGGATATCTCGGCCGGGATGGTCGCCCTGGCGAAAAAGAACCACCCGCGCCTTGATTTTTTGCAGATGGATGCTTTCAATTTTGCACTGGGCCGAAAATTCGATGTGGTCATCCTTTCGGACACAGTCAACGACCTGTGGGATGTGCAATCCACGCTGGAAAACGTGCGCCAGCACCTCAAACCCAAAGGTCGCCTGATCATCAATTTTTACAACCGCCTGTGGGAATGGCCGATCAGCCTGGCCGCCGGGCTGGGGGTAGCCAAGCCCACCCTGCCGCAAAACTGGCTGACCGTCGAAGACCTCACCAACCTGCTCAACCTGGCCGGTTTTGAAGCAGTGCGCCATTGGGTGGAAGTGCTGATGCCATTCAATATCCCGCTCATCACGCCGCTCTTCAACAAATACCTGGTACGGCTGTGGCCTTTCCGCTTCTTCGCCATGACCCATTTCATGGTCTCACGGCTCAAGGAATCCGGGCTGCCGCGCGGCAAGCTGCCGGGAGTGAGCGTGGTGGTGCCCGCCCGTAACGAAGCCGGCAACATCCGCCGCATTTTCGATGAAATGCCGGAATTCAACGCGCCGCTCGAGCTGGTCTTCGTGGAAGGTCATTCCAACGACGACACCTACGCTGAAATCCAAAAACAGATCGCCGCCCATAAAAACGTGGATGCCTGCCTGTACCGCCAGACCGGCAAGGGCAAGGGCGATGCCGTGCGCCTGGGTTTCTCCAAAGCCAGGCATGAAGTGCTGATGATCCTGGATGCCGACTTGACCATGCCGCCCGAGGACCTGCCGCGCTTCTACAACGCGCTGGTCAGCGGCAAGGGCGATTTCATCAACGGTGTGCGCCTGGTGTATCCCATGGAAAAACATGCCATGCGTCCGCTGAACCTGGCCGGCAACAAGATCTTCACCATCATCTTCACGTATCTTCTCGGCCAACCCATCAAGGATACGTTGTGCGGGACGAAGGTGCTGTGGAAACAAAATTATGAGGAAATATGCGCCAACCGCGCTTACTTTGGGGATTTCGATCCGTTCGGCGATTTCGACCTGATCTTCGGCGCAGCCAAGCTGAACCTAAAAATCGTGGATATGCCCATCCGCTACCGTGAACGCACCTACGGCACTACCAACATTCAGCGCTGGAAGCATGGCTGGCTGCTGCTGCGCATGGTGATCTTCGCGGCCGGCCGCCTAAAATTCATTTGATCTGAAAGTTTTACCGGGAAAAAACGCTATGCCTTGTGAAAGCGCGGGTCGCCTTCAATTGTGCGCTTTAAACCTTCTTCCAACCCGACTTTGGGTGAAAAACCCAATTTCTTTTTTGCCACCTCCAGGTCGGCGCACATGCGCGAGGGGCCGCTGTCGTGAGTTTTATTCATCACGATCTCGGGTTTGGATTGGGTGATTTCCAGCACGCGCTTGATGATATCGTTAACCGAGGTTTCCTGGCCGCTGCCTACGTTGATGATCAGGCGGTTGATATCCGGTATGGAGGAAGCGCTTTCCATCGCGTCCACCACGTCATCGATGTAAACATAATCGCGGGTTTGCTTGCCTTCGCCGTGCACCACGATCGTGCCGTGGTCAAGCGCCTGGCGGATGCAATACGGAATGACCGGCGCGTTGGTGGGCGGCATGCGCTGGCCGGGACCGTAAGCGTTAAACACGCGCAAGCAGACCGTTTCGATGCCCCACAGGTCGCCGATCGAGCGAATGTAATATTCAGCACAGAGCTTGGAGACCGCGTAAGGCGAGCGTGGGTTGGGTCGGCAGGATTCGCGCAGCGGCTGCGCTTTCTGGTTTCCGTAGATGGTGCCGGATGAGATGAACACCACGCGGCGCACGCCCACATCGCGCATGGCTTCCATCAGCGTCACAGTCCCGCCCACGTTCACCTGGTTGTAATCGCGCGGATAAAGCACCGATTCCGGTACGATCACGCGCGCAGCCAGGTGGTAAACGCAATCGACTTCCTGAAGCAAGGACCATAATTTTGGGCGGTCGTTCACATCCCCCCGCACTAGATGCACTTCCGGCGAAAGGCGCTGCGGATCTCCCGTGGAAAGGTCATCCAATCCAATGACGCGATGCCCTGCCTGAATGAGCCGGTTCGCCAATGGCGCACCCAAAAAACCCGCCGCTCCCGTGATCAAAAAACGCATAGAATCCGCCGAAGTGAAATCTCCAAGTAAGCTGCATTATAGCATAATGAACCCAACCTGAATTATGCGATAATCAAGTAAAGCATTCGAGGAGTAAGCGGTAATGAACGTAAATACACTGATCCCGATTGACGGTTTCGATTTCTATCCCCTGACGCCTGAGCGCTGGGGGGATTTCGAGGCTTTGTTCTCGCCCAACGGCGCTGGCGGCTGCTGGTGCATGTTCTGGCGCCTGCCGCGCCAGCAATTCCAGCAGAATTGCCTCCAACATGGCGCAGCCAACCGCCAGGCGATGCGCGACCTGGTGCAATCCGGCGTGGTTCCTGGCTTATTGGGTTATCAGACCGGGCAGCCGCTTGCCTGGTGCTCGGTCGCCCCGCGCGAGGATTTTTCCGCGTTGGAGCGTTCGCGCAACCTGAAAAGGCTGGATGACCAGCCAGTCTGGTCAGTTGTCTGCTTCTACGTGGCCCGTTCCGCCCGTAAGTTAGGCGCCATGCTGGCGGCCATCCGCGCGGCGGTGGCATACGCGCGCCTCAACGGCGCAAAAATGGTGGAAGCCTATCCAACGCCAGTGGAAGGGCAGCACGCCCCGGGCGACCTGTATATGGGCAGCTTGAGTACTTTTTTGAAAGCGGGATTTAAAGAAACCGCACAGCGCGGCGCTCACCGCGTAGTGCGCATTCAATTATAAAGAAATCACACTGCAATCCGGTTGAAACCTGATAAAAATAGAATCAGGTACAATTAGACCCGTTATTTTGACAACGAGGTTTGAATGCAACATTTCCGCAAAAGTCAATTTCTTGGTTTGCTGCTGGCCGGCGCCCTGCTGCTGGACACATCGGTGGTTTTCGCGCAGGAAGGCACGCAGCCCGAACCCACGCTGCCGCCTTCCACGGCAGCCACGCCAATGGAAACTCAGGCAGCCGCGGCGCTCGGGGCTACCGCCACCCTGGAACAGCCAACCCCCACACCGGAGCCAGCCCTGCCGGATTATCAAGAGACGTATGATGGCTTGCCGCTCTGCCAGCCGGGTGTTTATCTGATCGCCCCAAGCGACTGCCTGCCATTCGGCCCTTCAGAAACGCTCACCAAATGGGCACGCCAGGGCATCAGCATCCCTGATCAACCATTGATCTCCTCCCGCCCGGATAGCAGCAATCTCATCGTTGAGAAAAAATACGCAAAACTGAACGTGGCGGAAGGCGTTCAGGCAGCCTGGTACCCCGATCTGGCATCAGCCATCTCCGGCTGGGGCGCATCCAATTACGTCCCCATCGGCTCCACCCTGTATGTATCCTACGACAACAGTTCCTATAACGGAAGTGATGCCTACGTGCAAAACGAATATGGTGAATGGATTCGCGCATCGCCCACAGTCTATTCCAGTTTTCAGGGGTTGTTGTTCTCAGAGCAGCCGAAAAATGATTTCGGCTGGATCATCGATATGGTCAATCCACGCCGCGAGCCGAGCTTCAACGCCGCCGTCGTCAATGAACAATTGACCCGCAACATGGTGGTCAAGATCTACGACCAGACCGAAGCGGAAGGCACCACCTGGTACATGATCGGCATCGGCAAATGGGTGGAAAGGCGCGCCATCCGCGCGGTTTACCCCCACACCGACGCGCCGGATGGCGTGGATAACGGACGCTGGATCGAGGTCAATCTCTACGAGCAAACCCTCAGCGTTTATGAGAATAACCAGCTGCGTTTCGCCACCCTGGCGTCAACCGGTTATGAACCTTACTACACGCAGCCCGGTTTGTTCCAGGTTTACAAGAAAGTGGATTACGAAACCATGACCGGCGCGTTTGCCACCGGCAAGACTGATTACTATCTACTGGAAGATGTCCCCTGGACCATGTACTATGATGGGCCGCGCGCGCTGCACGGCGCTTATTGGCGCGCCATGTTCGGCTATGAACAATCGCACGGCTGCATCAATCTCTCAGTCGGCGACTCGGCCTGGTTGTTCAAATGGGCCACTGAAGGCGACTGGGTGTACGTTTGGGATCCCAGCGGGGAAACGCCCACCGATCCGTCCTTCTACACGGTCAACGCGGCTTTCTAGAAAAAAAGCTGTTCAATATTCGAAATGACGCAGGCATCTGGCCCGCGTCATTTTTTTATCAGGATTCTGCACCAGCGGTTATCCGCTTGCCCAAAATACTCTGATCAACTCCCAATTGGCTGCCAGGTCATAGATACCCAATCCCAGGATCAGCGCGCCGCTGGCAAGATTGACCAAACGTGAATGCCGCGCGAAAAAAACCGCGATCGGTCGCTGCAGCGCCCCGCCCAGGAATGAAAGCACCAGCAGTGGCATGCCAAAACCCAAACCAAACGACAAGAAGATGGCCAGGCGCTCGATCAGCAAACCCGATTGCAAACTAAGTGCAAAGATGGAAATCACCAATGGCCCCGAACAGGGAAAAGCAATCGGCCCATAGAGCAAACCATAAATGAAAGCATTGGCATAGGGATGAGCAAGAGCGGGAATCCTGACTTGCGGGAGCTGCTTGAAGGGGTTGAGATTGAACATCAGCAGAATTCCCAGTGCAATCAGCAGAAAATCCACAGCCGGAATTACGAAGGATAAGGCTTCGCCGATGGAAATCGCCAGCAGCGATATCAACAATCCAAGCAGCAGCATCATGCTTAAAACTCCCAGCAGCACAAATACGCCCAGCAAGCCAACCGGCGCGGATTTGCGCACCAACCCGGTTTGCCCCTGGTTGGCGCTGAGGTATGCCAGGTATCCCGGATACAGCGGGAATACGCACGGGCTGACAGTGGCTGCCAGCCCGATACCGATGGCGGTAATAACCTCAGAGAGCACCAGATTTACTCCTCATCAAGGAAAGGCTGTAAAGCGCTCTGTAATTCTTCCGCGCTTTTGATGCCAAAGGGCAATGCATGTGTATCGTCCTGGCGATCAATGATCAGCATGGGCGTCGAAGGCGGATTAAGGAACTGCACACCGTAAAGCGAGCTGATTTCATTGATCAACTCGTCCGATGCCACCACATAGAGCCAGTCGAAACCATTTTGGCGCGTGTATGCGCTCAACGCAGCGCTGTCTTCGTTCGGGTCGATATCGATGCCCAGGCTGACAAAATCAGCTCGCTCGCCCAAGGCTGCGTGCAAGCGCTTGACCTCGCCTTGCTGCCGCAGGCAATTTGAGCACCAGATCGCCATGGTCTCCACCAGGATCACTTTACCCTGATGCTCCGAAATTGAAAAATTCGAGCCTGAATTAACGTCCGTTAATTCCCAGTCAAACCAATCGGGCAACGCCATCTCGGCCACGGCCTGTTCCGGAACAGCATCAGGCATTTCAGCCAATTCAACCTGAGCATCCGGTTCAGCGGCCATCTCTCCCTGTTCAGGTGTAGCAGCCTCCATCGGAACAACCGAAGCGCAGGCCGCGAATAAAACAGCCGCGGGTATTATCGCCAATAACGCAGTATATTTGGTTTTCATTTCACCTCCGTATATTTATTATTGTTATCGAAAAACACCCGCGCTCCTATTAATGATTTATATATAAAAAAAGACTCCCGCAAGCTCTTGCGGGAGTCTCCTGCCTGGTGTGTGACCTACAGCGAATAAATTTCGCCGAACTTGGCTTTCAGGTAGCGCATGAACGGCTCGGGGTTGATGCTGGAACCGGTTATTTTTTGCACCAGTTCCTGCGGTTCATACTTCGCGCCATACACGTGCACATGTTCGCGCAACCAGTTTAGCAGACCATCGAATCTCGCCTGCGCGATCTGCGCTTCGATATCCGGGAGATCTTGCAACATGCGCTCCCAGATTTGGGCGGAAACCAGGTTGCCCAGTGCGTAAGTCGGGAAGTAGCCGAACCCGCCAAACGACCAGTGCACATCCTGCAGGATGCCATGCGCGTCGTCCGGAGGGAGGATACCCAGGTAGGCTTTGAATTTTTCATTCCAGGCTTCCGGCGCATCCTTGGCGCGCAAGCTGCCTTCCATCAGGGCGATTTCCATCTCCAGGCGCAGCATGATGTGCAAATTATACGTAGCTTCATCGGCCTCCACGCGGATCAGGGAAGGTTCCACCGCGTTGACAGCTTTATAGAACATTTCCGCGTTTACGTTGCCCAGCTGGCTGGGGAAAATAGCCTGCAGTTTGGGGAAGAAATACTTCCAAAAAGCGCGCGAACGCCCCACCAGGTTTTCCCACATGCGCGATTGGGATTCATGCACCGCCATGGATGCTCCGTCGCCCAGGGGAGTGCGGTTATATTTCTTGGCGATGCCCAGTTCATACAGCGCATGGCCGCATTCGTGCATGGTGCCGAACATGGCCGTCGGCAGGAAATCCTCTTTGAAGCGCGTAGTGATACGCACGTCGTTCAGGCCGAATCCGGTGGTAAATGGATGAACGGATTTG
This sequence comes from uncultured Pelolinea sp., assembly GCA_964508615.1. Classification (GTDB taxonomy): domain Bacteria; phylum Chloroflexota; class Anaerolineae; order Anaerolineales; family Anaerolineaceae; genus Pelolinea. Next base: position 8,800 of record CAZDUN010000029.1, on the reverse strand, counting down.
TCCTGCCGGCCGTGATCCCACTCGTAGCCAAAACGAGTGATGACATCCACGCCGAAATCCAGCTGTCCTTTTTCGGGATAATTCACAAACAAAAATGATTTCTCCACTTTCGGTTTTTGCGCGATGGCTTTGATCAATTCCACCTGCACTGGTCGCAGTTTGTCAAAGATCGCCTGCACCTCAGCAGTTTTCATGCCCGGTTCAAAATCATCCAACAGCGGATCGTAAACATGCTCCCATGGTTTAAAGAAGTCAGCATACTGCCGGCGCAGTTCGACAATTTGTTCCAGGTGCGGCCGGAAAGTTTCGAAGTTGGAATCTGCCTTGGCTTTTTCCCAGACCGATTGGGCCACGGTCGTTACGCGCGCGAATTCGCTGACAAATTCCGCGGGCACCTTGGTGGCTTTCAGGTAATCGCGTTTGGTCACCTTGATCAGGCGCGCTTCATCCGAATCCGCGTCCAGCGTCTTTGCTTCAGCAGATAAATCTTCCAGCAATTTTCCCAACTCTTCCGAAGTGGCCTTGGTATGCACGATCTTCTCAAGCGTGGCAATCTGCTCGCCGCGGTCTTCCGCAGCGCCTTCCGGCATATTGACCAGTTGATCCCAGTTCAACAGCGCGCTGGCGGCTTTGAGATCCATGATCTCACCCAGCATTTGGTTTAACAGATTCAGTTTTTCTTGCATTTTGATCTCCAGTGTGTTTAGACAACTCTCCAATGTAATTTATCGCCTTTCAAAGCCGAAAGCACCTCGCGCGAGATATCCATGGATGCGCGGCGCTGCGCTTCGTTGGTTTGGCCAGCCATGTGCGGCGTGGCGATCACTTTGGGATGGTTGATTAATTCCTTGAAAACCGGCGGTTCAGTCTCAAACACATCCAACGCGGCGCCAGCCACCTTACCGGAATTCAACGCGTCCAACAAGGCTTTTTCGTCAATGATTCCGCCGCGCGCGGTGCAGATGATATACACGCCATCCTTCATACGGGCAAATGCCTCTTTATTGATCATGCCGCGCGTTTCATCCGTGAGCGGAGTGTGGATGGTGATGAAATCGGACTTCTCGATGATATCGTCCATCATCAATAACTCACCGCCGATGATGCGGATGGTCTCAGGGAGGCGGAACAGGCAGCAAGCCATGATGCGCATGCCCACCGCCGCGGCCATCTGCCCGACAGTCGAGCCGATGCGCCCGAAACCGATGATACCAAGCGTTTTGCCGAAAAGCTCCACACCCTCCAGCTCTTTCTTCAACCACTCGCCTCTCTTCATGGAAGCGTCCGCGCGCGGGATTTCGCGCGCCAGGGCGAACACCATGCCCATGGCGAGTTCCGCCACGGCGGTGGTGGTTGAGCTGGGCGCATTGACCACGATGATGCCTTTCTCTCTGGCCGCATCGATATCGATGTTATCCACGCCCACGCCGGCGCGCCCAATGACTTTCAGTTTTTTTCCAGCCATGATGACTTCTTTGGTAACCTTGGTGCGCCCGCGCACGATGATCGCTTCATAATTGCCGATTTCTTTTAGTAAATCCTCCGCGCCAATGCCTTTACGGTCGTCCACTTGTGCTTCTTTCGATAAAGCCGAAATTCCCGCCTCTTGCAATCCATCTGTAAGAATAATGCGCCAGTTATCCATAATACCGACCTCCCGAGTGTTTTGCTGTCATATTCTAACCGATTCCTAAATATGGGAAGCAGTGTCTTGTGTCTTTTATTTGACGCTTTCAATAATCCGGTTTAACAATAATAAAAAGTACCACGCAAAAATAACCAAACTGCCGCAGCTGTGCTGAAACCGAAATCATATACTTGCGTGGTTTTTCTAGCCGCAGTCTTGGCAATGAACAAGGCGCGTCTCTGAACGCGCCTTGTTTATCGTAACGATCCTTTGAGTTGAACGCTGCGCTTATTCGTAACGCAGCGCCTCGACCGGCTCCAGGCTGGCTGCTCGGTTGGCCGGGTAGATACCGAAGAACAAACCGACCGCCGTGGAGAAAATGGTCGCCAGCAGGATGGCGTTCAATCCAACCGTTGGCACAAACACGGTTCCGCTGGCAGCGGCGATCTTCTCGATCGCAATCGAGATCAGCCATCCAAAGATGATCCCGATAATGCCGCCAAACAGGCTCAACAGCGAGGATTCAGTAAGAAATTGCAGCAGGATATCCGCTTTGCGCGCGCCCAGCGCCTTGCGCAGCCCGATCTCCTTGGTGCGTTCGGTCACCGAGACCAGCATGATATTCATGATGCCGATCCCACCGACCAGCAGCGAAATCGCGGCGATCCCGCCCAGGAAAATGGTCAACACGCCTGTGACCGTCCCGGCTACCGAAAGAATATCTTTCTGGGTATAGATGGTGAAATCATCCAATCCAATTTCGGTGCGGTGCCGGCCGCGCAGGATCTGGGCGACCTCTTCGCTGGCCGTGGGCACCGATTCGGCATCCACCGCCTGGACGTACACCAAATCCACTTGGTCTCGGTCGCGATCCAGCAAGCGCACGCGCGCTGTGGTGATCGGTACAATAATGACATTGTCCTGGCTGCCGAACGATCCACCGCCCTTGGATTCCAGCACGCCGATCACGCGGAACGGCTGGCCATCCACCCGGATGGTCTCGCCGGTGATTAAGGTGCGCCGCCCGAACAACTTGTCCGCCACATCCGGGCCCAACAGCACCACAGACGCCCTCCCGTTGACGTTTTCATCCGAGATGAAACTACCCTCGATCATGCCGTAATTGGATACGGTCTCGAAATTGGAAGTAACGCCATAAATTTCAGGATTTGCAGTTTCGCCGCCGTAGGTAACCGTGGTGTTTCCGTAAACCAGCGGGGCAACCATCTGCACATGCGGCGCCTGGAATACATCTTCCAACGCGTTGACGTCACTGGTGGTCAGCGGTTTCGCGTTGCGGACATCGTCTTGCATGTTTCCCTGAAATACAAACAACAGATTGGTCCCGACGCTGTTAATCGATCCCAGAATGGTATCTTGCGCGCCGGTGCCGACTGCCAGCATGGCGATCACGGCGGCTACGCCGATGACAATACCCAAAATGGTCAGCCCAGCCCGCATTTTGTTCGCGTTCAGGCTTTCCAAAGCTTCCCTGATTGCTAATACGATATTCATGGTAACTACTTTTCAACTACCTTCCCGTCATATAACTGGATGACCCGTTCAGTCTGCGCCGAAATCTTGGGGTCATGCGTAACCAGGATCAGTGTGGTTCCGAAATCTTTGTTCAGCTTGAGCAGCAGATGCATGATCTCCTCGCCGGATTTGGAATCCAGGTTGCCGGTGGGTTCATCCGCCAGGATGATGGCCGGATTATTAATCAACGCGCGCGCCAGCGCAACCCGCTGCTGCTGCCCGCCGGAAAGCTCCGAAGGCTTGTGATCCATGCGGTCACCCAGACCAACTGCCTCCAATGCCCACGCCGCTTTTTCGTGACGTCCTTCATTAATTCCCGCGTAACGCAGTGGCAGCTCGACATTCAGCAGCGCTGACGAACGAGCCAGTAAGTTAAAATTCTGAAAGACAAAGCCAACCTTGCGGTTACGGATGACAGCCAATTGGTCATCGGTCAGATCCGAAACCAGTTCGCCATCCAAAAAATAGGCGCCGGAGGTCGGCCGATCCAGGCAGCCGATGATGTTCATCAACGTTGACTTGCCCGATCCGGATGGTCCCATGATCGACACAATTTCGCCATATTTGATTTCCAACGATACGCCGCACAAGGCATTCACCTGAACGTGTCCCATCTGGTACACCTTGGTGATATCTTTGGCGACGATCGCTTTCCCTTTTCTAGACATATCTACTCCCCTGTAGATGGCCCGCCGGTAAACATATTCAGCTCGGCGGGTGGATTCAAGACAACCAAATCACCCTCATTTATATCACCCGCTGCGATCTCAATGCTGGTATCAGATGTGGAACCGATTTCGATTTCCACCGGCTGAATAACGCAACCTTTAAGTAAATAAACGACTCTCTGGCCATCTTTTAGGCGCACTGCCCGGCTGGGAACAGTCAGCACATCAGTAGCCTGGCTGACGATGATATTCACGGCGGCCGTCATGCCCGGTCTGACCTGCTCATCCGGGTCAAGAATTTTCAAGCGCACCGTGAAATCCACGCCCGATCCAGTATCCACACCCACGCTGGAAACTTCGGTTACTTCACCTGTATATACAGTACTGCTGATCGCATCGAAGGTCAATTCCGCTTTCTGGCCAACCGCCACGCGGTTGATATCAACTTCGGAAATCTCCACATCCATGAAAAGCAGGTCGAGATCATCCAGGCGGAAACCGAGCGTACCTTCGCTGACCTGGTCACCGACTTTCGGGTTGGCTTGCGTAACCGTCCCGTTGAAAGGCGCTTCCAGCCAGCCAAGCGATACGGTAGCTTCGGCCGCGGCCACTTTGGCTTCTGCGGCGCTGATATCTCCTGCATTCGGACCGTTTTTTACGCGGTCCCATTCACGCTGGGCATCATCAAGTTTCGCCTTGGCGATATCGTAAGCGGCAAAATCCTCAGCTACTTGCTGTCCGTATGCTTTACCCAAAAGGTAATTAAGCGTACGCAGCGCTTTATCGCGTACAAGCTTATACTCATCGCGCTCCTTCTTTGCTTTTACGTAGCGGGGATCATCCGATGGCAGATCTTTCACCGCCTCGTATGCGGTTTTATACAGTTTGTATTCTTCTTCCGCGGCAATGAATTTCGCGCGGGCATCGTTCACCCGGTCGATATCCGCCTCGTTATAATTCCATTGATCACGGTCATCTTCCTCATCGCGCAGGGTTCGCTCGGCTTCCAGCAACGCTGCGTAGGCTTCCGCGCTTTCCGTATTGGAATTGATCAAATCTTCCAGGGCTTTTTTTGCATCGACCAAATCAGCCTGGGCGAGGATGACGGATTGCGGCAGTGTATTGTCAACCAAATCCGCCAATATATCACCGGCTTTCACGCGTTCATTCACTTTTACATTGACGCTTTCCACGCGTCCCGTAGTCTGCCAGGTTAATTCAGCGGTCTGGTTCGCCCGCACCGTACCGGTCGCCCCCACGATCACGGTCATATCACCTCTCTCCAACGGCATAGTCTGGTATGCTTCCAAAGCCGTTTTCTGCGCCTGCATGCCCCTGAAGGCCAGGAATCCGACCAACAAGATAACGATCAAGGGGATTATCCACCGGACTTTTTTTTCTTTGAACCAGGCGACAATCTTATGAAAAAAATTCAATACATTCTTCGAGACCGTGGAGGTCTTTTGCTCAGCTGTCTGCTGCGTTTTTAATTCATCCCGATTTTTCTTAGCCATATTTTCCTCATTTCAGCATATATATACGTAAGAAACCATAAAAACAATTCGTCATTAAGCCAATTTCAAAGCAAGTTTTCGAAACTCAATAAAAAATCCATCTCATCACGATAAAAATTTCCATTTATCACGCTGTAATTTATTAATCAATCCGTAAATATAATCCAATTTTGGGTTTCCATTATCAGAAATAGATCAAAAAAGAACACCCCGACATCCGTCGAGGTGTTCTGCGGTATTGATCTTGATGTCGTTTTAAGCTTCTAAAAAAGCAGGTTGAGAAATATCGCCTTCAAACGCATTTCAGGATTTCAGGTAAGCGAAAGTCGCTATTTCGATCTGCTCCAATAATTTGGCGCACTTGATATCCGAAGGCAATTTTTTGCACTGTTCCATTACGATCGGGCCATTGATGATGCACATCACGGTTGTGGCAGCCAGGCGCTCGTTGCGTTTGGAGAATTCGCCTTTTTCCATGCCCAATTTAAGCAGCTTGGAAAGGCTGGAAATGGCTTCATCCAACTGATTGAACCGCTCCTTCTCACCGTCGGCGTCATTATCCAAAGGATCCAGCCAGAAGAGACGGAAGATCTTGGGGTGTTCTTCGGCAGTTCGGATATATTCATCGATTAATTCTTCCAGCACGGATCTGGCGGAATGGCTCTTCGCCTTTTCAAGTTTTCCGGCAAAATGGTCGTTGATGCGTTTTCTTTCACGCTCGATCAACACTTTCATGATCTCGTCCCGGTCTTTAAAATACGTGTAAAAAACCATATGGGACACACCCACTTTTTCCGCGATCATCCGGATGCTGACTTTGTCTGGCGACACATGATCGAGCAGCGCGATCACTGCATCCATCATCGAATTACGCATTCGATCTATCTTCTCTGGTGTATTTTTTGGTCTGGCCATCTTTTAATCCCTTTGTTATTATTACGTATATTTTATACAATAAATTATAACGAATAATGGAAAGTCTGTTGTAAAAAACGTATTAATATCACATCTTGATCTATTAACCAAACTACCGCCAGTATAATTCTGATAAATCAGCCATGAGACGTTTTTTTTCCAGGATTGCGCTGGGTATTTCGGTGTTATTTGGTCTGGCAACGCTGACAACCAGCATCTGGCAGCCGCTAGCACCTGAAGACGCTTACCATTCGACAGTGCGGCCATATGAATTCGATTTTGCATCCTGGACCCTGAAAGCCCTGGCGGGCAAAATACGCCTGTTGGCAGCCGGTTTTGAGCACTATCTTATCGATGCCCAGGAAAGGGTGATCATACGCGACTATTTCACAATGGTCAGCGATACACGCGAATTGGAAAATGCGGTGGAATCTATCCTGGCTGACCCATCCATTGAAGACCCCCAATTGGCATCTCTGGAAATCCGCGCTGAACTGGCTCAAAAACATGCCGAACTGGAAAAACAATCATGGCTGGCTGAAATGGTTATCCAAAAACAGGTCTCAAGCGCCCTAGCTGATTTGCGCATCACCCGGCTCGGCCAGGCTATTCCGCCAGTGTTCTACCACGGCACCAACTTGCCCAAGGAACTGATCATTTCCAGGCGCGACAAGATTTATCTGCTGGAGAGTATTTCATTGACCGCGGATATCGAGCCTGGAGCGATCGTTGCTTTGGAAAATAAAATTGAAAGCATAACGGATTTTTCAGCTCTGGTGGTTTCTGTCGGCGGAGTGGGCACTTATCCAAGCATGGTGACCAACACAACCAGCCTGGACTACCTGGCAGATACCGTAGCCCACGAATGGATCCACAATCATCTTTTTTTTCGTCCTTTAGGCATGCGGTATTCACAGTCACCTGAATTGCGCACGATAAACGAAACCACAGCGACAATCAGCGGAGAAGAGATCGGCCAGACCGTATTGAATCTATATTATCGGGATTTGCTCGGGCCAATCCAACCCGCTTTTTTTACCTACGAAGCCAATACACGGACATTCTCTAAGTCGCAAGAAGATGAACCAATTTTCAATTTCAACCAGGAAATGTATCAAACGCGTTCCCGCGTGGATGAATTGCTCTCACAGGGGAAAATACAAGCGGCGGAGGAATATATGGAAGGACGTCGAATGTTGTTTTGGGAAAATGGCCACAAGATCCGCAAGCTCAATCAGGCATATTTTGCCTTTCATGGCGCCTATGCTGACGAACCTTACAGCGCCGCCGGTGAAGATCCGGTTGGAGCTGCCGTGCGATTGCTTCGCTTGCAATCCAGTTCGTTGGCGGAATTCCTGCGCCGGATGAGCGGCATAACTTCCCCCGACCAGCTATATACTCAGGTATATGCCTATTGATCCAGGCAGGGTTTTTGTTCAACTTCATCAATGGGGTTAGAACCAGGCATATTGCTCTCGATTTCCGCGTTGGTTTACGCAAGCTCCAGACGCTTGACCGTATCGTCTAACTGCCAGCCGATTTCCTCGCCCAACCTGCGCATGCGTCAACCAAATTCTTGAGGATGCTGCCCAGATCGTCCATTTTTTGGGAATCCGCTGATTCAACGAATTGCCCCAACCGGTTTTCAATTATAATCATACAAAACTTTCACTCAGAAACCAGAGTAAATTTGAACGAATTATCTATCGATTTCGGTATCTTGGAAAAAGTCCCTCTGATGTTTGTCATCTCCGGTCCTTCCGGTGTTGGAAAAGACTCGGTGTTGCGCGCATTAAAAAACAGCGACCTCCTCATTCACCACGTCGTTACCGTCAACACGCGCGCTCCGCGCCCGGATGAAGTTGAAGGCGTGGATTATTTTTTCGTAAGCCGCGAGAAATTTGAAGAAATGATCGCCAGGGATGAATTCATCGAGTATTCCCGGGTTTACGCTGATTACAAAGGCGTACCCAAAGCTCAAATCCAGGACGCGATGCGCAGCGGCAAGGATGTTGTATTGCGTTTGGATGTGCAGGGCGCCGAGAAAATAAAAAATATCTACCCGCAAGCCATCCTGATCTTCCTGCTGCCCTCCAGCCAGGGGGATTGGTTCAAGCGGCTGGGCGGGAGAAGGCTCAGCCACGAAAAAGACCTGGATACGCGCATTGCCACCGTAAAAGATGAACTGGAGAAAGCGCGCGACTTCGATTACCTGGTTGTCAATGCGCAAAATGAATTGACCAAAACGGTGCGCATCATCGAAGCCATCATCGTCTCGGAACACCATCGCGCTAACCCGCGCAAGATCAATATATAAAAATGAAAAGACAAATTCCCATATCATTCTACATAATCGGCATTACGGCTGTCTGTTACCTGCTGCAAAATTTATCGCAAATGTTGCTTGGTTTTGATTATCTGCTGCTCGCCGGCGCGAAAATCAACGCCTTCATCCTGCAGGGAGAGATCTGGCGCCTGGTCACACCCATACTGCTGCACGGCTCATTTATTCACATCGGCTTCAATATGTACGCGCTGTA
>CAZDUN010000028.1:0-19028 GCA_964508615.1 uncultured Pelolinea sp. | reverse complement strand
CGAAGGCGGCCTCACCGTTGGCGCTGGCGTGATCACTAAAATCATTGAATAGGTTTGCGCTAATCAGCGTTTACGGGTAAGGTAGAAATGGCATCAAAAAAAGATGTACGACCGGTTATCACATTGGCCTGCACGGAGTGTAAAGAACGAAATTACACTACCGAAAAAAATCGGCGCAATGATCCAAACCGGATGGAAATCAACAAGTATTGCTCTCGCTGCAGAAAACACACGCTGCACCGTGAAACGAAGTAACATTGGAGATTTTTTGTGCGGGTGCGATTTCAGGAAAGTGGCACCCGCACAGCTTATAGGCCAGTAGCTCAATTGGCAGAGCGCCTGTCTCCAAAACAGGAGGTTGTGGGTTCGATTCCTGCCTGGCCTGCCTTGATCGAAAACGCGACGCCATAATCCGGGCGTCGTTTTAGACATAAAACAGGAGAGAAAATGCCTGAAAAAAATAGAAAAATCGAGAAAAAACCGAACGCAATCACTCGCTGGTGGCGTGAAACCCTTGGTGAACTGCGCAAGGTAACCTGGCCGACACCGCAGGAAGCCTGGCGCCTGACCAAAATTGTGATCCTCACGATGATTGTGATGAGCGCGATTCTGGGATTGCTGGACTTCGTGTTCACACGTGTGATCGCGTTCATTCTCTCTTAGGAATGCGCGGGCATTTTTGCCCATAAAAAGGAAGTTAAGAATGACTAACGAAGAAGAGAATTACAACATTGATGATGAGAACCAACAGGCAGAGGAAATTGCTCCCCTGTCCGATGAGCCATCCGAGCCTGTTGAATCGCCCAAGGCTGCCTCTTCTTCAGCTGATGAGACACCATCGCAAAAACTGAGAAAAAACAGCGAAGAAGATGATAACCGCGCCTGGTTCGTGATTCACTGTTATTCAGGTTATGAGAATAAAGTGCGTTACAACCTTGAGCAGCGCATTGAAACCATGGGAATGAAGGATAAGATCTTCGACGTCGTCATTCCCACGCAGGAAGAGATCGAGGTTCGCGAAGGCAAGCGCCGTTCGATTGAACGCCACGTCTTCCCCGGCTACGTGCTGGTCAACATGATCTTGACCGAGGAATCCTGGTACGTCGTGCGCAACACGCCCGGCGTTACCGGCTTTGTGGGTATGGGCAATGATCCCACGCCCTTGCGCCCTGAAGAAGTATCGCAGATCCTCAAACGCATGGAAGCCGAAGCGCCGCACGTCAAGGTCACCTTCAAAGCCGGCGAGCGCGTGCGCATTATCGATGGACCTTTCAACGATTTCCGCGGCACTGTCTCTGACATTGATATGGAACGCGCCAAAGTAACAGTTATGGTAAACTTCTTCGGTCGCGAAACCCCTGTGGAACTGGATTTCCTGCAGGTAGAAAAATCGTAAACAACCTCCGCGAGGAGGATTGTGGGAGGGTGACCCTTATCACCCGCTAAAACCACTTAAGGAGCACATGAATGGCTAAAAAAGTAAAAGCAGTAGTCAAGTTGAACGTCCCGGCCGGGAAAGCGAATCCCGCGCCCCCCATCGGCCCGGCTCTGGCCGGCCATGGTATCAATATCATGCAATTCTGCAAGGAATACAACGCCCGCACGCAAAATAAAATGGGCGAGATCATTCCTGCGGAGATCACAGTTTATGCGGATGGCTCATTCACCTTTGTATTGAAATCGCCTCCCACCTCCGAAATGCTAAAGAAAGCCGCTGGAGTGGAAAAAGGCTCTGATGCCCCCAACCGCAACAAGATCGCTACCATCACGCGCAATCAACTGCGTGAGATCGCCGAAGCTAAGATGAAAGACCTGAACGCGATCGATATCGAAGGCGCCATGCGCCAGGTTGAAGGCACTGCCCGCAACATGGGTATTCAAATTGAGAAGTAATAACTTCGTGGGAGGGTAGTCCTTACCCGCCACTACCACAAAGGAGAAACAATGGCAAAACACGGAAAAAAATATTTAGAAGCGAAAACCAAGGTCGATGCGGATACCCTGTATGACCCGCGCACCGCGCTTGAACTGGTTAAAGAGACCTCCTACACCAAGTTCGATAGCACGGTTGAAGTTCATATGCGCACCGGTTTGGATCCCCGCCAGGCTGATCAACAGCTGCGCGATGTGGTCGTCCTGCCCAATGGCCTGGGTAAAACCGTGCGCGTGCTGGTGTTCGCCCAGGGCGATGGCGCCGCGGCAGCCAAGGCTGCCGGCGCAGATTACGTCGCAGATGACGACGAATGGATCAAAAAGATCGAAGGCGGTTTCACCGATTTCGATGTGGCCATCTCCACCCCTGATATGATGGGCAAAGCCGGCCGTTTGGGCAAAGTTCTCGGTCCGCGCAGTTTGATGCCGAATCCCAAGGCAGGCACTGTCGTCCCCGCCGAAGATTTGCAGCGCGCGGTAACCGAAGCCAAAGCCGGCCGCGTGGAATTCCGCCTGGATAAAACCGCTAATATTCACGTTCCGATCGGCAAAATCTCTTTCGATGTGAACAAGTTGTATGAAAATTTTTCCAGCCTGATGGCCGCCATCCGCAAAGCCAAACCAGCCGCAGCCAAGGGCACCTTCATCAAGAAAGTCACGCTAACGTCCACCATGGGTCCCGGCGTAAAAGTCGATCCGAACCAGGCGCTGGCGTTGGAGAAACCCGAATAAGCGTGATATAATACCGTTCAAAATTTTCACCCATGAAAGCCGGTGCCGCAAGGCTCAATATCCAGCTCAGGTGAGCAATTAGATCGATGCTTTAGTTGAGCAATTTAATTGTCTTTGCCTGCGCGTCCGGCAAAGACAATATTTTTTTGAAAGGAGGTGAATATCTTTGGCATTCACCAAAAAAGAAAAGCAAGCATTAATCGCGAACTACGAAAAATGGTTGAAGGAAAGCAGCGCAGTGTACGTAATGACCTATCAGAAAATGCGCATGAAGGATATCGACGCATTACGCGCGGAAGCACGCGAAATCGGCGGCGAATTGCACGTTGTCAAGAACACCTTGATGAAAATCGCTTTGAAAAATTGCGGTTTCTCTGACAGCACTTTATTCAGCGATTCGTCCCTGGCAGCTTTCGCCTTCCAGGACGCTCCGGCCCTGGCCAAGGTGATCGATAAAGCCAATTCAACCGATCTATTTTCGATCAAAGGCGGTTATATGGACGGCGTTGTGATCGACGCCAAATCCGTGATCGCGTTAGCGAAGCTCCCGCCGCTGCCGCAAATGAGGGCGCAATTATTGGCGCTCATTCAAACCCCCGCGACGCAATTGGTTCGCACCATTTCGGAACCCGCGCGCCAGGTGGCCGCTGTCGTCAAGGCTTATTCAGAAAAGAGTCCGGCACCCGCCGCTGGATAAGGCAAGTAATCAATAAAGAAATAAATTACCAATCAGGAGAATTAAAATGGCAGATATTAAAAAAATCGCAGAAGAACTCAGCAAGCTGACCGTTTTGGAAGCAGCCGAGCTGGTCAAAACCCTCGAAGAGCAATGGGGCGTTTCCGCCGCTGCTCCCGTGGCTGTAGCCGCCGTTGGGGCAGCCCCCGCTGGCGCTGCTGAAGCAGTCGAAGAAAAAACCGAGTTCGACGTGGTGCTCAAGGACGCTGGCCCGAAGAAAATCGATGTCATCAAAGTCATCCGCCAGCTCACCAACCTCGGCCTGGTGGAAGCCAAGAACATGGCTGAAACCGCCGGTTCCAAAGTGCTCAGCCAAGTTGGCAAGGAAGCCGCGGCCGACGCCAAGTCCAAGTTGGAAGCCGCCGGCGCTGTTATCGAGCTCGCCTAGTTTTTAATCCGTTGACGAAAAAACCGCTGAACGATCAGCGGTTTTTTTATTAATCACGTTCAACGGCCTCTTATTGGACGCCCCAAAATTTAAACTCCCCGCTTTCGGCCAGACTGACCAGCAGAAGGTCATTGCTCGCGAAGGTCAACCCGATCAATTTATGCGCGTGCGCTTGCCAGGAGCTGATCAATTTGCCTTTTTCCTCATCCAGCAAGTAAATCCAGCCGTCCTGATCGCCAATCGCGATCAAATCAGCGCTTTGGTTGACAGCCAGCACGCTTGGCTGACCGATCTCTTTCATGTCCAGGGCTGCCCGGCGCAGCACCTTGCCATCCTGCGCATTCACCCATTCCAGGGATAAAAGCGTTTCGTCTTCCAGGTTCTGGATCAGGTAAACCAGTTCAGAACCCTGCGCGAGGAACACCGGATTGGCGAACCAGGCGCGCGATTGGTAAGCAGACACTTTGGCCGCCTTGCTTTTTGGGAAATTCACAATGAACAAGGCTTTCTGCGCGCGGTCGATATAAGCGGCGCTTGAGCCATCCGGCGCGAAGCGCAGGGAATAGATATCTTCAGGCATTGCGACAGTTTTCCCTGATTCGGCTGCGTAAATGTGGCAGCTTTGGCTGCGTTGGTCTTTATCGAGGCAATAAAAAGCTGTTCTGTTTTCCGGTGCGAACCCTAATAAACGGACATCCGTGGTTTCTGCAAGAGCAATCGGCAAGTCCACTTCGTCCTTGCTCATGCCCGTTGGATGGATAGTCAGACTTCCAGCCTCCACACCAAAAGCTATCGCGCTGTTCAACTGGCTGAATTTTCCCTGGCTGCATTTCAGGGACAGGTCAGAGATATCCAGGCTGCATGAACCGCAGAAGTAGCAATCCGTCTCATCCATCGAAATCCGCTGCGGGGTGAACACGATAATTCCGGGGGATACTTCCTGTAAGCCATTGAAGTGGTAACTGGAAGTCCACCAGGAATCTGCGCTGGAATCCGACTCACCCTGAATGAAAACATCTTGCAGTTGGCCATTATCCGCAATAAACACGCCATCCAGGTTGCGCGCCAAGGTGGATGCCTGGTTTATCATGCTCTGGCTGCTTAACTCCCATATGGATACACGGTCTGCCAATAAATCCTGGTGAAAGTTGAGCGACGAATTGGAAACGTGCAACAAGGCGGCGCAGCGGCCCTCGGGCGAGAAGCGCACATCGCAGGATTCGATCTGCCCGCAGCCCGTTTCGTCCAGGCTGGCCAGCACCTCGCCGTTCAAACGCTGTTTGATCTGGAGCACACTCGCTTCCTGCAGCGCGTAGAGCAGGTCCGCACCGTTAAAACTTTCAAGCACCAACTGCGAATCAGGCGCTATTTCCACCCAATCGCCAACGGACCAAAAGCGGAATGACTCGTATTCCATGCCGGACGAGACAAAATAGCGGGTTTGATCGAAAGTCTGGATCACCTTTCCATCCCCGGAAAAACCCAATCCTTGGTACGGGTACAATTTTCCATGCGGTTCATCTTCCTGCCCGCTCCACTCATATACCGTCTGATTCTGCATCACAGCGATGATCCTGAAATACTGCCGGGCTGAGGCTCTGGTGTATTCCACGCCGCTGACCGCCAGCAGCAAGCCATCTGGCGACAGCGCCAATTGGGGAAGGTCCGCGCCGCATGTGCCCTCATCCGTGCTGTAGCGCTGATCGTAGGGAGCTTCGTAGATCAACCCTCCGCCCACCTGCCAGACCTGAATTTTATCCCGGGCGGTCAAGGCGATAAGACTGCCATTCTGATTGAAGACCCAATATCGGTCCCCGCCGAATTCGCAATCCGGCAGATCAACCGGGATGCGCATCAGCAGCTCGCCGCTGGTCATATCCAGGATATCGATCGCGGTCAGGTTCGCCCTGGCGCCCACCCGTCCATCCGGCGAAATTTGGTAGTAAGCGGGGAACTGCGCGGCCAGTTCAGCCACCTGGGCAATCTGATGGGCATTTTCCTGTCGGATCGGCTCCAGATCATCCAATGCTATTTGGGTTCGGGCGGGTGTGGCGCTTGGCGGGAGGGTCGCAAGCGGGGAGGCAGTAATAGCTGGTACTTCTTTAGCCTGGGTACTCACGATTGACGAGTCAATGCTTTCATTCAGACTCACGCAAGCTGTCAGGCAAAAAACCAGGAAAGCCGCTATAAATGTTCGTTTCAAGCTTTTGGTATTGTTCATGGCAGGTCAATTGAATGGCGTGATTATAACCAATCTTTCCACCAAGCCTGAAAGCCTGTGGATATTTGTAAAACCTATGGATGATAACTGACACTTACGTTCCATAAATTCGATATAGTACAATATAGCCGATTTCTTACCAAACTTGTCCAATTTTAATTCTCAAAGGAGTTCCGAATGCCTTTAAAGGGAACAATTGTAGTTGACGAGAATCTGTGCAAGGCCTGCGAATTGTGCGTGGTGTCCTGCCCGCAGCATGTGATCAGCCTCAACATGGAAGTCATCACTCCGTTGGGTTTCCATCCCGCTCATCTGGCTGAAGAAGGCTGCACCGGCTGCGGCACATGCGCGCTGGTATGCCCTGAAGCGGCCATCACTGTTTATCGGGAAAAGAAAACCGCGCAAGGACAGGAGGCTTAGAATGGCAAAAGAATTATGGAAAGGTAACGAGGCTTTCGCTGAAGCGGCCGTGCGCGCGGGTTTACAAGCTTATTTCGGTTATCCCATTACCCCCCAGACCGAAGCGTTGGAATATTTATCAGCGCGCATGCCTGATTTAGGCCGAGCCTTTTTACAGGCTGAGAGTGAATTGGGCGCGATCAACATGGTTTATGGAGCAGCCTGCACTGGCGTGCGGGCCATGACCTCCACCTCCAGCCCGGGCACCAGCCTGATGATGGAAGGTTTATCCTATATCGCTGCCACGGAAGTTCCCGTGGTGCTGGTGGATGTGGTGCGCGGCGGGCCCGGCCTGGGTACCATTTCACCATCACAGGGCGATTACAACCAAATGGTACACGGCGGCGGCCATGGCGATTATCACCAAATCGTACTGGCGCCATCCACTATCCAGGAAACCGTGGATATCGTTTACGGTATGTTCGACCTGGCCGAAAAATACCGCGCCATTGGGGTTGTCCTGCTGGATGGCACGATTGGGCAAATGATCGAACCAGCCGAGATGCCGCCCATGCTGGAAGTACGCAAGACTATCCCGGAATGGGCAGTTCGAGGCGGCTCAGGTGTCAATAAACGCGTTCTGACTTCGGTAAACCTGGAACCGGAAGATATGGAAATATTGGATTTCCACCTGTTAAAGAAATGGCAGGAAATTGAGGGGAATGAAGTGCGTTTCGCGGAGTATTACATGGAGGGTGCCAAAATAGCCGTGGTCGGCTTTGGCACCGCCGGACGCATCGCCCTTTCCGCCGTGCGCGCGGCGCGCGCCGAGGGCATCCCGGTAGGGCTGCTGCGGCCGATCAGCCTCAGCCCATTCCCTTACCAGGTTGTCAAGGAAATCGCCGATCAGGTCGATAGTATCCTGGTGGTTGAAATGAACTCCGGCATGATGCTGGAGGATATTCTCAAGGTATCAAAAGATTCGGCCAGTGTGAATTTCTACGGCCGGATGGGCGGCATTATGCCATTCCCGGATGAAATTCTACGAGAAATCCGGCGCATCGCCGCCGGCGCCCCGGCTTCGGATATCCATCCACGCGATCGCTGGTTGAAACAGATGGAAAAAGTTGTCCAATTCTAAGGAGAAGGTTATGGTAGCAATGGATTTGGAAAACATGGAAATCGTTTACCAGCACCCACAAGCGCTGGTTGACATGCACACGATGTATTGCCCTGGCTGCACGCACGGCATCGCCCACCGACTGGTGGCCGAAGTGATCGACGAGATGGGTTTGAGAGACAAGACCATCGGGGTCGCTTCGGTCGGTTGTTCTGTTTTTACTTACAATTACTTTGACATGGATTTCGTACAAGCTCCGCATGGCCGCGCCCCGGCCATGGCGACTGGCGTAAAGCGCTCCCGCCCCGATCGCATTGTGCTGACCTATCAAGGTGACGGGGATATGATCTCCATCGGCGCGGGTGAAATCGTGGCGGCTGCCGGGCGCGGTGAAAACATCACCGTGATCTTCATCAATAATGCCAATTACGGCATGACCGGCGGCCAGATGGCGCCCACCACCTTGCCGGGTATGGTAACAACATCTTCGCCGAAAGGCCGCGATGTGGAACTGGCTGGTTATCCCATCCTGGCAAGCGAACTGCTTTCCACCCAAAAGGGCGCCAGCTATATCGCCCGCCGCAGCCTGCATGACCCCAAGAACATCCGCCTGGCTAAAAAGGCCATCCGCCTGGCTTTCGAAACTCAGGTACGCGGTTTGGGTTTTTCAATGGTGGAGCTGCTTTCCACTTGCCCCACCAACTGGCGCATGACCCCGGCCAATGCAGTCAAGTGGCTGGAGGAAAATATGATCCCTTATTATCCCATCGGGGATTATAAAGTCCACCCTGCCATCAGCGAGTTAGAGATCTAGGAGGAATTCATGCAAAATGAAACCATGATTGCCGGATTTGGCGGCCAGGGAGTGCTTTTCACTGGCAAGGTGATGGCATACGCAGCCCTGTTCGAGGGCTTGAATGTAACCTGGTTTCCATCTTATGGACCTGAAATGCGCGGCGGCACGGCCAACTGCACAGTGGTGATTTCCGATGAAGAGATCGGTTCTCCACAGGTGCAACATCCGCGCGCCATCATTGTTATGAACCAGCCTTCGCTGGACAAATACGAGGGATTGGTCGCGCCAGATGGCTACCTGGTGGTCAACACCTCGCTGACGAACCGTAAAGCCACCCGCACGGATATTCACATACTCGAGGTTCCTGGTACTGAGCTGGCTGAAGAACTGGGTGACAAGCGCCTGGCTAATTCGATCATGTTGGGCGCCTTGAATGCCAAAGCCGGTTTTTTGAAAAAAGAAAGCGTGATCAAGGGATTGGAAGAAAGCCTGTCACATGGAAAGCAAGAGCTCGTTGCGGTCAATAAAAAAGCCCTGGAAAAAGGCGCTGCCTCTGCGGGGGGATAAAAATCACCTCCCCGCAGGAAGCACCCTGCTTGCCTTTGGTTTTAAATTATGGTAATATACGGGCATATTTAATCAAAATCATTATCAAGGTGATTAACCAATCGCTCCTTGTGGAGTGGTTTTTTTAACAATAAACCCGTTCTTAGGCGGGTTGCGTTTTAAGCATTACATTTCACACGAAAGAGGTAGGGAATATGACCAATACTTTCCTGACACAAGAGGGGTTTGACAAACTACAAGATGAACTGAACTACCTGCGCAAAGAAAAACGGCAGGAAGTAGCTGACCGCCTGCGCGAAGCTTCGGATGGCGAAGACTTGATCGAAAACGCTGAATACGAAGCCGCAAAAAACGAGCAGGCCTTCGTGGAAGGCCGCATCAAGGAACTGGAAATTCTGCTGGCTACTGCCAAAATCATCGAAGACAAGGGTGAAAGCGATAACATCCAGGTTGGTTCGACCGTCGTCATCCAGGAAGTCGGTTCTGACGAAAAGGAAACTTTTACCATCGTCGGCGCTGCGGAAGCACAGCCGAACGAAGGCCGTATTTCCAACGAATCCCCGCTCGGCCGCGCGCTGCTCAACCACAGCAAAGGCGATGAAGTCAATGTCAAAGCCCCGGATGGGGATTATCAAGTTAAAATTATCAAAGTTTCATAGCCCAATTGCAAGTCCCATCACCCCGCCCGGGCGAGATGGGCGGGGTATTTTTATTCAGGACAGGTATCATGGAATTGAACGAACTGGAAAAGATCAGAGCAGAAAAAATCGACGCGATGCGATCACAGGGTATCGAACCGTACCCAACGCGCAGCGAGGTCAGCCATTCGATTGCGCAGGTTTTAGAGGCCTTTAGCGAATTCGAGGCTGGTTACGCGGATGAGCCACTCACAGAATCATTCACACTGGGCGGCCGCATCCGCTCCATCCGCAGCATGGGCAAACTGGCGTTCGCGCACATAGAAGACGGCAGCGGGCGCATGCAACTGATGCTGCGATTGAATGAACTAGGCGAAAGTCAATTGGAACAATTCAAGCAATTTTTCGATCTGGGCGATTTCATCCAGGCCAGCGGCACGCTCATGCGTTCACGCACGGGCGAGGTCACTTTGCTGGTCAGCGCCTTTAAGATGCTGGCCAAAGCCATCAGCCCCCTGCCGGCCGCCAAAGACGAGGAAGTGGACGGCCAGGTCATCCGCCATGCCACCCTCAGCGACCCGGAAACCCGTTTTCGCCAACGCTATGCCGACCTGGCGATCAATGATGATGTACGCGAGATCTTCCGCGTACGCTCGTCAGTGGTACGCGCGCTGCAGCGTTTCATGGACAGTCATGGCTTCATCGAAGTGGAAACTCCCATCCTGCAGCCGATTTACGGCGGCGCGGCCGCGCAGCCCTTCACCACGCACCACAACCAACTGCATCAAGATCTCTATCTGCGAATTTCCTTCGAGCTATACCTGAAGCGTTTGTTGGTGGGCGGTCTGGACCGCGTGTACGAAATCGGCCGCGATTTCAGGAACGAAGGCGTATCTTTCAAACATAATCCCGAGTTCACCCAGCTTGAGTTTTATTGGGCTTACGCGGATTACCTGAAAGTGATGGAGTTGACCGAACAGATGGTCTCCACGGTAGCCCGCGAAGTGTTGAACACGCAGAAAGTGCAATTCAAAGGCCAGGAAATCGACCTGACCCCGCCCTGGAAACGGGTGGAACTACGCCAGGGCATCCTGGATGCCTGCGGAATCGATATCAGCCAGCACAAGGAAGCCCAATCCTTGTTCCAGGCCATGGCCGACAAGGGCATGACCCCTAACCCGAACGCCACGCGCGGCAAACTGGTGGATGCCCTGATTGGCGACTTGCTCGAGCCGAATTTCATCCAGCCAACTTTCCTGTATGACTACCCGCGCGATATTTCGCCATTGGCCAAGAATAAACCCAGCAACCCGGCCATTGTGGAACGTTTCGAAGGCTTCATCGGCGGGATGGAGTTATGCAACTCCTTCACCGAGTTGAACGATCCGCTTGAACAGGAAAAACGTTTTATCGAAATGGGTCGCGCGTACGAAGACAATGATGAAGAGCGCCACCCCATGGATGAGGATTACCTGCAGGCCATGTCCTACGGCATGCCGCCCAACGGCGGTTTCGGTATGGGCATCGACCGCCTGGTGATGCTGCTGACCAACAAAACCTCCATCCGCGAGGTCATCCTGTTCCCCCACCTGCGCGAACGGGAAGACGAATGATATAACTTAGCTTGCTTTCACAAAGAGATTCGCGGCGCGTATCTCTATTTTTTATCGCAGGGGCAGAAATTCCAGTTGCCGGTGGATTTGTTGGGCAATGAGCATGGAAACCTCGGCAGCATCAGCAAAGTTTAGATGGAATTCATCACGGTACATCTGCGCGTCCAGCCCGGGTGTTTCCACCAGATCGACGTATAAACCGCCGTTTTGCAAGACGTAATGCTGCAACGCCTGCAGGTAGGCGGTCATTTCAGGCGAATCGGATTCTCCGGCAGCCTGCGAGCGCTGCTGCACGCGTACAAAAACCGGCGTAATGCCTGCGCGGCGCGCATCCTTTAAGATCAGCGGCAGCAGCGAGCTTTCAATATTCGCTTGAAAATCCAGGTTCTGCGGTTCGTTCAGCGGACGATCCAGCTCCTGCAGCAGATCTTCCCATAATAAGGCATTGATGTGCGGTTCATCGAAAACCTGGTCAAAAGCGGCATCCACGCAGCCTGAATCGCAAGCCAAAAAGAGTCTGGGCAACCAGTCCCGCGCCCATGCTACCCATGCGCGGTAGATCTCGGAGCGGAAGGCGAAAAGTGGGATATAACGCCCGGCAAGCCGCACCATGGCATTCCCCCGCTGGCTGATCGCCAGGGCATATACATCGGCATCCGTGCTCGCGGCGGTTTCCTCCAGGCGGACAAAGTAACTGCCGCTGGTCAGGTAGCCCGGCTCGGTCAGGCTTACCCCCCGAAAGAAAAACAAGACGATGTCCGGCGGATATTGCGCTGCAAGCACCTGGTGCCTGAAAAACAGGTACCAATAAGCCGAACCCGTGCCCGGCGCTGAAAAGACCAGTGTTTTTTGCCCCAGTGCCTGGCTGAAAGCCGCCGCGTCCAGTTCGCGAATGGCGGAATCGCCAATGGCGATCACGCGCGGCATTTCGCTGCTGATGCTGGCGCGGTAATCGCTACGCAGATCATCCTTGAAAGTAACAGTCTCTTCCAATGGATATGAGAGTTGGTTGAGCTGCAGGATGGCATAGTTGACTGAAAGAAATATGCTGAGGAATGCGATCAGGAACGTCATCAAGGTCTTTTTCATTTCAGAATGCCGTATATACAAAATCCTGCACGCCGGAAGCAGAAAAAATCACGAGAGCCGTCAGCGCCAGGGCGTAAAATATCGCTTCGAGCACCTGGCGGGCTTTCCCTGAACGCAATACCAGCGCATACAAACCCAGAGGAAAAGCGTACAGCAGCACCAGGCTGAAAGCCGACAGTAAAGCAACACCCTGGCTGCCGGAGAGACCCCACGATGAACCCAGCCAAACCTGCGCCAGCCAATCCAGGCTGGGGGCACGGAAGATGCTCCAGCCAACTATCACCAGCATAAAGGTCGCCGCGCGGGAGAAGCCGCGTTGCAGTCGATTATTCCTATCCGCGCGATGCCAGCCGCTTGCCTGGCCGATCGCCAGCAGCAGACCATGGTAGAGACCCCAGGCCAGGCAAGTCCAGCCAGAGCCATGCCAAAACCCACTGGCCAGCATGGTGAGCAGCGGCGCGCCCCAATCCGCCAACCAGATATTTCCCCGGGCTATCCGCAGCAATTTCCTGCGCAGTGGATAAAAGAGGTAATCGCGCAGCCAATTGGACAGGGTGATATGCCAGCGCCGCCAAAAATCGAGCGGCGTGACGGCCAGATAGGGCTGGTTGAAATTTTCGGAAGTCTCGAACCCCAACAGGCAGGCAAAGCCGCGCGACAGGTCAGTGTATCCCGAAAAATCGGCATACACCTCGAAGGCAAAGCCCAACGAGCCAGCGCCCAGCATCAGCCGGCTGGGTGCGTTCAGGCGAAAAATACGATCGACGAGCATGCCCAGGTTATCCGCCAAGGCCATCTTTTTGAACAGGCCCATCAGCAGCAACGGCAAGGCTTTACTGATTAAGTTCCACGTCAGCATTCGCGGCGTACGGATTTGAGTAATGAAATCGTCCGGCCGTTCCAGCGGCCCGCTGAAAATTTGCGGAAAGAATGAGATATATAAAGCGTAATCCAAATAGCTATGCGGCTGCTTGAATTTTCCGCTGGAAATATCAATTAAATAGGACAGGTTTCGCAGCAGATAAAACGACATACCCAAGGGGAAACCAACCGAATATAAAAGCCAGCCCTCACGGCCAGTAGTGTATCTGCAAAATAGCCAGACGATTATATTAGCAGTCAGGCCGGCAATCAACGCGATACGCCGGGTTTGCGCGCGGGAAATCAGGCATTTTACCAAAAAATAATTCAATACGGTCAGGAAAAAGAGTACCAAACCCCACAGCGCATGCCCCCAGGCATACAACAGGAATCCCCCCAGCAGCAGCACCAGGTTATTCAGGCGCAAATTGCGCAGCGTTGCCCAATATAACAGCAGCGCAATTGGAATCGCGTAAAGCGGGTTCAGCTCCAGAATAGCCATAAGTGGATGGATCATCCATTAGACGGGATTTTTCCATCACAGTTAATTATAGGGTTGGAATCAGTCCTCAACCAGCACGTTGGATTCCCCCACAATGCCCTTGACCTCGCGCAGCAGGCTCTCATTGATGCTGGTATTGTCGTTGGGAAAGTCCAACCGGAAGGATTGGCCA
Source organism: uncultured Pelolinea sp. (assembly GCA_964508615.1). Lineage (GTDB taxonomy): Bacteria > Chloroflexota > Anaerolineae > Anaerolineales > Anaerolineaceae > Pelolinea. The sequence goes on along the minus strand of CAZDUN010000028.1, from coordinate 5,262 downwards.
TTCTCTTTACATATGAAAGCGAAGCGGTCTTTTCCCGGCGTGGAGGTCAGAAAACCGTAGATTTGTTTCATGCGGCGGTTGTCGCGCTCACGCGAACCGCTGCTGGTCAGGCTCAGCAGCAGGATGCGGCAATCTTCGGGCTTCATCGAAGCCATGACCGGCACTTGCGAAAGATTCGCGTTTTCCTGCGGAACAGGCGGCAGCTCAGCAACGATCATCGGAGGGCTGTCGGACTGTACGGTTTTCCTCTCATCGATGTCGCTTTCATTTCCCGGGAGCGAAGGGGAAGTAGAAACAGGCCGCTGTACGATCATCGCAGGTGCCGCAAGATTTTCTTCATTGGGCAAAGCCGCGTCCGGGATACCTGCTTCCCCAAAGATATTCTCGTCTTCATGCCAGGCGGGTTCGTTTTCCATCGGCGAGCTTTCGTCGATGATATTCGCCACATCATCAGTCAACTGGATGACTTCCACCCGATCGACCAGTACCTTTGGATCGCTTTTCTCATTATCCGCCTTGCCAACCACCAGCAGCACATCGTTGCTGCGCAGCAGCTCGGCATACCTGCTCCACACGCGCGGGAAGATCACCAATTCAACGCTGCTCTGGATATCATCCAGCGTGGCAAAAGCCATTTCGCTGCCTTTCTTGGTGATGATGGTGCGCAGCTGGCCGATGGTACCCGCGATGGTCACTTCGCTCTGGTGCGGTGCTTCGCGCAATTGCAAAATCAAATGGCTGGTGCGCTTGTGAATAACCGGCATGTAGGGCGTTAAGGGATGATCGGAAAGGTAGATGCCTAATAATTCGCGTTCCATTTCCAATTTTTCGCGTTGATCCAGTTCAGGCACGCGCGGCAAATGAATTTCCTCCTCAAGCCCTTCCACGAAACCAAAAATGCTCATCTGGCCGGCTTCGCTGGCGCGGAAGTGGCTTTCGCTAATGGACACGATCTTTTCCAGTCCATCCAGCAACGCGCGCCGTTCAGAGAAACCATCCAGCGCGCCCACTTTAATGAGTGATTCCAGCGCCCGGCGGCCGACCTTGCGCAAATCCACGCGGCGCGCGAAATCGTTGATGTCTCTGAATTTGGCCGCTTGCCGGGCTTCAACAATCACATCCACCGAATTCTGCCCGACGTTTTTCACGGCGCCCAGCCCAAAGCGGATGGCAAATTTACCTTCTTTCGCGTCTTCGATCTCGAAATCCCAGCCGCTGAAATTCACGTCCGGCGGAAGCACATCAATGCCCATGGCGCGACAATCAGCCACGTATAGCGCGACTTTTTCCGATTCATTCTTGGATTGCGAAAGCAGCGCGGTCATATACTCGAGTGGATAGTGCGCCTTCAGGAAGGCCGTTTGTACCGCCACCACGCCGTAATCAGCCGCGTGGCTTTTGTTGAAGCCGTAATGGGCAAATCCTTCCCAATCCTTGAAGATCTCCTCAGCAGTTGCCCGCTCGATGCCGCGCTCAACCGCGCCTTCAACGAACTTCTTCTTATGTTTTTCCAGTTCGTCAGCTTTTTTCTTGGAAATGACCTTGCGCAGCATATCGGCTTCAGCCGCGCTGTAACCGGCTAATTGCATGGCCGCTTGCATGACCTGTTCCTGGTAGATGGCAAAGCCATAGGTCTCGCCCATGATCGGTTCGAGTTTGGGATGGCGGTAGCTGATGGTTTCCTTACCATGCATGCGGTTGATGTATGAAGGAATCGATTCCATCGGGCCGGGACGGTATAGCGCCACCATGGCAATAATGTGGTCAAGTTTGGTGGGCTGCATTTGCACCAGGAAACGCGTCATACCCACGCCTTCCAACTGGAAGACGCCGGCGGTCAATCCCTTCCCCAAGAATTCAAAGGTCGGCGGATCGTCCACCGGGATGTTATCCAGCGTATAGCGTACCTGGTGGCGCGCGAAGATCAAATCGCTGGCTTTCTGCATAACTGTGAGGGTTGCCAGCCCGAGAAAATCGACTTTGAGCATGCCCAGATGATCCAAGATGGACATTTCATACTGGGTCACGGACCGGATCGGCACGTCTTCTGAATTACTGGTCGGCCGGTGCAGCGGCACATATTCCACAATCGGCTTATCCGAAATGACCACGCCGGCCGCGTGCGTTCCTGCATTGCGCGCCACGCCTTCCATGCCGGCCGCCGTGTCGATTAATTCGCGCAAATAGCTGGCGCTATCATACAGTTCCTTCAATGGCTGCACCTGCTCCAGGGCGTCAGGGATCGAGGTCGGGCGGCTGGGAATGTTGGGGATCAGCTTGGCGATCTGGTCCACCTCGCCCAGGGGAATATCCATTACACGGCCCACGTCACGGATGGCGTTGCGCGCGCCCATGGTTCCGAAGGTGATGATCTGGGCAACGTGGTCGTGGCCGTATTTATTGGCGCAATACTCCATGATCTCGGAGCGCTTGTCGTCCTGAAAGTCCATATCCACATCCGGCATGCTGATGCGATCCGGGTTGAGGAAACGCTCAAAGATCAGGCCATGCCGGATGGGTTCCACCAGGGTGATGCCCAGCAGGTAAGCCACGATTGAACCGGCCGCTGAACCGCGCGCTTCGTACCAGATGTTGCGTTCGCGCGCGTAGCGGCTGAGGTCCCAGACAATCAAAAAATAAGCGTCAAAACCCATGCGGTGGATGACGCCCAATTCGTATTCCATGCGGCTGCGCACCTCGGGGTCGTCCGCTTTTTCGTGGTAGCGGGTTTTGAGGCCTTCCTCGCACAGACTGCGCAGATACGTTTCGGGGGTGTACCCTTGCGGAACTTCGAACAGCGGCAGATGGTAGCCATTCGGATCCAGATTGACGTTGCAACGCTCGGCGATCTCCAGCGTATTGCTGATGGCTTCCGGTATATCATCGAACAGCGCCGCCATCTCCTGCGGGGAACGGAAGTAATAGGTATCGCCCTGCATGCGCATGCGATTGGGGTCCGAGAGCACCGCGCCGGTCTGGATGGCCAGCAGGACGTCCTGCAGCTTGGCTTCCGCGCGGTCAACGTAGTGAACGTCATTGGTGGCCACAAAGCGGGCGTTGTAACGCTTGCCCATTTCGATCAGTTGGCGGTTGAGCTGCTCCAGTTCGGGCAGGTCATGGCGCTGGAGTTCGATGAAAAATCTATCGTTTCCAAATACCCGGTAATACCAATCCAGCAGCGGCTGGGCCGTTTCCACGCCTCGTTCCAGGATGGTGTTGGGCACTTCTCCCTTCATGCAGGCGGTAGTGGCGATCAAACCTTCCGAGTGGGATTCCAGGAATTGCTTGTCGATGCGCGGGTGATAATAAAAACCTTCCAGCTGGGAAGCGCTGGCGATCTTCAGCAAGTTGCGGTAGCCGATGTCATTCTCCGCCAGTAGCAGCAGGTGAAAAGCGCGTTTATCGAACTGCGCGTCCTTATCGGTCATGCGGCGCGGCGCCAGGTAACCTTCCAGCCCGATGATGGGCTTCACGCCGGCTGCCTTGGCGGCATTGTAGAACTCGATCGCGCCGTACATGGTGCCGTGATCTGAAATGGCTACAGCCGGCATGCCAAATTCCTTGGCGCGCTTTACCAGCTTTTTAATATTGCTGAAACCATCGAGCAAGGAATAATGGGTGTGGACGTGAAGGTGGACGAAAGACATGCGACAAATACCCGAATAAAAACCAACAAAAGATCAACGTCATTATAGCATGCGTGTTTCCTTTGGAAACCCGTGAAACCGGCACGATACTTAAAAATGAATGTTTTTTAAGTTTAGGTTTTAGTTTTATGCGCGCTTGCCCAGCGTCGCCAGGTAGATGGCGAATTGGCGCTCGCCATCCAGGCGCAGGGCGGCGTTGACCAGGTCATCGTCGTAAGCGGCGATGGCGCACACGCCGCAGCCGATGGATTCCGCCAGCAGGTACAGGTTCTGGCAGACGTGCCCGGCATCCAGGAATATATAGCGGTAGCCGCGCTGGCAGTAGCGCCAAACCATGCGCTGCACATCCGCCACCCAAATAAAGGTAACGGCTGAATTGGCTACGTGCGGCTGGTTCAGACAGGCCTGGGTCAATTGCTGACTGAAATCCGCCGGAGCGGGCAGGCGCGCGATCTGGTGCTGCACAGCCAGGTAACGGTATAAACCGGGTTCCAGATCCTGCACGCGGTTGATAAGCATATAGGTATCGAAGGCATGCCGCGAGCCGGCGGAGGGCACGGTGCGTTTGGTGATGCCTTTTTCAGTGACCGTCTTCACGCCCTGCGTTCCCCATAATAAATAAGCCAGTTCGGCCTGGGCCAGGGCTGCCGGGGAATATTTTCGCAGGCTCTCGCGCTTTTCCACAAGCTGCGTTAAATCCAGCGTCGGCAGGTCGAGCGCCACGCCCTCCGGCAGCGGCATCACCTGTGCGCCGGTTGGCAAAGGCTGTTCGACCGGCGGCATGGGAACGCCTTGCGATTGGGGTGAGGGTTCCAGGTTGGCGTATTTGGTCAGGCGCATGAATTCTTTGCCAATCGTGTTTTCCATTTCACTACTCCTGTTTTAGATCCATGACCATTCTCACGTAAGCGGGCGAGCCGGTCAGGGGAAGCTGATGCGGGTGGACGAAGGTTTTTACCGTTTGAAAGCCAAAACGCTCATAGAGGCGGATGGCGTCGGTGTTTTCCTGTTCCGCCATCAATGAAAGTTTTTTTAGCCCATACTCACGCGCTTTTTCCATTGCATATTTCAACAAGGTTTTACCGATGCCTTTACGTTGAAAATCCCTGCTTACGGATAAATGCGCAACGTAAAATTCATCCCGGGCCACTTCCTCCTCATCCCGCAGCAGGATCTCGCGGCGGATGAATTCACAAATCTCGCCCAATGAATATATTTTTGGCATCTGCCGGATCATGGCCCAGTTCACCTTTGTAAACAAGGCGCCGGGAAAAACCAGCAGCAACCCGGCAACTTTGCCATCTATCCTGGCAATATACGAGAACTCATGGCTGAAGCGATTGCCAGGCAGCCGGAAGAAATCAGCCAAAACCCGCAGCGCGCGTTCGCGTGACCCCAAACCCAGTATATACGGCCCAAAGCCGTATAAGGTTTGCAGGATCAAAGCTCCAGCCTGTTCGGCCTGGCCGGGGTTTGCTTTTTGAATGGACAGGTTCTCCACGATGAATCAATTCCTCTTCCGTAATAATCTGATAAAGCTACCCAACTCTTCTGAACGCAGCAGCAAGATTGCGGCCAGATAGATGGATACACCGCTGAAAATCAGGATTCCCAG
>CAZDUN010000027.1:0-19335 GCA_964508615.1 uncultured Pelolinea sp. | reverse complement strand
ATCGGCGAACGCCTCAACACGCAGGGCAGCCGCGCTTTCAAACGCCTGATGCTGGCCGATGATTACGAAGCTGCCGCGCGCATCGCCGTGGAACAGTTGGAGAACGGCGCGCACGCCCTGGATATCTGCACCGCGCTGACCGAAGACGAGCGCGAAGGCGAACGCATGCAGCGCTTGGCCGCGCTGCTCAGCGCGCAGGTGGATGCGCCGCTGGTGATCGACAGCACCGACCCGGCTGTACTGGAGTGCGGGCTGCAAGCCGCGCCGGGACGCTGCCTGATCAATTCCGTGCACCTGGAAGGCGGCGAGGTAAAGGCGCGCCGCATCCTGAAATTGGCTAAAGCGCACAACGCGGCCGTGATCGCGCTGACCATCGATGAAAACGGCATGGCCAAAAGCGCCGAACATAAACTGGCCGTCGCGCGGCGTATTCACGAGCTGGCAGTGAACGAATTTGGTTGCGGCCCCAGGACCTGGTCTTTGACCCGCTGACCTTCACGCTGGCCAGCGGCAGCGCTGAAACGCTGGACGCGGGCATCCAGACCCTGGATGCCATCCGTATGATTAAAAAAGAACTGCCGGGTGTTTTCACCTCGCTCGGTTTGAGCAACATCTCTTTTGGCTTGAACCCCCCCGCGCGGGCTGTTTTGAACAGCGTGGCGCTTTATCACGCCGTCAAAGCCGGCCTGGATATGGCCATCCTCAACCCGGCGCACATCCAGCCCCACGCCGCCCTCAGCGCGCGGGAGCGGGAGCTGGCTGAAAACCTGCTCTTCAACCGCAGCCCGGAGGCGCTGGCGGACTTCATCGCCTGCTTCAACCAGGCGGACGCCGGACAGGAATCCGCTTCTTCGGTTGCCGCGGCAGCGCTGGAAGCCCTACCGCCGGGCGAGCGAATCCGTCAGCGCATCCTGACCCGCAAAAAAGAAGGCCTGGTGGCCGACCTGGACGCTTACGTGCAAGCCAGCCCGCTCAGCCGCCACGAGAGCGCGCTGGAAATCCTCAACCATATCCTGCTGCCGGCCATGCAGGAAATCGGCGAGCAATTCGGCAGCGGCGAGCTGATCCTGCCTTTCGTGCTGCAGTCAGCCGAGATCATGCGCGCCGCCAGCGACCATCTGGAAAAATACCTGGAGAAAAACGCCTCGGCTGCCAAAGGGCGCCTGGTTTTGGCGACCGTTTACGGAGATGTGCACGACATCGGCAAGAACCTGGTCAAAACCATCCTGTCCAACAACGGATATGAGGTGATTGACCTGGGCAAGCAAGTGCCGGCGGAGACCATCCTGGAACAGGCCGCCGCCCGCAAAGCCGATGCGATCGGCCTGAGCGCCCTGCTGGTGAGCACCAGCCAGCAAATGCCGCAGGTTGTAGAATTATTAAAGGAAAGAAACAGCAATTTACCCGTCCTGATCGGCGGCGCGGCGGTCAATCCGGAATTCGCCGAGCGCGTGCGCGGCGGCAAGGACGGCCAGCCCTACCGGGGCGGTGTATATTACTGCCGCGACGCGTTCGATGCGCTCAAAGTGCTGGATAACCACAAGGCTACCGGAACATCCGCGCCTGAAATGCCATGCACTCAACCGCAGAAAACGCCCAACCGATCAGCAAAAGCATCCGCACCCCACGCGCAAATCGATCCGGCGCCCATTCCGCAGGCGCCTTTTGCAGGCGCGCGCGTGCTGCGCGAATTACCCATGGCGGATCTCTACGCAGCCCTGAACCGCAGCGCGCTCTTCCGCATTTCCTGGGGCGTGCGCAACGCCAAAGGCGAAAAATGGGAGCAGTACCAGCGCGAATTCACTCAACGGCTGGAGGAAATGTGGGCGGAATCCCAAAGCAGCGGCTGGCTGAAAGCCAGCGCAGCTTATGGCTACTTCCCCTGCCAGGCGGAGGGGAACGATCTGCTGGTCTTCCATAAGCTGCCGGATGGGAATGAAGAGGTGCTGCGCTTCAACTTTCCACGCCAGGCGCAGGCACCTGGCTTGTGCCTGAGCGATTATTTCGCCGGCGCCGGCCAGCGCGACCTGGTGGCCTTCCAGTTCGTCACGCTCGGCCAATCTGCCGCCGATCAAGTGCGCAAGCTGCACGAAGCTGGCGATATGGCTGCGGCTTTCTTCGCGCACGGGCTGGCAGTGCAGTTCACCGAAACCGCTGCAGTTCACATGCACGCGCGCATCCGCCGTGAATTGGGGTTGAAAGCCAACCAGGGCAAGCGCTATTCGTGGGGATACCCGGCCATCCCGCACCTGGCGCAGCATGAACTGCTATTCAAGCTGCTGCCGGTCGAGCAGGAATTGGGCATCCAAATGACTTCCGCTTATCAATTCGTCCCGGAATACAGCACTGCCGCCCTGGTCGTGCATCATCCGCAGGCAGTCTATTTTCAGGTTCAATCCTAACGAGGGAATCATGACCAAAATAACTTTCAATGATCTGATCTCAGCCGGCAAACCGGCATTGTCCGACGGCGCCATGGGCACGCTGCTGCACGAGCGCGGCATCAGCTTCAATAAATGCTTCGACGAGCTCAACCTGACCAATCCGAGCCTGGTGGCGGAGATCCATCACGCCTACATCGAAGCCGGTTCGCAGATCATCCTGACCAATACCTTCGGCGCCAACCGCTATAAACTGGAACGCCACGGCCTGGCAGATCAACTCAAGGAAATCAACACCGCCGCGGTAGAATTGGCGCGCCGGGTGGTGCTGGCCAGTTTCAAAGACGTGTTGATTGCCGGGGATGTCGGCCCGCTGGGCATCCGCCTGGCGCCCTTTGGGCGTGTCCTGCCGGAAGAAGCCCGCAGGATTTTCAAGCAGCAGATCAAGGTGCTGCTGGAAGCGGGCGTGGACCTGCTAGTGATCGAAACCATGACCGACCTCTACGAAATCCGCGAAGCGATTTTCGCCGCGCGCGAAATTTCCGCAGATATCCCGATTGTGGCCTCCATGACCTTCACGCGCGACGACCGCACCCTGCTGGGCGACAGCCCGCGCAAGGTGGTGCGCGCTTTGAAGGATTACGGCGCGGACGTTTACGGCATCAACTGTTCCGGCGGCCCTAACCAGTTACTGCGCATATTAAAAGAAATGCGCTCGGTTGTTCCGGAGGGTAAATTCTGGATCAAACCCAACGCCGGCTGGCCGGAACAGATGGGCGGGCGCATCTTCTACCCGGCTTCAGCGGAGTATTTCAGCGATTACGCCCTGGCCTTCTGGCGGGCAGGCGCCAGCGTGATGGGCGGCTGCTGCGGCACCACCCCCGCGCACATCGCCGCCATGCGCCAGGCCCTGGACAGTGCCAAAACCGCTGAGATGAACGGTTTTGTGGCCATTGAAGAACCCGTCGTGGAAGAAGCCGAAGAAGTCTTCAAACCCACGTTGCTTTCCCAAAAATTGCAGAAAGGCAAATTCGTCTTCGCTGTGGAAATGGATCCGCCGCGTGGTTTATCCACACACAAGCTGCTGGCAGGCGCCAGCTTGCTGGCGGAAGCGGGAGCGGACGTGATCGATGTGGCTGACAGCCCGATGGCTCGCATGCGCATGAGCCCCTGGGCGGTGTGCAGCCTGGTGCAGAAAAAAGCCAAGATCGAAACCGTGCTGCACTTCCCCACGCGCGGGCGCAACCTGCTGCGCGTGCAGGGCGACCTGCTGGCGGCGCATGCCCTGAACGTGCGCAACGTGTTCGTTATCATGGGCGACCCGACCGCAATCGGCGATTACCCGGAAGCCATGGATAATTACGACCTGGCGCCTTCCGGCTTGATCAAGCTGATCAAACAGGATTTCAACGCCGGGGTGGACCATGCCGGTTCCGATATCGGGCAGCCGACCAGCTTTTTTGTGGGAGCGGCGCTCAACCTGACCGCGCCGGATCTCGAGCGTGAGATCAAGATCGTGGGCAAGAAAATCGAAGCCGGGGCGGATTTCGTACTGACCCAGCCGATCTACTCCACCGAACCGCTGGAGAAATTCCGCGCAGCATTCCGCAAAGCAAATGGGGTTGAATTCCCCATACCCGTCCTGGCCGGCATCCTCCCGCTGGCCTCCGCGCGGCATGCCGCCTTCCTGCAGCAGGAAGTGCCGGGCATCGACATCCCGCCTGCCATCCATGAAAGCATGCAGGCAGCTGGTGATGGCGGCGCGCGCGAGGGCATCCGGCTGGCGATCGAGTTGATCGGCCAAGTGAAACTCATCGCGCAGGGCATATATCTGATGCCGGCTTTCAACCGGTTCGATTACGCCGCGGAGATCATCGAAACTTCCAATAAATAGGGATAAAGATCAGCCTTATCCCTGTTTATCCCCCTTGTTTTTAATACGCAGGTCCATATACTGAATTAGCACTATTGTTCTATTATAGAATATGCTGGTTTGGGCTGATTGGAACCGGATGCCGGATGGCATGTTCTCATTATGGCGATCAAGGAAACAGAACACACGCTTATCAGCCTGTCTGCGCGTCAGAAAGCCTGTTTGAAGAAAAGCGCTGAAGGAAAAACCGCGCGCGCGATAGCCCGCGAGCTGGATATTTCGGTGCGCATGGTGCGCTGGCACCTGCAGCAAGCGCGTGAACGATTGAACGCGGCTTCCACCGCGCAGGCGGTTTACCTGGCAGATCGATTGGGTTGGTTGGATTAGGCTGCTATTGCCGGCTGGCAGCGTCAGCCGCTTGCTGGGTGGCCGCGTTGGGGGTCAGCGTGGGCGTGGCAGTTACCCGCGGGGTGGGCGTGCTCAGACCTTCCAACGTGAAAGTGATGCTTTTCACCTCGCCCACGCCGCCCAGCTTGCCGATGAATTCCTGGTTGAAATAGACTTCCAGCGCGGAGGCATTGCCAGTCAATAAATTGATGGCAGTATTTCCGGAGTAGGTGTACACATTGTTTGGGCTGACGCGGCCGTTGAAAACTTCACGGCCGTCCACTTCGGCTTTCAGGTAGGCGCGATCATTCGCGATGATATAAACCTGCAGCGGGGCATCATTCACGGTGGCCACCACGGTGGGCGTGCTTTCCGCCACGGTGATGCCCGGCAGGGGTGTGGTTTCCTGGGTAATCTGCGCCTGCGCTGTAGCGGTCAGGTCGGATTCAGGCGACTGGCTGGGCGTGGTTTGCAGCACTTCGGAAATGGAAGGCGCTTCGGTGACCGCCCCGCTGGAGCTATTGAACACCTGCGAAGCGCCCCAAATGATAAAAGCGAACAAACCGATGATCAGCGCGCTGCCGATGATCAGGTCAGGGTTGAGCACCTTGCGCCAGCGTTCAGGTAGATTCACGCTTACCATGACGGGCGGCCGGGCGGGTTTGCGCTGGGGTTTCAGCCGCTCTTCACTCTGCAGCTGCAAAGCGCGCGCGTACATGGTCATGACGTCCAATTCCTCCATACCCAGGAATTGGGCATAATTATTCAGCATACCGCGCCCCTGCACTGTGGAAGGCAGATCGCTGAAGCGCCCCTCTTCCAACGCCAACAGGAAACCGCGCTTTAGATTGGTAAAATTCTCGATATCCGCCAGGTTGAGGTCCATCATCCTGCGCCGGTTTTGCAGCGATAACCCGATCAGGTGGAAAATTTCTTCCGAAGTCTGCCCCTTTACATCTGCGCTCGATTCCCCGGTTCCTTCTCCCTCCTGGCTTGTTTTAACGCCTTTCAGCAGCCCGGCCAGCGGTTTCCAGCGGGTGATGGCGGCGCCCAGCCCGGCGATGGCCTGTTGGAGCGATCTGCCAGGTTTTTGTTTTTCAGCGTCGGTTTCTCTAATGCCAAGATCTTCCGAGGCAGCAGTCTCCGCTTGAGGCTCTGCTTGCGGCAATTCTTCAGCCGGAGGCGTCTCGACCGCCGCTATTGCTTCTATTTCGCGATCCGGCAGGGAGGGTTCCGGCGAGGTTTGATCTTCCATTCCCGGTGAAATTTCGGCAGGCGATTCTTCGGCTGGAGCAGCTTCGCCTGGGATCGGGGTCTTTTCTTCTTTTATGGGGAGCAGCTTTTTAAACCAGGCCGGCGCTGGCTTTTGAATTTGCCCTTGCGGTTGAGCGGTTTCGGTTGCTGTCTCGCTTTTTTCCCAGGCAGTCAGCAATTCTTCGTATGAAAGACCCAGAAATTCGGCATATAAACGCAGAAAGCCGCGTGCCTGTGCGGCGGAATGCAGTAATTCAGGATGGTCGTTTTCCAGTTCCTGCAGATAGTTCAGGCGGATATGCGTTTCATGGGCGGCATCCGCGAGACTGATGCCGAGTTCTTCGCGCGCGCTGCGCAATCGTTGTCCGACAGTTGGGATCATCTGGTCTGATTATAAAAGGAAATGCAAAAAAACGCCGGCCTGCTTCATGCGAAACCAGGCCGGCTGTTGGTTGAGCGATGTCTAGGCTTCGTCAGCCGGTTCTTCCGGTGCAGCGGGTTCTGCAGACTCAATAGTCTCATCAGGTTCAGCAGTCTCAACAGGTACAGCAGCTTCAGTAGCTTTAGCCGTTTCAGCTGCTTCCACGGCAGCTTCTTCAACCTTGGCTTCCGCTTTTCTGGCGGATTTGCGGCCGGAGGGTTTTTCTTCTTTCTTCTCCTCGTCGCTTTCCACAATCACTTTGACTTCGGGTACCAGGTCGAATGTCAGGCGGATGCGCACCTTGTGCTCGCCTTCTTCTCGCAACGGCTGCGATTCCAGTAGGTGGCGATCGAGGTTGCAGTGCAATTTTTCATTGACCGCATCCATGATCATCTGCTGCGTGATGGAGCCGTACAGCTTGCCGGTCTCGCCCACTTTGGCTTTAAAGGTAAGTTCCAGACCATTGATCTGTTCCGCCAGACCGCTCATTTCTTCGTTGAGCAGTTCGCGCTGCTTGGCAGCCGCAGCCTGGATTTTTTCAACCTGCCGCAGGGCGCCAACAGAAGCGATAACAGCCATCTTTTGGGGGATCAGGAAGTTGCGCGCATAGCCGTCGGCTACTTTTTTGACGTCGCCTGCGCGGCCGAGGTTATAGACGTCTTTTAAGAGTAAAACTTTCATAGGTCAAGCCCTTTCAAGAAGTATTTTCGATGCGAAGGGTACAACGCATCGAGCCACAATTTTACCATGAGTTACCGCAGGATTTGCACGCTCGATGAAACTATCGATGAGCATGGAAAAATAATTCGCCGCTGCTGCAACAAGCTTTATCGCCGCTTGCGGAGCTTGACGAAGCACCGGCTGTTGGCCTGCCGAAGTGGATGGTTCCCAGAACCCGGGTAAATAGCGGTTACAATTCGCGCAATGGAAAGCAATTTCCTGCCCACCACCCCTGAAGAAGTCCAGCAGCGCGGCTGGGATGGACTGGACGTCATCCTGGTCAGCGGGGATTCCTACATCGACAGCCCGCTGATCGGCGCGGCCGTCATTGGACGCATGCTGGAAGCGGCCGGCTTCCGCGTGGGCATCATCGCGCAGCCGGACACAGCCAGCGCTCGCGATATCACCCGGTTGGGGGAAGCGCGTCTGTTCTGGGGAGTAACCGGCGGCAGCGTGGATTCCATGCTGGCCAATTACACCGCCAGCCGCCGCCAGCGCCGCCAGGACGATTACACGCCCGGCGGGCTCAACAACCGCCGCCCGGACCGCGCCGTGCTGGTTTACTGTAACCTGATCCGGCGTTACTTCAAGCAAACCGCGCCCTTGCTCCTGGGGGGCATCGAAGCCTCCCTGCGGCGCGTGCCGCATTACGATTACTGGTCTGACAGCCTGCGGCGCTCGATCCTGTTCGACGCCAAGGCGGACTATCTGTTATACGGCATGGCGGAGAGTTCCGTGCTGGCTTTCGCGCGCTGCCTGGCCGAAGGCGGGGATGTGCGCGCCTTGCGCGGCTTATGCTATATCAGCCGCGATTTGCCCGAGAACACCAAAGAGTACCTGCAATTGCCGTCCTATGAGGCGGTCGCGGCTGACAAACAGACTTTCGCGCGCATGTTCGAAGTCTTCTACCGCAACAACGACCCGCTCAGCGCCAAGGGATTGCTCCAAAAGCACGGCGAGCGTTACCTGGTGCACAATCCGCCGGCAGCCTATGCCAGCCAACAGGAGCTGGACGCGGTTTATGCCCTGCCCTTCCAGCGCGCCCAGCACCCGTATTACGAGAAACAAGGCTCGGTCAAGGCGCTGGAAACCATCCGCTTCTCGATCAATTCGCACCACGGCTGTTACGGCGAGTGCAACTTTTGCGCGATTGCCGCGCATGAAGGCCGCACGGTGCGCTGGCGCAGCCCGCAATCCATCCTGGCGGAGGCGCAGGCCCTGACGGAGCTGCCGGATTTCAAGGGATACATTTTCGACGTGGGCGGGCCGACCGCCAACATGTACGGGTTCGAATGCGAGCGCAAGCTCAAAAAAGGCGCCTGCCAAGATAAACGCTGTATCTATCCGCAGGTCTGCCCGGCGCTCAAACCCGACCATCAACAGCAGCTTGAACTGCTGCGCCATCTGCGGCGCATCCCGGGCATCAAGAAGGTCTTTATCGGGTCGGGGCTGCGTTATGATCTGATCCTGGCCGACAAGAGATACGGCAATGCCTACCTGCGCGAGTTGGCCGAACATCACGTTTCCGGGCAGTTGAAGGTGGCGCCAGAGCACAGCCAGGATGGGGTGCTGGCCAGGATGGGCAAACCAGGTCAGGCCGCCCTCTTGGAATTCAAGCGCCAGTTCGAAGCGCTTTCGCGCGCCGCCGGGCTGCGCCAATACCTGACCTATTACCTGATCGCCGCGCACCCGGGCTGCACGGAGGCGGATATGCGCGCCTTGAAAGCCTTCGCCAGCCGCGAGCTGCGCATCTCTCCCGAGCAGGTGCAGATCTTCACGCCGCTGCCATGCACGTATTCGGCGTTGATGTATTACACTGAAAGCGACCCCTTCACGGGTGAGAGGCTGTTCGTGGAGAAGGATATGGGGAAAAAGGAAAAGCAAAAACGGATTTTGACTGAGAAGCGGGGAAAGAGCTAAACCAGCTTTTTAACACCTGGAAAAGTCAATGGCGGGAATCTTGTCGTTCCTGTTCGGTTTTGGATTCATACATAATCTGCTTCGACAACGCACTCATATCTTCCAATAATCGAAAATTCAGCGAGTTGAGGAACATACCCATCGCAGCCAGGATAAAACCAATGGTGAACAGGCTGGAACTGAGTGTAAAAAGAAACAACGGCGTGTTAGCGCTCTGTTGCAGTCGTATGGGGGCTAAAATCAAAATAATCACAAAGGCGGCCAATTCACACAGAATGCCCAATCCGCCAAAGAAGGTCAGGGGTTTATAAGAACGCAGGATCAGGAAGATCTTCATCAACACATTGAAACCGTCCTTGAAAGTGCTCAGCTTCGAAAAACTGTGTGCCGGGCGCGCCCGATAGGACACGGTTACCTCCTGGATGACGAACTGACGGTAAAGCATCTGCAGAGTCAGCTCAGTCTCGACGTCGAAACCGGAAGCCACCACCGGCAGCTGCAGCGCCACTTCGCGCGTGAAAGCACGGTATCCAGAAAGTGGATCCTGCAAATCGGAGTGAAAGATGGAATTGATCAGGCTGCAAATAGCCTTATTGCCGAAAACGTGCAGAAAACGGAAGGCATGCCGGTTGTATTCCGATAAGCGCTGCCCCACTACCATGTCGGCTTGCTCGTTATAGAGCGGCTGCAGCAGCGCGTGACAGTATTCAGCCGGGTAGGTATCATCCGCGTCAACCATAATATAATAATCAGCCTTGACCTTTCGCAGCATAGCTGCCACCACAAACCCTTTGCCCTGACGTTTTTCCTTGATGACGAGCGCGCCGGCGGCTTTCGCCAACGCGTGACTGTTATCCGTGCTATTGTTATCAAACACGTAAATCAATGCGTCAGGCAGTTGCACGCGGAAATCACGCACGACCTTTTCGATGGTGGCTTCTTCGTTGTAACAAGGGATCAGCACAGCAATGTCCCTTCCCCCATGTTTTTCCGCATTCATTCCTTACCCTCCCATAAAATTTTTCTTAAATAACTCCACCTATTCCACAGATGAAACTCGCACGAATTGGTAGGGGATCCAGCTATCATCCTCAAAAATCAACGTGAATTCGCCCGCCTGCAGGCGCTGTTGGATATCATCCAGAATTTGCTGGTCGGCATAATTGGGCACCAGCACGTAATCCACCCCATCGTGGGTCAACTCGTAACGATAAGAGTCATAATCATTGAAGATGGTGGCCACCTTTTTATCCTGCAAGCCGGGCAGGTAATCCAGCGGATAGTTGGTCAGGATGGTGAAATCACTATCTTCATTCTGCAATTCATGCTCCAATTTCTGATTGATGGCTGCTGAGAAAGTCTGCATAACGGCCTGGTTATGGCTCTCCAACAGCATCTCATCCGGATAGATAAAGTATCCCAGCAGGAAAACCAGCAATACGGATAGCATTACCAGAATTTCATTGCGAATGCGCTGAAAAGGAATCTTTTTAAAAATTTGGAACAGTTTCCCAATCATCAGATTGATGTTCAGTCCGCTGCTCATGCTCAAGAGAGGTAAGGCAATGGACAGATTGCGGAAATCATAACTGGCCATGAATGCCCAACTGAGGAACAGCGGCAGCGCGATCAACAGGTTGATTCCCCGCATAAGGGGTTCCAAGAATGAAGAAAAAGGTATGATCAACGCGAACAAGTAGAAATACTTTCCCATATTTTGTCGTATGGCGTCAAAGCGCAGGATCAAGTCGGATGAACGGTATGTGTGGGTTGTGGCGTCAATGATCATTGCCATTTCGGAATTTTCCAACCCCCTCCAGATCAATACTTGTTTGTAGACATACCAGGGTACCACAATGATGAAAATCAAACCTGCAGAGAGCCACAAGACATTCCAGCTTTGACGTTTGTTCTGTTGTATGCGCGGTTTTAAATAAAAAAGCAGGAACACCAGGCAGAACAATCCCAAAAACTCCAGACCCACCTGCTTGGTCACACCTGCCCCAGCGGCTATCACGGTCATCAGCACTGCTACTCGCCAAAAATCACTGCCGGAATCATCCTGGTGATGCAAGATTAACAGGTATAAAGCGGCAAAGGAAAAAAAAGCCGCCGGCATATCTGCCAGGCCTTCAATCAGGAAGGTTCCCAGAAATTTTTTCAATGTCAAATAGGTAATGGCCGCTCCCAGCAAGTACCCGAGATTTTTCTTTTGATAACCCAGGTCAACTAACATCAACAGGATGAACATGGTGAAGAGCGGCATGAACGCTTTGGCGAAAAATTGAAGTGTCGCACTGCCCATGAGAACGTAAATCAGGGACCAGTTGGCCGACAATAATTGGGGGTAGCGCCAGGAGCCGCTAGGCAGGCGATTAGCCGCCCAATCCAAGGCCCAACGGTTCCATTCGGCAACCGTATCATATGAGTTAAATACAGATCCCAAGTTCCAGATAAACAGCTTCCAGATCCAGTTCAGGGCGATATATGCCAACACCAGGCAAAAAATACTGTATAGGAGCCGCACGAAAACCGCCAAATCGGATTCATCCGCGTCTTTTCGAAAAACACGGCGTCCTTTGGCATACAGGCTGCGGAACTGCGAGTTTAAAAAATGAAAAATTGTTTCATTCGGCTGCTTGAGGCTATCCCGATAAATCCAGGTCAGCAAACCAATTTCCAGCGCAAGGAGCACGAATACCATCGGCCGGGTATAAATGTGGAGTGCAGTTAACAGGAAAACCAACAGGTAATTCATCAACAAGCTGGTCGCAATTATTGCCAAGAACTTTTCAACG
Source organism: uncultured Pelolinea sp. (assembly GCA_964508615.1). Taxonomy (GTDB): domain Bacteria; phylum Chloroflexota; class Anaerolineae; order Anaerolineales; family Anaerolineaceae; genus Pelolinea. The sequence goes on along the minus strand of CAZDUN010000027.1, from coordinate 7,581 downwards.
AGACGCTTGGGAAACTGCAGAAAATGTACAAAAATCAGCCCTGGAAGAAATAAGACCTGCAAAATGCCGATAGAACCGAAAAATAACACTCTCTTCAGCTGCCTTTCTCTAATATGTAATACAAAAAATGAAAATTATTTTTAAAATTGCTATAAAATAACCATTTTTTCAATCCATATATTTAACCTTTACAATCTACTTACAATAGGCGCGCTTTTCTAACCAACCCCAATCAGATTAATAGCGTGATCAAAACTTATAGAGCGGTCTGCAAATATACATTAGAATTGATCTCGGGTATTTTTGATTAAACCCGAAAAAAGGTCAGGAACGAGCAGTAGGGCAATATGAAAAGATCCAAAGCAAATCAATACACTCTCTGGGGATTGTTTGGCATCCTGGGTTACCTGGGTTTCCGCGAATTCTATCTGATCAACGTGATGGCTTACGTGGGGCAGCAGAACATCTGGGATTCCAGGCGCTATATCGCTTTCCTGGCGGCGAGCATCCTGGCGGCCGCGGGTTACCTGGCATACGGCTGCTTTTTCATCACGCGCGGCAAAACCAGTTTTCAAGATAAAAAACCGAATTTCCCCATCGCTCTGCGCTGGCTGGTGGCGAGCGGGTGCGTGCTGCTGCCGGGATTGATCAAATGGTTCCTGCCGCTGCCGGCTAACTTCACCTTCGGATATTGGCAGGAATTGCTGCTCATTTATGTCCTGGCTGCTATCGCCGGCTGGTTTATTTCCACAGAAAGGCAGCCAGTCGGGCAGGCTTTAGTGCGAACCGCCGCGCTGATGATGGCAGCGGGAGTCTTCCATGCCATTTTCTTAAAAATGTGCCAGGTGACTGATTATCCCTTCACGCTGTTCTGGTCGGAGGGCAACCGCTTTTTCGACTATTCCGCCCTGTTCGGCAGCTTCCGCTACATTGTGCCGGCTGGCGAAAAAGTCAACGCATTCATTTCCTGGGGTATGCAGCTGCCCTGGGCGATCCCCTTTATCTTCCCCAATTTGAATATCGGCGCTTTTCGCTTGTGGTACCAACTAGTATGGATCATCCCGGCGCTGCTGCTGGGGCTGACCGCCGCCTGGGCTAAACCGTTCAAAGGCAAGGTTGCTGCGGTCGCGCTGGCTGCCGCCGGTTGGACTTTCCTCTTCCTGGATCAGGGGCCGATCTACCCGCCGTTGATCCTGGCCGCCCTGCTCACGCTGCTGGCGGTACGCGTGAAATTGCCACTGGGTATCATTTTGGTCATCATCGCTTCTTTTTATACCAAACAATCGCGCTGGACCTGGTCCTATTCGCCGGGTTTGTGGGCGGCCATGCTGACGCTGCTGGAGAGCGAGCATGCGGATTTTTCCAGAGAAGGGTTGAAGAAGCTGGTTAAACCGGCCTTGCTGGGCGTCAGCGGCTATTTCGGCGGGCAAATCTTGCCGCCCATTGTAAAAGGCATTTCGCTTGCCGGGGTCAATTTCGTGCCGGATGTAGTCGGCGCGACCACGCGCCAGCCGCTGCTGTGGGAGCGGCTGCTGCCCAATCCCACTTTCCCGACCGGTATTTTGTATGGCTTGTTATGGGCAGCCCTGCCGCTCGTGATCCTGCTGGTTGCATTGACAATCTCGCGCGCGTGGAAAATCAACTGGCTGCAGGGTGTATCCATGGTAGTCATCGCCGCGGCTTTCCTGGCAGTCGGGTTGATCGCCAGCGTCAAGATTGGCGGTGGCAGCAACCTGCACAACCTTGATAATTTTCTAGTCACGCTGGTGATGCTTGCCTATGCCGCGTTGGTTTACCTGCGCAAAACGGGCTTCACCATCCACAGCAAGCCATTTCTATTGATCCTGGTTTGCATCGCGCTGGTCGCGCCGGTCACCTATGCCCTGCAAGGCGGGACGCGCCTGAACCTGCCCGGGCAAGCGACCACCGACGAGGTTCTTTCCGCGGTCACAGGCACCGTTGACGAGTACAAAGCGCGGGGTGAGATCCTGTTCATTGACCAGCGCCAGCTGCTCACCTTTGGGATGATCAATGACGTGCCGTTGGTGAGTGATTACGAAAAGAAATACCTGATGGATCAGGCCATGGCCGGCAACGCCGCATATTTCCAGGGTTTCTACCAAGACCTGGCAGCCGCGCGCTTCGCCTTGATCGTGAACGAACCCAGCAATTTCATCATCCGCGGCTCCGAATCTTCATTCGGGCAGGAAAACGATGCCTACGTGAAATGGGTCACGGTGGCGCTGCTGTGCACCTACGAACCCATCTACACCTCCCCCGAGGTCGGCATCGAGTTGCTGGTTCCGCGCCAGACGGTCCTGAACGACGCCAACTGCCAGGAAATGCTGCAATTGGCGGCATCCAACTGATAAACAGGGCAAAGCTTGAAAACTCCAATCATCGGGCGTGATTTCTACATGCAGGCGGTTCAGCAGGCCGCCAGGGCGCTGCTGGGCCAGCGCCTGGTGCGCCTGATCGACGGAGAGAGGGCAGCGGGTATTATCCTGGAAACCGAAGCCTACGATGGCGAGGCCGACCAGGCCTGCCACGCGCGCAGTGGGTTGACCGAGCGCAACCGCGTGATGTATGGGGAAAGCGGGCACGCCTACGTATATTTCACCTATGGCATGCATTGGATGCTGAATTGCGTGTGCGCACCGGCCGGCTACCCGGCTGCAGTGCTGATCCGCGCCATCTTGCCAGTCGAGAACATCGCCTTTGTCCAGAGCCGGCGGGAAGGCGTAATCGAGAAGCGCTGGTGCGACGGGCCGGCCAAGCTGACCAAAGCCCTGGAGATCGACCGCCGCTTGAACGGCGCGGATCTATGCGATCCTCGCAGCGGGTTGTTCATCGAGAAAGGGCTGCATATCCCGGATGAAGCGGTGCAGCAAACCCCGCGCATCGGCATCCAATACTCCGGCGAACCCTGGGTGAGCCTGCCCTGGCGCTACGTGGTTTCAGCGGACGCCCTGCGCACCATGCTGGAGATTTCGAGGATATAATCTATCCAGGCAGGTAAGCATGTCAGAAGAAACGAACATATACCCCAAATTCGCTTTCGACGCCAGCAAGGTAATCATCTACGGCGGGGGCGGTTTGAGCAAGATGATCATCGAGTCCGTGCGCGTGCTGGGCTGCTACCAAATCGCCGGCATCATCGACGATAACCTCCCCAAGGGCAGCGATGTGATCGGTTCGCCTGTGCTGGGCGGGGTTGAGATGCTGCCGGAATTGTACAAGAGCGGTGTGCGGCTGGCGGTGAACTCGGTAGGCGGCATCGGCAATTACAAAGTGCGCCTGAACGTATTCCACCAGTTGGCGGAGGCGGGTTTCGTCTGCCCGGCCATCGTGCATCCCACCGCGCACGTGGACCCCAGCGCGCGCCTAGAAGCCGGCGTGCTGGTGCTGGCCATGAGCTACGTCAGCGGTAACGCTGTGATGGGCATGGGCAGTCTGATCAATAACTCCGTGGTGATATCGCATGATTGCGTGCTGGGTGTTTGCACCAGCCTTTCGCCCGGCGCGATGACCGCCGGCGAGGTCATCATCGAGGATTTTGCCCAAATCGGCATGAACGCCACCATCAATATTGGTGTGCGCGTGGGGCGCGAATGCCGCATCGGCAACGGCGCTACGGTCAAGAAAGACGTCCCTGCCGGAACGCGTGTGTATGCCGGTGCAATCTGGCCGCCTTACGAACCTGAAAAGAAAAAGGAATTTACAGTTTAGTTATGTTCAAACGAGCAAGCGCATCCAACCAACCCGCGCCAGCCCAGATTGAACGGGTCACATCCGTTTTGGGCGAAGGCCTCAGCTGGCATGGGCGTATCAGCGGGCGCGGCGGCGTGCGCATCGAAGGTATTTTCGAGGGCGAGATCGCCCTGCACGGCTTGGTGGTGGTGGGAGAGTCCGGCAAAGTCACCTGCGAGAACGTGCGTGCCAATTCCGTGATCGTGGCAGGCGCTGTGCACGGCAGCATCACCGCCGACAAACTGGAAATCCGCAGCACCGGCCGGGTGTGGGGCAATGTGGTGGTATCCGCTTTTTCCACCGAAGAAGGCGCTTTCCTGCGCGGCCAAGTGACCATGGAAGATCAGGTCGATCTGCAAATTGAAGAACCGGAAATTCAACCGGAAGAAGAATCACCCCATCAGAATGAGCAGACAGAAGCCGACCAGTAAATCTTGCGAGAACCAAAACACCCAGCGGATGCGAATGTCCGCGGAATAACCATCAGCCAACATCAAACAAGCAAAGCAATTGGGAGCAGCAAATGGCTAAATCCAAATATCTCGTCCCCATGTCCAGCCCTGAAATCGATGAAAGCGACCGCCAAGCTGTGTTGGAAGTCCTCCAAACTACCTATCTAAGCATCGGCCCGCGCGTAGTGGAATTTGAGAAAATGATCTGCGCATACAGCGGCAGCCGGCAGGCGGTCGCCGTCAGTTCCGGCACCAGCGGGCTGCACCTGTGCGTGCGGGCGGCGGGCATCCAGGCAGGCGACCTGGTATTGACCACACCCTTCTCGTTCGTCTCTTCCACCAACGTCATCCTGTTTGAACAAGCCATCCCGGTCTTCGTGGATGTCGATCCCGCCAGCGGAAATATCGAACCGTCCAAACTGGCAGAAGCGGCGGCTGACCTGAACAACGGCGAAGCGGCGCGCATGCGTAAATGGCTGCCGCGTAAGGGAGCGGAAAAACCGGGCCAGCTTCGGGCTATCCTGGCTGTGGATGTCTTCGGGCAGCCGGCCGATTATGACGCCATCCAAAAAACTGCCGCTCAATATAAGCTGAAATTAATCGAGGATTCCTGCGAAGCATTGGGGGCTGAATATAAAGGAAAACGCGCTGGTTTGTTTGGCGATTACGGCGTGTTCGCTTTTTACCCGAACAAACAAATCACCACCGGCGAAGGCGGCGTCATCGTCACCAATGACACGCAAGCCGCTGAATTCATGGCCTCACTGCGCAACCAGGGCCGCGCGCAGGGCGATACCTGGCTGCAGCATACTCACCTGGGCTACAACTACCGCCTGGATGAGATGAGCGCTGCGCTGGGTGCTTCCCAGATGAAACGCATCGATGATCTCATCGACAAGCGCAACCGCGTAGCGCAATTGTATAACCAACGTTTGTCCGCCGTTGAACAAATCGAATTGCCCTGCGTCGCCCCCGAAACCACCCGCATGAGCTGGTTCGTGTATGTCATCCGCGTGAAAGCCCCGCTGGATCGGGATCAGTTCGCTGCCGCGCTGGAAGCGGAGGGCGTCCCTGTGCGGCCGTATTTTCTGCCCATCCACTTGCAGCCATACATGCGTGAAAAATTCGGTTACCGCGAGGGTGATTTTCCCGTCACGGAGGATTTGGGGCAGCGCGGTCTGGCGCTGCCGTTCTCCAGCTGCATGACTGGGGAACAGGTGGAGCTAGTTTGCGAAAAAATCGAAAAAATCGCAGCCAACGGCTGAGGAGCAGGAACAGGCATGGCTGAACACCAGGAATTCACACCTGCCAGAAGGCGCGGCGTGATCCTGCATGCAGGTCTGCTGTTATTATTCCTGACAGCCAGCGGCGGCTTCCTGCTGCTGGCAATGGCCCAACAAACGCGCGGCTTTTTCATCCTGTACCTGGTGGGATGCGCCGGCACGTTTCTACCCATCCCTCTCTTGCTATACCGCCTGTTCACGCTACTGCGGGCAAAATACGTGATCGACCGGGATGGACTGCACATTCAATGGGGGCTGCGCACGGAGGATATTCCCATGCGGGATATTGAATGGCTGCGCAAAGCCAGCGAGATGCCCTACGATATCCCCCTGCCGCGCTTCAGCATCCAGGGCTCAATCATCGGTCCGCAAAGCACAGAGGAATTGGGCGCATTGGAATTTGTGGCCTCCGATTCACACAACCTGATGCTTGTCGCCTGCCGCTCGAAAGTGCTGGTGCTCTCTCCCAAAGACATGCATGCATTCCAACGGTCTTTCAACCGCTTCGCCGAAATGGGTTCCATCTCGCCCATCCAGCCGCGTTCGGCCAATGTTGAACTGCTGTTGAGCAGCATCCTGAAAGATCGCTTTGCGCGCAGCTTCACCTTGGGCGGTTTGGTGCTCTCCATCGGGCTGCTGGCAGCCGTCAGCTTCATTATCCCTGCCAGGCAGAGCATCACGCTGGGATTCAACACCAACGCTGAGATGATCGAATCCGCTCCCTCCGAGCGCCTGCTGCTGCTGCCGCTCTTTTCAATCTTCATGCTGGTCGCGGATGTCGCCCTGGGATCCTACCTTTTCCGCAAAGAAGGATTCCGCAATGCCTCCTACTTTGCATTTGCTTCCACACTTATTTTGCCGCTCTCATTTCTCTTTTTGGTGCTTTTCATCGTGCTTTAAAAACAGAACCCTGAGCCAACCTCAGGGTCCTGTCTGCGTAAGATTGTTTTAGCAACAATCCAACTGCCAATTATAAACTATTCGGAAAATCCGGTTTTAGAAAAATAATTCTTCTCCAGACTAAAGAGTTGTGTCTTTGCTTCTGGCCTCGATCCCGGCCAGGCTTTCAATAACCTGGATGACAGCGGAATGATCCAGCTCGCCGCGGCCGGAAGCCAGCAGCGCGCTGAACAGCTCATGCGCGATCGCTGTAGCCGGCAAGGGCACCTTTAGTTCGCGCGCTGTATCCATGATGATGTTCAGGTCTTTATAATGAAAGCGGCTCTTAAAGCCGGGCTCGAATTCGCCTTTAATGATCTTCGGGCCGCGCACATCCATCACGCGCGTCTGGGCGTAACCGCCGCTGAGCACTTTAAGGATGACAGCAGGATCGACGCCTGCCTTGGCGCCCAAAACAAACGCTTCCGCCATACCGATGAAATTCAACGCGACCTGGATCTGGTTGCAGGCTTTCACTACCTGACCGGCCCCGCTCTTGCCGCAATAGGTGATCGTTTTACCCATCACCTCAAAAATGGGGCGCATTTCCTCGAATAATTGCGCTTCTCCGCCGACCATGATCGACAGGCTGGCATTCAGCGCGCCGGTTTCACCTCCGCTGACGGGGGCATCCAGGCAGCGCACGCCCTTCTTCTCCATTTTTGCTGCCACTTTTTGCGCGACGGCCGGGGCAATGGTGCTCATATCGACGTATATGAGACCCGCGCGCGCCGCCTGGATGATCCCCTGTTCCCCTAAAGCTACCTTTTCCACATCCGGCGAATCCGGCACCATCGAGATGACCACGTCACTGGCAGCCGCCACCGCAGCGCAATCCGCGCAGCCCAACGCGCCTTTGGCGGTCAATTCGGCCAGCGCGGCAGGGTTGAGGTCGAAAACGTTCAGCGCATAACCGGCTTCGATCAGGTGGCGCGCCATATGCCGCCCCATGATGCCCAAACCGATGAATCCAATTCTTGTTTCCATTATTTACTCCTTATTTAGTGGATCAAAGATCAATTCAGGCCAGAAATGACCATTTTTATGATCGTCAGCAAGGCTGGCCAATAAGTGCAATAATCCATATGGCCGCCTCCTGCTATTGTAAAGCCAACCACTTCTGCCAGCCATACCGATCCGAACACCTGAATGATACC
>CAZDUN010000026.1:0-19336 GCA_964508615.1 uncultured Pelolinea sp. | reverse complement strand
AAATAGAAATATTAGGTTCAGCCGCACCTCCCCCCATCCAGCACCATAATTTATCGAACGGTGCAGAGTATCGACCAAATAGAAGGAGGGTATAGCCCGGATCCAACCGGTAGCCATGGTAGGGAACAGCACACTGATGCCCGGCAACATCCATACCAACAAGAATAGCACACTCCAGGAAAGAACCGACATAAAACCGCTGGCAAAAGCCGCGATGAAGAACGCCAGGCCTGTCATCATTAAACTGCCTACCAACAGATCCGTGATCAGGATGCCCGGCGCCGTGAAAAGCTTGCCGGCTGCGGCGATTAGCAAGAGCACCTCGATGAACGCCAGCCCAACGCCTAACAGCATCTTGGCTGCGAAAAATTGGCTAGGCTTTAGGGGCGTCACCAGCAGGGCTTTGGCGGTTCCCTGGGTCACCTCCTCGCTGATCAGGTTGGCCAAACCCATCAGCTCGATTGAAAAAATCATCATTAATAGCATGGGAAGCATGCGGTCGCGCAAGGCAAGCGGCTCGTCAATACCCAACAGGTCGGGGCCCAGCACGACGATCTCGTCGTGAATATTGATCTTCGTTCCACCCGCTGCCAGGTTGAGGTTATTCAAGCCGGCGGTATAGAGGTTGAGCAGCGCTTGCTTGAATTCAGGTGTGGTGTCCGGCGCGCTGTACACTGTCACGTTGACTGGCCGGCCGGCCGCCATGGCCGCCAGTGTTTCGCTATTTAATACCACACCAGCCTGATAATCGCCTTCTTCCACCAGCTGTAGCAATTCCTCTCCCGAATTTAGCAGGTCTGAATCCAATGCGTCGCTGAGAAATGCAGCCATTTCAGCTGAGGTGCCTTGCGGGATGGCCAGGGCTGTTAGGATGGTATCATCCGGCTGCGCGGGCAGCAGGTAATATAATGCAACAAAAGAAATGATACCCAGCAAGGTTATAACCAGGAAAAAACGGTTGCGGAAATACAGCTTTAGGTCTTTTTTGATCAGCGCGGCGATCATCCCAGCAGGCCCCTCCCGGTGATGGTGATGAAAATGTCTTCAAGGGTGGCCTCCTCGGTATGGGCGGTCAGCACGTTGCCTGACGCGAAAGCCTGGTTCACCTTTTGCGCGGTGTCTGCATCGTCCAATGGGATACGTTGAATCTGCAATTTTCCATCCGTGTCCTTTTTCTCGACCTTGAGCAACCGTTTGCCATAACGCTGTTTCAGAACCGCCGGTTTATCCAGCGCGATGATTTTTCCCTGATTGATGAATGCCACGCGGTGGGACAATTTATCTGCCTCGACCATGTCATGCGTGGTCAGGAAGACAGCGGCGCCCTCCTCAGAAGCCTGACGGATGATGGCGTGGATGGTTTGCGAAGAGACCGGATCCAATCCGTCGGTAGGCTCATCCAGGAACAGTATGCGCGGGTGGTTGATCAGGGCGCGCGCTAGCATCAGGCGCTGCTTCATGCCCTTCGAGTAATTGGAAACACGTTCTTTTTCACGACCGGAAAGCCCCACCCTCTCCAGCAATTTCAGCGTGTTGAAATTTTTAAGATTGAATAAGCGCGCGAACAAGGCCAGATTTTCCAACGCGTTCATCTCTTCATATAAGTTGGTGGTTTCGAAAGAGACACCCAGATACTGCTGTACCTGTTTGGCCGCTTTACTGATGTCTGCGCCCAACACCGTCGCGCTGCCCTCCGAGGGGTGCAGCTGGCCGGTCAGCATTCGCACCGCAGTGGTCTTCCCCGCACCATTCGGTCCCAGGAAACCGAGAATCTCACCTTCCGCTACATCGAAATTTATGTGATCAACGGCGGTTAAGTTCCCATAACGATAAGTTAGGTCACGCGCGGAAATGCTTGTGTTGGTCATATTGATTGCTCTCCTTGTAAATATAACGCAATTGAGCATTATAATCCGCTTCTACGGTGTAAAATACCGGGGTCAAAATGACACTCATAGAAAGAATCCTCAAACGAGAAAACGCTGATCTTCATTATTGGTTGGGCGGAAAAGCAGATGCGCCATTGGTGGTTTTCACGCACGGCGCGACCATTGACCATCACGAATGGGATGCCGCGCTGTCCTTGGCGGCTGAACACTGCCGAGTGCTAACCTGGGATGTTCGCGGTCACGGCCTCTCTCGCCCGGCGAAATTCACACTAAAGGACGCCATCCTTGACCTGGCTGCTCTATTGGATCACCTGAAAATGAAGCAGGTTATTTTGGTGGGTCATTCGATGGGCGGCAACCTGCACCAGGAATTCGCCTTTCAATTTCCCGAACGCGTACGGGCCATGCTTTGCCTGGATTGCACCTGGAATTTTCAACATTTGAATGCACTGGAGAAAGTCGCCTTATCTTCAACCCGGCAGATTCTGGGTCTGTATTCCTATGAAAACCTGATCAAGCTACCTCTGGACGCTACCGTGAATTCACCGGCTGGTCGCGCGATCATGGAAGAGGCCATGCGGCTGCAAAGCAACGAGGAGTATATCGAGATCATGGTGGCGCTCACCCAGTGCCTGCATGAAGAACCCGATTATCACTTCGGGAAACCCCTTTTACTCTTGATGGGTAACCAGGAAAAGACCGGCAATATCCGCAAAGCCATGCCCGCCTGGGCCAAACACGAGCCTGGTTGTAGTTTTGTCACCATCCCGAACGCCAAACACGCCGCCAACCTGGATAATCCCGCATTCTTTCATAATGAATTGTTGCGTTTTTTGAAAGAACAATCCTGTCAGTAAACTCGCCAAGGGATCATATATTGATCCCTTGGCTCTATTGAAGGATTTCGATTATTGTTTGTCTATTGGTGTTTCGTCACGCATATCGTGCTTGCACGAAGAACGTGGTTCTATAAACCCATCCGGTTCAGAATCGTACTAGCGCGACTCCTTCTCGTATGGATTGCCAATGTCCGCCGGTCCGCCGCTGCGTTTGATAAAGCCCGCCAAAATGAGCAGGGTCAGCACATAGGGGAGCGACATGAACAACTCGCGCGGCAGAACGCCGGCCGGTACCACTGCTTGCAGCGTGATTTGCAGCGCGTCCATGAATGCGAAGAACATACACGCCATAAACACACCGCGCGGTTTAACATTGCCAAAAATCACTGCGGACAGCGCGATGAAACCACGCCCTGCTACCATATTCTCAGAGAACAGCGATGTTTGGGAAATGGAAAGATACGCGCCACCAACCCCGGCCAGCAGACACCCGGCAACGATTGCAAAATAACGGACTGTGATCGGGTTGACGCCCACCACCGCCAGGGCTTTGGGATTTTCACCCGCAGCGCGCAGCCAGGTTCCCCAGGGTGTGTAGTAAAACACAAAATATAGAATGAGCGGCAGCAGCAAGGCTGGATACATTAAAACCGATTGGTCGTTGAATATTGGGCCCAACACAGGTACGTTTTCCAAGAAACCCAAGTGAATCATCGGTAGCGTCGGAACGCGCGGAGAGTTGCCGCCATGTTCAAAAATAATCTGCAGCAAAAAGCCGGTCAAACCGGAACTCAACAGGAAAATCGCCAGACCGGTTATTGCTTGTACGGCCCGATGCGTCACCACAATGAACGCATAAACCAGGCCGATAACAACGCCGATTCCCGCGGCAGCCAGCAAACCAATCCATGCGTTGTTGGCGAAATAAGAAGCGATAGCAGCCGCCCAGGCGCCCAGCAGCATCACGCCTTCCACGCCGATGTTGAGCACGCCGGAGCGCTCAGTGATCATCTCACCCATGCCGGCAAACAGAATGGAAATGCTGATGCGGATGGTGGAATACAAGAGTGTCAATGTAAAGACAGATTGGATGATTTCGCCCAGGTTCATTTGGACACCTCTTTCTTGGTATCTTTAGCTGGAACGTGTTTTTCAGATTCGATCTCTTTATCCTCCACCAGCTTTTGATATCCTTTACCAATGATGCTTTTACCGGCAATAAAGAGCACCACGATACCATTGATAAGCGTAACCAACTGCCGCGGGATTTCGGTATAAACCGCCATGTCCAGGATGCCGGTCTTTAGCGCGCCGAACATTATGCCTGAAATGATTACGCCAAAGGGATTAAGGAGACCCACCATGGCCACCGTGATGGAATCGTATCCATAGCCCGGTGAAAACTGATCCAGGAAACGGTAATGCAAACCAGCCACCTCCACAGCGCCAGCCAGTCCAGCAATAGCGCCGCTTAGGAAGAACGCCAGCACCATGCGCTTCTCCACAGGAATACCATGAAAGCGGGCAGCTTCTTTATTCATGCCCACCGCGCGCATTTCATAACCAATGGACGTCTTCTGCAGCAGCAGATAAGCCAGCACCGCTACCAGGATCATCACGTAAAAGCCGCCATGCAGGCGCGTATCCGGGATGATCATTCTAAATCGCGCAGTTTCTTCAATAAAAGGCGTCGCGGGCACTACCCCTTCGATGGGTAGTACCTTGGTCACCATGTAGTGTGTAAAATGAAACGCGGGATAGTTGAGCATTATGGTGCTGAGAATTTCATTCACTTTCCGATAAGTTTTCAACCAGGCAGGGATCAGCGCATACAGCCCGCCCGCGGCGCAGCCGGCCAGCAGCATGAGCGGCAAATGGATGGCTTTCGGCAGTTGAACGATGTATCCGACAATTGCGGAAGCCAAGGCGCCCAGCAGCAGCTGCCCTTCAATACCCACATTGAAAACCGAGGCTTTCGCGCCAAGCAAGAACGCCGTTCCGGCGATGGCCAACGGGATCACGCGCGACATGGTGTTGGAAAAGTTATACATGTCGCCGAAAGATCCTTTGATCAAGTAATAGAATGCCTGGCCGGGATGCCGTCCGGTAATAGCCAACAGCAGGGCGATTACCGCAAAGGCCAGAATTACCGCAATAATCGTGGTAAATAACTGTTCTTGTTTCAGGGCGAATTCTTTAATTTTCTTCATCGATCGATCTCCTTCGCGTTACACCGAGATGTGCTCGTATGAACCGCCCAGCATTAGCAAACCGAGGTCTTCGGGGGTCGTTTCATCTTTATTTATGATCGCCACGATCTCGCCTTTGTAAATAACAGCCACGCGCGTCGAAAGCAGCATAATCTCATCCAAGGAGAGCGATAATAACAGGACCGCTTTGCCCTGGTCGCGCTGTTTAATCAGCTGGTCATGCACAAAGTCCGTAGCTGCGATATCCAGTCCGCGGGTCGGTTGGGCAGCGATGATCGTATCCGGCGCGTGGAAAATTTCACGCGCAACGATAATCTTCTGCTGGTTGCCGCCGGACAGCAGCCGAACCCGATGTTCCGCGGATGGCGTACGAATATCAAATAACTCAATCAAATGTTTGGCGTTTTCACCGACGGCTTTCCAGGAAATCACGCGCCCATCGGAGAAAGGTTGATTGCGTTGTTGGCCCAGGAAGAGGTTTTCCTGTACCGTGAAATCCTCAACCAATCCTTCTTTTAAGCGGTCTTCCGGCACCACGCCGATTCCCGCGTCACGCATTTTCTTGACAGGCAGCCTGGTGATCTCTTTTCCACTCAATAAAATCGTCCCAGATGTGAGATGCTGTAAACCGATCAAGGCGCGAACCAGCTCAGTCTGTCCATTGCCATCGATGCCTGCCACGCCTAAAATTTCTCCGGAGCGCACTTCAAACGACACATTCCGCAATACCGGCCGATGAAATTCATTGATGGCATTCAGGTTTTCTACCTTCAGAATCACATCGCCAATCTTCTTGGGCGGCGTGGCTGGTTTCAGAAAGACATCACGTCCGACCATCATACGGGCCAATGCCACTTCGTTGGTATCCTTCTTTTCAACCGTATTCACAGCCTTGCCATCGCGCATGACCGTGATACGATCGGATATCTCCATAATCTCTTTCAGTTTATGCGAGATGAATAAAATTGTTTTACCATCGCCGCGCAGGCGATAGATGATCCGGAATAAGTCTTCGGTTTCCTGCGGTGTCAACAACGCGGTAGGTTCGTCCAGAATCAGGATATTTGCTTTTCGAATAAGTGCTTTTAATATTTCCACGCGCTGCCGGATTCCCACAGAAATGTTTTCCACCAAGTCTCCGGGGTTCACCGCCAGTCCATAACGATCGGAAAGTTCCTTGGTTTGGTTGTTTAACTCTTTTAAATCCAGCAGAATCGCGCCCTTGCGGGGTTCCATACCCAGCATCACATTCTCGGCAACCGTCATAGCGGGGATGAGTTTGAAGTGCTGATGGATCATACCAATCCCCAGACGGATGGAATCAGACGGGCTGCTGATGCGTGCTGCTTTGCCTCCGATCAGGATCTCGCCTGAATCGGCCATGTACAATCCATACAGAATGTTCATGAGAGTTGTCTTGCCGGCGCCATTTTCACCCACAATGGAGTGCACGCTGCCTGGCTGGACTTTTAGATTGACATGGTCATTTGCCTGGACGTGTCCGAATCGCTTGCAAATATCATGCATTTCAAGGATATATGACATTGCAACTCCAATATTCATGGTTTTGGCAGGAGCAATACAACCTCTCCTGCCAAAACCGTTATGTTGTTATTTCTTTTAATTTACTCGGGCAGAACGAATGCTTCTGCTTCGGCACGCGTCGTGGGAACCACGAACTCGCCGGCTTTAATACGCTCAGCCAGTGCATCTACCTGAGCCAGCAGTTCAGCGGGAACCTGGTCCTTGGTGTATTTCATTTCACTGTAACCCACGCCGCCATTGGCCAGATTGAAGAGTTTGACGCCGCCAGTGAAGGTTCCTTCATAGGCGCCCTTGACGGATTCGAATACGGCTACTTCTACTCGCTTCAGCATGGAGGTCAGCACATGACCCGGAGCAACGCCATCCTGGTCGGTGTCCACGCCGATCGCCCAGAAGTTATTCTCGGATGCGGCTTCAATGGTACCCAAACCGCAGGAACCCGCAGCAGCATAGATCACATCCGCTCCTTGGCCGAATTGCGCCAGTGAGGCTTCCTTGCCTGCTGCCACATCGGTAAAGTTGCCGGTGTAGTTTGAAAGCACTCTGACATCGGGATTGATGGTCTTGGCGCCCGCAATATAACCAGCTTCGAACTTCTCGATCAATGGGATCTCCATGCCGCCAATGAAACCGACGGTGGCGGATTCGCTCATACCGGCAGCGATCGCGCCAACCAGGAAAGAACCTTCCTCTTCCGAGAAGACCAGGGACTCCACATTGGGAGAATCCACAACGCTGTCAACGATCGCGAACTTGGTGTCGGGGTATTTGGGTGCAACCGCGGCCATGGCATCGGTAAACAGGAAGCCCACCCCCACGATAAAGTCATAGCCCTCATCGGCCATCTTGGTCAGGTTGGGCTCGAGATCAGCCAGTTCCTTGGATTCAACCAGGGTGATTTCAATGCCAAGTTCTTCCTCAGCGCGTTTCAAAGCGTCCCAGCCGAGATCAGAAAAACCTTTGACATCTTCGCTGGCCGCCAGGCCGCCCAAGTCGGTGATCATGGCAGCTTTGAAGGCTGGCGCAGCTTCTTCGGCAGGCGCAGCCTCTTCAGCGGGGGCAGCCTCTTCAGCGGGGGCAGCCTCTTCAGCAGCCGGCGCAGCTTCTTCAGCAGCAGGCGCACAAGCGCTCAGAACGAACGCGAACGCCAGGACAATGGAAGCGAGAATGCTCAATTTCTTTAAAGTTTTCATTTCAACTTCTCCTATTCATTTTTTTTGAACCATTTACCAACATCTCCAACAGTATTTTTCGAAACAATCACCTCCTTAGCTCAATATTTACATTATGTCTCAATCTTTATGGAAGTAAATTCTCCGCTTTTCGCATGACTTCCGTAATTTTTGCCATCACTTCTTCTTCGTTGATCTGGGTCAACCTGCGATTCCACATCAACGGCTTCCCGTCCACAAACACAGACAAGACATCGCCTCCGGTCGCGGAGTAGATGAAATTGGACATCAGGCGTCTTTCATCGATCAAATGCGGCGCGGGATACCCAATCACAGTCAGGTCAGCTTTGTAACCGGCTTTGATCTCACCCACCTTTGTGTCGAATCCAACTGCCTGACGGCCATTTTTGGTCATCATCTCGTTAACCTCTTCAGCCTTGAACATAGCCGCGTCGCCCGTGCTGACCCTGGCCAGCAGCGCCACCAGCCTGACCTCCTGCAGCATATCGTAAGTACCGCTGCTCGATTCACCATCGCAGCCGACCGCAATATTCACGCCGCGCTTGAACAAACCCGGCATGGGCGGCATGCCATCGGTGATCTTGGTATTGGTGGAAGGGCAAGTGATCGCGCTGCACTTGTATTCAGCCATCAGGTCCATGTCATGCTCGGTCAGCCAAATATTATGTACTAACTGGCAATCCGGCCCCAGCACGCCAAAGCGTTCCAGAGCTTCCACTTCGCTGCAATTGAAGCGTTCATAAGCGTTGGCGGTTTCGGTTTCGCCCTCGCAGCAGTGTGTGTGAATGCCCACTCCCAATTCATCCGCCAGTGCCCGTGAGCCGCGCATTAATTCTTCAGTGCAGGCTGGCAGCCCTACCGGGCTGACCCGCGTGGTAATGCGGCCGTCATACGTGCCATGCCAATTTTTATGTAATTGACGCAGCGAATCCAGAACCTGATCGGCATTCATATCAGGGGCGGGGTTTTCACCCTCCTGGAAGTCACCGACCGCCAGGCAGACATCCGCGCGCAAACCAGAATCGGCAATCGCCTGAATGCATTCAGTGTAATATGCGCCGGCAGTAGCCATTTCACCCACGAAGGTTGTGCCGGATTTGATCGCTTCGATGCAGGCTAATTGGGTGGCCAGGTAAGTTTGTTCACTCGTTAAATCGAAATGACGGCTCATGGTGAGCAGCCATTGGGTCAAATGCAAGTTGTCATAAATTCCCCGGCCAAATGATTGCGCCAGATGCGTGTGGCAATCCATGAAACCCGGCACGATCAGATTGCCATAGAGATCGAACACCTGCATATCCGGTGTGGCTTCGATCGGGTTTTCACTGACCTGGATGATATTGGTTCCTTCAATTAAAATGTTGATCGGTTTTACTGCGTACGTTGGAGGATAAAAAGAAATCCCGTTTTTTAATAATGTTTTCATAGCCAATCCTTACCGTTAATTCACATGGTCCATATGATGCAATTTCACCGCAGTCTCCAGGGAGACTTTGGTCGCGTCGGAAATGGCTTTTACCATTAGTTCAGGTTGGACATCGAGATCAGGATATTGATGGCAGCCCTCCGAACAGAGAATTGTCCCTCCACGAACTTTACGTTTCCTGGTGACATGAAAAACTGTGGATGCCTCCTGAGAGGCAATCAGGACACCAGCATCAATCCATGGTTTTTCGATCTCAAGGATATTCAATTTCGATAATGTTGATCCCGCATAAAAGGAATCATGAGACCATTCCAAACCTGGATTTACCACAATTCCTAACTCTTTCGCTGATTGTATCATCCCCTCGACAATATTGAAATCAGCAATCGCCGGGTAACCGGTCGGGTAATATTCCTGGCTGGTGCCATCACCGCACACCGCGCCGGTGATCACCAGGATCCCGGGGCGCGGCAGCCAGGTTTGCATCATGCCGCCAGTACCGATACGGATAATATTCCTGGCACCTACATTAACTAACTCCTCGATGGTGATCGCCGCTGCCGCGCCGCCAACGCCAGTCGAGGTTGTGCTGACTTTAACGCCTTTATACGTTCCGGTAAATGTGTTGAATTGCTGGTTTTGAGCCACAACTTTGTAATCGTCAAAGTGCTCAGCGATGACTTTCGCGCGGCTGACGTCCCCGGGGATAAAAACGGTTTCACCGATATCACCGGGTGAAAGTCTGGTATAAGGTTGTTTATTCATAATTTTGTCTCCTGATTTCCTTTATGATTACTCGAGACTCATTTTGGCGAGATTCTTCGCCGCTTCGATGCCAACCATGACCAAATTCTTTTCGTGCTTTAAGAACTCGTCGTCATCGTTATCCGGAACTGGGAAACCAGCGAGCAAGACCGCGCCGGCATGTACACCCTGCATGCTGCTGATGACCAGCAATGTGGCAGTTTCGTTATCCATGGCAATGACATCCAAATCCATCCATTTTTGTGCCGTGGCTTTAAACGCTTGCTGATCGAATGGGGATACCGCATAAAAGGCATCATGCGTGCGAACAATTCCCAGGTGGTAGGTTATTTTCAGTTTTTCGCATGCGTCAATCAATGCGCGAACAACCATGAAATTGGCAATGGCGGGATAGTCCACCGAGATGAACTCCTGGGTTGCACGTTCGTCACGCATTGCGCCCAGCGGGATGATCATTTCACCTGGTTTGATGGAAGGGTCAAGGGTAACGCAGGTTCCCAGGCGGATCAAATTCTGCGCGCCGAGGCGGATCAATTCTTCCGTGCCAATAGCTGTGGGTGAAGGACCGATACCGCTGCTGGTGCAGCTGATCGTAACGCCATCTTTCTCGCCGGTATAGGTCAGGTACTCGCGTTTGCGCGCAATTTTCGCAGCCTTGTCCATCAATCCTGCAAACACTTCCACGCGCTCCGGGTCACTGGGAACCAGAACGGTCGCGGCGACATCGCCCTTGACCATATCCACATGATGCTGGCGTTCGTGCTGTGCTTCTTTATTACTCATGTTCACTCCTTAAAAAAATCTATTCTTGTTTCGTTTTGGTTATTCAGCCTGGTTTATTTGAGAGAGTCCCACGGCTGGTTTTTTCTTTGGATTTCTTACCTTGTAACTGATCCCCGCCAAACTTGCCATACCAAGCACCGCGGCAATCCAAAAATCAACGTTGTATCCCATGCGTTCGGCGATAAAGCCGCCCAGCGTTGGCACAATTGTGGAAAGCGGTGTCAATGCGATCTGACTGATTGCGGTATATAGCGGAACCAGGCGGTGCGGGCTGAATTCATAAATGATATTGATAGTCGCAATCTGGAATCCGCAGATCATCGCGCCCACCAGGAAGAAAATCGCGTAGTAAGCAAGCAGAGAGGGGAAAAAGATCGCCAAAAATGCGCCGGCGATTCCCGCTAAAGCGGATAACTTCACAACATCCAGGAATCCACGGCGGTCACCCAGCCAGCCCCACAGCGGGTTTAAGGCCGCTTCAGCGAAGGCCATAATTGTGGTAAATATACCCACTTGCCCGGCATTCAGCGCCAAACGTTCCAGCGCGGACAGGGTATAGTAAGGTGTGGCGATTTCTAAAATGACCATGAAACCGCGCCAGGTCAAATAACTGACAAAGTTTTTGTCTGAAAACACGCTGGCGTACGAACCGCTTGTCTGGTCTGCATCTTTGAAATATGCATCCGGCGGCACCACTTCTCGCCAGGACAGGATGGCAATCAATGAGACGATCGATGCGGCAAAGGAGATGCCAAAAATGACTGGAATGGCTTGTTGGAAAGGATAGCGGTCCAACAGGAATGACAGCAGCCAGCCCAAGCCCAGACCCAACAAACCGCCCATGAAATTGGAAATCCCAAACAGGAAACCACGTCTGCGGGTGATGGCTTTTCCCAGAAAATCCGCCCAGGCAGGGAAATAGAAACCGCTGGCGATATTCTGCAGGGCGTACATCAGGAAAAACATAATCAAGAAAGGCGTCGAGGGAATTTCCATCCTTGTCTGTAACAGGGAAAGCAGGAACAGACCCAGAATCCCCACGCGCTGGATGGAAGCCGCGCTGACCAGGTATTTCTTTCGTTTGCGCCGGTTTTTTAAAAACTTGGCCATGAAAATCTGGGGCAAGGTCGATCCCACCAAATAAACGGTCGGGATCAGCCCGATCAGTATCTTGGACTCGGTGAACTTGCCGACGTAAAAAGGAAGAATGGTATATGGGGATAGACCCATAAAAATAAAAAAGAAAACCATGTTGTCCAACGCGAGCCAAAAGAAATTCCATTTGTAGTTGGCATTTACTTTTGCGTTGTATTCTTCCAGAGACATCGTCATGCTTTGCTCGACTTATATCTTTTGATTTGCCAGAATCACCGCCGCATCCATCGCAATCAAGCTTTCCAGCTTAATGGCATTTTTCAATTCTTCGTCGCTAATCATGGCGTCCGGGAAGAGGTGGTGGCCAACCGGGGTCAGGATCGTACCACCGCGGCATTTGCGAGCAGTGGTCAACGTAAACAATGTGGAGGATTCATTCTCGGTTGAAAGGACATTGCTTTCAATCCAGGGTTTATCCAATTGCAGATAATCGCCATTCGCAAGGATGCTCTCAGCATAAAAAGCGTCGTGCGCGCGGATGATCCCTACGTGCGGCTTGACGCCGCGCTCCCCAGCGGCTTGGATCATCGCTTCCAGCATGTAAAGGTCGGCTACCGCCGGATATTCGAGCGGAAAATACTCACGGCTGGTACCGTCACCGCGTACAGCAGCTGTGGCTATGATGATCTCACCGAGTTTGATGTATTCCTGCAAAGCGCCGCAGGTGCCGATGCGCAAGAAATTTTTTGCGCCAACGTTGATTAACTCTTCAACGGCGATCGCCAGAGCCGGGCAGCCGATGCCGGTTGATGTGACGCTCATGCGCACGCCTTTATAAGTGCCGGTATAGGTAACGTATTGCCGGCTGTGAGCAATCAACTTCGCCTCATCGAACAGATCAGCGATGAATTTCGCGCGGTGCACATCACCCGGCAGGAACACCGTTTCGCCAACGTCACCCGGAAGCAAATCGATATGATGTTGTTTTTCCATTTTATTTACCTCAATCTCACTCTATGCCAGTCCGCGCTCATGCAGCAACTTCGCGGCTTCAATGCCAGCCATGACCATCTTGCGGATGTTTTCTTCTTGATGGATCTTATCCTCTTCGGCATGCTCCTCGAGGATGGAATAACCACCCGCCAGGATCGTCCCGCCGCGCATCCCATGCATGCTGCAAATGGTGAACAAGGTCGAGGATTCATTTTCCAGAGCCAAGTCAACCCAGGGCTGCAAGCGCTTGCGATAATCGCCCAGAGCCCAGGGCGATTCCAGGTAGAAGGCATCATGGGTGCGGACGATACCCAAGTGATACGGCAGTCCCAGTTTTTCACAGGCATCGATCAAAGCGCGCACCACGCGATAATCTGCTACCGCGGGATATTCCATCGAGATCAATTCTTCGCTGGTATGCTCGCCGCGTACTGCGCCGGTGGCGATGATCATATCGCCGGGTTTAACAAAACTTTGGATAGCACCGCACGTGCCAATTCGGATGATGTTCTTGGCACCGATGCGGATCAGTTCTTCCACGCCAATGGCTGTAGGCGGGCAGCCCAGGCCTGTGCTGGTGCAGCTGATCGGAACGCCGTCCTTTTTTCCTGTATAGGTAATGTATTCGCGTTTCTCGGCTACTTTCGAAGCTTCATCCATCAGGCTGGCGAATAACGCCACGCGGCCGGGATCGCCGGGGATCAGAACCGTGGAGGCCACATCGCCCTTGGCCATGTCGATATGATGCTGTTTTTCACTGTGAATATCTTGACTTCCCATAGTTGCTCCTTCTTACGGTAACAAGAAATAAAACAAATGACATCCGTCATTTATCAAAATAGGGCCATCAAATTGGAGGGGCCAGCCTTGCCTAGTTTCTCCAGACTTCGTGCCAGCGATAGATAAAATGGGGAGATTTTACAGACCGGTAATAAATATAAAGGGGGTTTGAAGTGATTATTTGGACAGGTTTTTTTCTATTCATCAGATTATTCTTCGTTAATCCACAATAAAATAATCAACTTATCCACAGACAAATAATAACGTATCCTATAATCGTTGTCAAGATGTATTAACCAGTTGCCAATTAAAAATAACCCATGCCAGAATTAGCATGGGTTAGGAAGCATGATTTTCCTTATCTATACCAAGAGTTTTTCCACCAGGGCCAAAAAGGCGGCCGTATCTGCTTTGAAGAGCACCTTGGCCGGCGCAATGCTGTCATCTGCGCGGTAGTGCCGGTTGGCATTCAGGTCTTCGTACCATTTTCCCGTGGGAACCGGCAGCGATTGCCCCATGCAAGAACCTTCAGCTTCGACAAACAAAGGTAATTCCTCAATGGTAAATATTTCAGGCGCCAGCAGAAACGCCGCGGCCAGCGCATCGGGGAAATCGACCTTGTCGTAAACACCGAAAGTTTTCAGAAAGTCCTGGAAGAAAGGCAAGGCGCCGGCGATGAAGGGCGCCAGCGGTTTATCGGCATCGCAAATCCTGTTCAGCAGATCCTGCGGAACCATGTCATAGGCGCACACATCCAGGCCGGCCAGCACAACCGGCCAGCCGGCGCTCATGACGATCTGGGCGGCGTGTGGGTCATGGAAGAAGTTGGCCTCGGCGGCTGGCGTGATGTTACCGGGGCAGCGCACTGCCCCGCCCATGATTACCACTTCTTTTACCAGCTCGGCAATTTTCGGCTCGATCAGATATGCCATGGCGATATTGGTCAACGGACCGATGGGTAACAGGGTAATCTCATGCGGATTATTTAAAATGACGTCGATAATCGCTTGTGGGGCACGCGTGGCAAATTCAGGCATATGCGCTTCTGGCAGTTGCATATCGCCCATGCCGTTTGTCCCATGCACAAACGGGGAGGTGTCCAGCGGGACAACCAGGGGGTAACTGGCGCCGCGCGCAACAGGCAGGTGCGACTTACCCGCCGCCTCCAGCAGGATTCTGGCATTGCGCGTCGTCTGGCCCACATCCACGTTGCCGAATATTGTTGATACACCAATGACATCCACTTTGTCTTTCGCCTCAAACAGCATCGACAAAGCGAAGGTGTCATCGACACCGGGGTCAGTATCTACCCACACTTTTCTCATTCAACCTCCAACTTAATAACCATATTGATCGCTAATTATTCCACAAATCAGTCAACTTCCAAAATATCAGGATTGTCGAAAAGCGATGAACGAATTAATTCTTTTCATCAGCCAATCAAGGATGATCACAAAACCTGGCCTTTCTATGAGAATCGATTTATTACCTTTGCTTGAAAAGGCCGTTCGAGATAAGCTAAATTTGCTGCGTTTCTTTCCAGCTAAAAATTTCTCTTGGAATAGTCCCGCAATTCCGCCTGCAGCGCTTCTTTTCTCTCCTCATCGATAAACGAAGCCTTAATGGAATTGGCGCAGATTTTGACCAGCTCTTCTTTAGTCAACTCCAGGCCTTTTTGCGTAGCGATGAAGTTTTCATTCATATAGCCGCCAAAATAAGCCGGATCATCTGAATTTATGGTCACGCATACGCCCTGGTGCAGCATCCTGCGCAGGTTATGGTCTTTCATTTCCTGAAAAACTCGCAGTTTAACATTGGAAAGCGGGCAAACAGTCAACGGCAGCTGCGCTTGAATCAGATACTGGATCAGTTCAGGGTCATCGGTCGAACGTACACCGTGGTCGATACGTTCGGTTTTAAGCAGCCGAATGGCCTCCCATACATACTCGGCCGGACCTTCCTCGCCGGCATGGGCAACAACCAGGTAACCTTCATTACGCGCTTGCTCGAAAACGCCCTCAAACAAAGCCGGCGGCCGGCCTTTTTCCGATGAATCCAGCCCGACCGCGACGATCCAATCCTTGTAAGGCCGCGCGGTTTCCAGGGTCTTGAATGCTTCCTCAGGGCTCAGATGGCGAAGAAAACACATAATCAATCGGGATGTGAGTCCAAGTTTTCCACGGGCATCCTCTTGTGCCCTGTGGATACCGTTAATGACGCTTTCAAATGCGATCCCGCGATCTGTATGGGTTTGGGGATCGAAAAAGATTTCCGCATGACGCACATTCTGCAAATGGACGCGGGAGAAATACGCCCAACTCAGGTCATAAAAATCTTGTTCCTTTTGCAGTACTTTCGCTCCGTTGTAATAAATATCCAAAAAAGATTGTAAATTGCTGAATTGGTAAGCCTGACGTACTTCGTCGATGCTTTTATAAGGAAGCGCGACCTGATTGCGTTCAGCCAACGAGAACATCAATTCAGGCTCAAGGGTTCCTTCAATATGCAGATGCAATTCGACCTTTGGAAGTCCCTTTATGAAGTTTTCCATTTCACACCTCCTCAAAGTTGAAGATTTTTGTTAAGCCAAGCACGTAAACCTGATTTTGCCTATTAAACAATATTTGCACGCCAAAGTAAATAAGAAGGAAATCACTTCATTTTCATCGGTTGTAATAGGATTTTTACCAATCAAATAAAGAGGTGAAACCAATTAATAAGACCATTATTGGATATAAAAAAAATCCCCCGCGATGTGAACTGCGGGGAATTTGATCAATTTTAGAAGAAGTGGAAGACCGCGATGATTGGCGCGAAGAGTGATGAAACCAGAGACATGACTGTGATCAATGTGTTTAGCGAAGGACCGGCAGTATCCTTGAAGGGATCGCCCACCGTATCGCCCACCACACCGGCTTTATGCGCATCGGAACCGACACCGCCATACTGGCCTGTTTCAATATATTTCTTGGCATTGTCCCACAAACCACCGGCGTTGGCCATGAATAAGGCGAAGATCACACCAGTGAAGATCGCGCCGCCCAGGAAACCGCCCAATGAATCAGGTCCCAGGACAAAGCCGACCAGCAAGGGCAGACCAACCGCCAGAAAAGCCGGCAGTACCAACGACGAAAGCGCGCCTTCGGCTGCCAGGCCAACGCATTTCTTGTAATCCGGCAAGTCTTTGCCAGCCAGGATTCCAGGATTCTCACGGAATTGCCGGCGGATTTCTTCGATCATATCGAATGCGTTATGGGTAACCGACAGCATGGTCAACGCGCTGAAAATGGGAGGCGTCATAGCGCCCAATAATACGCCAGCCACTACCATCGGGCTGCGCAGGCTGATATTCAATTCCACACCACGCGCTTCGATCACTTCGGCATAAGCCGCAAAGAGCGCCAACACTGTCAACGCCGCGGCGCTGATGGAGAAACCTTTGGTGATGGCTTTGGCGGTGTTGCCTGCAGAGTCGAGTACGTCCGCTTTTTCGATCACTTCATGATCCATGCCCGCCATCTCAGCGATACCGCGTGCGTTATCCACAATAGGTCCGTATGCATCCGAAGATACGATCATACCGCTGATCGCCAGCATGCCCACTGCGCTGATGCCAATACCATAAATGCCGGAAATAACACCGGATGCTTCGGCAATGTTAAAGGAAACGAGCATGGCAATCACAATGCCAACCACTGAGGGCAGGATGCTCAGCAACCCGTAGCTGAAACCGGTGATGATATTGATCGCCGCGCCGGAATTAGAAACTTTGGCAGTTTCCTTGACGGGTTTGAAGTCTTCCGAGGTGAAAAATTCGGTCGTGAATCCAATCACCACGCCCGTTACCAGGCCAATCAGTGTTGACCACAACACGCTGATATCATAACCGCCTGTGAAAACCAATACGGCCACCATAATACCGAACAGGACGCAGGTGAAAATCGTACCAAAATTCAAAGCCGCGCCGGGTTTTCCATTCTTTCCAACGCGCACGAACTGAATACCGATCAATGAAGCAAAAATTCCGAGAATACAGAGAATCAGGGGGAAAATCGTATATTGCTCACCAACCGCGCCGCCCATAGCCGCGCCCAACAACATAGCCGCCACAGTGCTCGCAACGTAACTATCGAAAATGTCCGCTCCCATGCCTGCGACATCGCCGACGTTATCGCCAACGTTGTCCGCCACTACCGCCGGATTGCGGGGATCGTCTTCGGGAATACCCACTTCAACTTTGCCAACCAGATCAGCAGCGATATCGGCGGTTTTGGTGTAAATTCCGCCGCCAGCCTTGGCCAGCAAGGCCAGGGTGGATGCGCCGAAACTGAAACCCAGGACAACTTCCGGGTCACCGGTCAGCATGAAAATGGAACTCATGCCAATGACTGCCAGACCGACCATGGCCAAACCCATCACGGAACCGGCGAAGAAGGCCACCTTGAAACCTTTGTTCAAATGCTCGGAAACCGCCACCGCGCTGCGCACATTGGCTTGCACGGCGACCGTCATACCCATGTAACCGGCAATTGCCGAACAGCATGCGCCAATGATAAAAGCGAACGCCATCTCAAGCCCGTTCATGAAAACAAAATCCACATGGCTGCTGCCAAACTGATTTAGGTCAAAGCTGAACACCACCGCGATCACAATGCCGAGTATGACTGCAACCAGCGTAAGCGCTGTATACAACCTCTTTAAATAAGAAGCGGCGCCCTCCCTGATCCAGCCCGCAACTTGCTGCGCTTTTTCGGAGCCAGCGTCCTGGCGCATTACCCAGAAATACAGATACACGGCCACGCCAACCGAGATCAATCCTGAAAAAATTCCCACAAATAACCAAGTTTGAGTCATGATGAATACCTCTTTTATTAAGCGAATGATTTTGTCTTAAGCCATACTTCACCCATCTGAGATACCCAGCTTGAAAGTTTAATTATCTTGGTGGATGTTATTTCTTACTTAACTTGTAGCTGATCGCCACCACCGGTAATATTTATCCACGAGGGTTTTTTCGTCCGGAAACGGGAAATACTTGAGTGCCGTTGTGTTTCCGACGAAAAAGCCGTTCTTGATCATCCTGAACGGCAGAATGCCGGTTGGTAGCCGATCAACCATTTTGGTATTGATTGTCTTCGACCGGATTCCTGCCAGGCAGCTGCGCAAGTGCTCGAGGTTGGCATACGGAAGGTCGCCCACATCAGCATGCAATGGATCCTTGGCCAGATCGTTCAGCCGCAGTTCGGTGAAACATATTGCCGGCAATTTGATCAGGCTGGTGGGATTTTTTACGATCAGTTCATAAAATGCTTGCGGGCCAAGCGTGCTGACGACCAAAGGGGTTACCGGGGAGACCTCACGATATAAATGCAAATCATCCACGACATCTGGAAGTTGAGCGCTGGGATCTATACCGAGCGTGCGCCCGTCCTGGGTGGTCAGGTACAGGCACTGAATCGCTTCCATCGGAATATTTTCCAGCACGCGGTAAACCGAAATATATATAGATTGTTTAGGAGATCCATCTTCATGCGGGACACAGCGCTTGATTGCTTCGTCCACTTGAAAACCACTGCCACGAAATTGCGGATCGATTTCAAAGAAAATCGCTTGCCCACGGGATTTCTTCTCAGATCCAATCGCATAGTAAGCGCCGAATTCTTCCGGAGTGAGCATGGAAGCGATAAGCGCTTCGGGAATGAGGGATAAATATAAGTGAACAGCCATGTTACCTCCTTTCTGTTAAATATAGACCATTTCTGGATTTAAGACAAATTGTGAGCATTATACTCCCAAAATAATGACAAATTAGGAAATA
>CAZDUN010000025.1:0-19429 GCA_964508615.1 uncultured Pelolinea sp. | reverse complement strand
TTTCATGCGGCGCATCTCCTGCTGCTGGTCGCGGAATTCCGTCCACTGCTTATCCTTCTCGCTGCGCTTCCTTTCCAGGTAAGCGCTGTAATTGCCCTCGTAAGAACGCAAGCCGTGCTGATGGGTGTCCATTTCCAGGACGCGCGTTACCGTGTGGTCCAGAAAAGCGCGGTCATGCGAAACAATCAGCGCGCCAGCCGGCGTGCGCCCCAGCCATTTTTCCAGCCATTCCAGCATCTCGATATCCAGGTGGTTGGTAGGTTCATCCAGCAGCAGGAGCTGCGGTTCAGCCAGCAGCACCAACGCCAGCGCCAGGCGCGTCTTTTGCCCGCCGCTCAGGTAACTGACCGGCATCTCCTGATCCACCTGCGCGAATCCCAGGTTGGTCAGGATGGCAGCCGCCGCGCCGGTATCAGCGGTCTGCACCCGCTGCAGCAGGCAGTCGTAGCGTTCGCCAAGCTGCTTGTTCCCAAGATCGCGCGCCAGCGCCATTGCGGCGGCGGCCAGTTCCTGCTCCAGAGCGTCGATATCCCCGGCCGCGCTGCCGATCAGCTTGCCGATGGTCAAAGCGCTATCCAGCTCGAAGCCCTGCGGCAAGTAGCCAATGCGCAGACCGGCTGGATGGTGAATGCTTCCAGAGCTGGGTTCTTCCCGGCCGGCCAGGATGCGCAGCAGCGTGGTCTTACCGCAGCCGTTGGGGCCGATCAAACCCACGCGTTCGCCGGCATTCAGGCTGAAGGTGATCTTTTCAAAAAGGGTTTGGATGTTGAACGACTTGCTTAAATCAGAAACGGTAAGCATCTCTGTCACCTGAATAACGTTCAAGACGGATAAAGAAAATATCCGGGAGAGCCCGCCCTGCCTGGCGGCAGGTTTTTTGAGCGGGATTACAGATGGTCAGCTTACCGAACGATCATGTTCACTTTTCCTGTTTGATGGTCGAATCTTACTGAAAACGAAATTCTCTGTCAAGGGCAATCCAGGTTCTTTGAAAATTTCTTTCGCTCTACTCTACGGCAAACCGGCGCGCGATGATAGAATAATCCAGTCCGTTTTACCCATTCCACGCGCTATAGGGAGAGAAAGACAAAATGAAAACGATCCTGACCATCCTGCTCGTTATCAGCTCGCTGTTGACTTGCGCTTACCTTATCTTTCGTACCGAACGCAAGGAATTGGACGAGGAAGCCCGCCTGGCGGCAAGCGGTCAATTCATCCAACTTGAGCAGGGCGTGGTCCATTACGAACTCGGCGGAGAAGCAGGCCAGCCCCTGGTCGTGCTGGTGCATGGTTTTTCAACCCCGGCTTACATCTGGGATCCCACCTTCCAGGCGCTGACCCAGGCCGGCTTTCAGGTGCTGCGCTTCGACCTGTACGGCCGCGGTTATTCGGACCGGCCTGACGTGGAATATAATCTGGATTTATTTATTGGACAGTTGGAAGACCTGCTGGACAGCCTGGAAGCCAGCCAGCCCATCCATTTGGTCGGTCTATCTATGGGCGGGCCGATCAGCGCGACGTATGCCAACCGGCATCCTGAAAACATCCGCAGCCTGACGCTGATCGATCCACTGGTCACCAATCAATTCCAGACCTCGATATTCCCGTTGAATTTCCCCGGCATCGGCGAGTACCTGATGGCAGTTGTGATGGAGCCGTTCTACCTGCCCAAGGCGCAAAGCGGCGACCTGGTGCATCCTGAAAATTTCCCGGATTGGGAAGATAAATATAAAGTCCAAACCCGCTATAAGGGTTTCGGGCGCGCCATCCTTTCCACCATGCGCAACTTCGCCAAACTGGATACGCTGGGCATGTATGAGGGTTTGGCCGAAGAAGAGTTGCCCACCCTGATCCTGCGTAGCGCGCTGGATGAGACCATACCCGCCGCGGATATCGAAATCCTGCGCGCGCTCATCCCGCACGCGCAATTCCAGGAGATACCCGACGCCGGGCACATCCCGCATTACGAGCAGCCGGAGGCGGTGAACCCGATCATCTTGAGCTTTTTGTCAGTTCATTAATTTGAAAACTGGCAGGTTTTCATCTGCCAGTTTTTTCGAAATAATTTTTTAGCGCCGAATCTAACGCAATGATCGAACTTACGGCACAGTCTCGCTTAACATCAACTTCCTAACTGACCGTTAATTCTGGCACAATCACGGATTTGAACGAGCGGTCGGCGCCCAACAGTAAGCTGACTGCTTCGGGCACCTGGTGAAGGCCAAAATGGTGGGTGATCAGCGGTTTGACATCCAAGCGCCCGGACGCGATCAACTGCATCATCTCGCGCGTTTCGATATGGGAAGCCGAGTAAGAACAATTGATATTGAGCTCATTGAAATATGCCCAATTGGGATTGAAATTCAAGCGGTCATCCGGATGCGGCGGGGCGCCAAAATGGATGCGGGAACCTTTCCCGCATAAACTGAAACCAGCCTCCCAGGCAGGCACCGCGGGGGCGGTAACGAAAACCGCATCTGCCAATCTGCCATGGTTGATTTCAAGCAAAGTCTCTTTCGCCGGTTCGCGCTTGGGATTGATTGTATGGGTCGCACCGAATTCCCTGGCCTTCTCCAGACGCCAATCGCTGAAATCCAACGCGATGATGGCGGCCGCCGGGGTCAGCGTTAGCAGTTTCAGATAAGACATGCCCATCATCCCCAACCCAATGATCACCACCGTATCCCCGTGATTGACTTTCGTTTGCTTGACGCCTCTCAGCGTACAAGCCATGGGTTCAATCAATGTTCCTTCATCAAAGGAGACATGCTCAGGCAGGATCAGCGTCCCATATTCCAGGTTGGGCGCGGGCACCCGGAAGTATTCGGCAAATCCACCCGGATCGATGTTGGTCTTTTTATACGTTTCGCAAAGCGTGTAGAAACCATTGATGCAGTAATGGCACTTGAAACAAGGGACGTGATGATGGACAAACACCCGGTCGCCTTCTTTCACGCCTTTCACATCCGCGCCGCATTTCGCCACGATGCCGGTCGGCTCATGCCCAAGGATTTTGGGAGCCCGCGGAGCCAGATACCATTCCATGGTCTCGCCGCCGCATAAGCCGCAGGCTTTGGTCTGCACGAGAATTTCGTTTGAAGCGATTTCGGGTATTTGCCGCTCTTCCAGGTCGATCTTCTTGTTGTTATAGTAAACGGCAACCTTCATCGAATTGCGACTGTTCACAATTTACCTCTCTTTTTGTGAATCGCCTGATCATCACTCTCAATGAACTGGATCTTTTTAAAAATTTCAGGGGAATGCCTAATGCAGCCATCGCAAATTTATTATCGGAACAGGTATTTCAAGGTAAACCCCAGCGCCTGCTCCGGGTGCGCCGGAGCAAGCAGAAAGAGCGATCATTTTCAGGCTATGATTATGCTTTTATTAAATAATCCGCGACAACCGAATCAGTTACAAGCATATTGACGTAACCACCGCGCAAGGTGGCCAGGGCTGATTCTTTCTTGCATTCATTGGCCGCCACGCCGATCACGATCGGAATCTTCTTTAATTTGTCAAGCGAAAGTCCCACCACGCGGTGGTTGAAATCGATATCCAACACTTTCCCGTCTTTATCGAAATGTCTGCCGAGCAGCTCTCCCACGGCTCCCATTTCCTGAAAATATCTAATGTCCTGATCGCTGACGAGCTTGTTCTTATAAAGGCTGGAAATTTCCGGGTCGATTGAACCGATCCCCACCAGAGCAATATCGGCTTCTTCAGCCATCTTGATAACAGTCTTGATGCTGGGTTCCTGTAAGAGAATTTGGCAGGTCTTCCTGTCTTTCAGGATCATGGGAGAATGGATGACCAGATAATCATTCCCATATAATTCAGCCAGATTTCGAACGATTTGAGAACCTTCGATCATTTCATTGGTCAACACACCTTCCCCCTGAATGATCTTGATGTGCATCGACCGGTTTGGCTGCAGCGCTTTTACTGTTTCCAGGACAGTCTGCCCCCAACTGACCATCATGGTCATGCCGTCTTCGAGGTAGATTTCCATTAACTTGGCCGCGATCTGCCCAACCCTCGCGATCAAACTGTCATAAGGAAGGCTCGCTATTGTTAATACACGAGCCTGTTTTAATCCGAACTTTTTTACCAGTGATTCTTCCAGATCGGGGTTTGTGTGAATCGGATATCGTATTCTGATCTCAACGATATTTCTATTATGCGCTTCTTTTAAAAATCTTGAAATGGAAGCGTGCGACAAGTTCATATAATGGCCTATTTCAGCTTGCGTCAAGCCCTTTTCATAATATAGATGGGCAACTTCAGCCAGGATCTCGATATGATCATCTGAAATAGAATCCATTAAGCAACCTCAAATAGAAATAATTTCAAGCTAAAACTTCAAGCAGCTTTTTCTTTTTCCTCGAGAATCTTACTCACGGCATCGACAATTTCTTGAATGCATTCATCCTCGCCGATCCCGGTTAATAGAGGAACACCCTTGATGACGGGAACTTTAATCTCTCCGGGTATGGGGCTGGTTGTTACGACAATATCGATCCCACCCCGGTCCACATAATCCTTTACCATCTGCGGCATAACGCCGGTTGCTTTCACACGGATTTTTCGTTCCTCCAAAATTTCTTTTACACGATCAGCTAACAAAGTTTAACTGAATGTACCATAACCGCAAACACCAAGGACACTAATTATATTCTTATTATTCATTGCAATTCATCCTCCGAGGCGATTGCTTATTAAAAGCTGCTTTCACTCGGTCAGCAGCTCTCTCAATCGCTTTTCCAGTAGTTTTTCCGATTCACAATTTTTAATTTCCAATAACGCTTTTTCGTTTTGGAATATTTTAACAAATTTCCTCAGCCAAAGCACCTGGGTTTTTGGATTGCCCAATGCAAGGACAAACAGAATTTCAACCAGGACGCTGCTTCCGGGATTTCCCATTTCCTGAAATTCGATCGGTTTCTTTAACACTGCCACCGCCACAGCATTCTTGTTGACGTAATCGGCTTGCGTGTGGCAGATCGCTAACGGTATTTTTGTGGGCAATCCAGTCGGATACTCGCGCTCCCGATCCAGGACTTTTTGAGAAAATTCCTTCTTTACATACCCTTGATTATATAATTTATCGCTCAGGAATGTAACTGCTTGATCTTTATCCTCCGCATCGAGATTCAGTTTTATTAAATCCGAACTTATCGTTATTTCTTCCACAATAAAATACCTCTCTAAATTGGTCATCCATGATATGGGGCATCCACAAGATGCAGATGCCCCATATTTTTCAGGATTGGATTCGGGTTTATTCTTTTTCTGCTTCCGCTTCCATGAAATCGTGAATTTTCTTCTTGTTGCGCTTGAAGTAGAGAACCATCGCGAAATAAACTGCAAGCGAAAATGCGACACCCACCCATTTCCAATTCAGAGCAGGCAGGAACATTAAGCCGCCGACAATGGGTTTGGATAGAATGCCAAAGCTGGTTACCAGCGCTCCCTGGGCCAGGGGCTCGGCAGCGAACTGAGAATAAACTTCGGTGAAGGTCGGGGCTGTGATGGTCGAGATATATAAACCGCCCGAGAACCAAACCACCGCGGAGATCAAGACTTTAAAAATATTGCCATTGCAGACCGCCACAATCGGTTCAACCATGAAGGGTAAGGCGATCAGATCGACCAACGGCAGCGTGCGGTTTCCAGGCAGAATGGTGGCAACCAAAACCATCAAGGGAATCAGGATGATTCCGGAAATCAGGGTTGCCGGTTCGCCATAGCCAGAAGCATCATTGATGCCGATGTAGATCTCTTCCTGTACGACATCTTTTCCTTTCACGGTACGTTTGCGGGCAGCTTCAGTCAGGGCAGCGAAAGCCTGAGCGAAGATCGCAGCCACGCGCGGGAAAATAGCCATAACCGCGGCTGTTGAAATCATGATGGTCAGGATGTTGCCCCAGGCAGCTAACGTGGCTAACTGCTTGAGATTACCCATGACCCCCAGGAGGAGGCCAAGGATCAAACCCAAAACCGTTGGTTCGCCAAAGAAGCCGAGTTTTTCCCTGAGTTCCTCAGGCTGCCATTTGACCTTGTTTGCACCAAGCTTATTCAACAACCAGTTCATCGGTATGGCAAAGAGCGTCTGGGGAACATGGTGCAGTTGGATGATGGTGCAATTGGGATAGTTGTAATATTTTGACCAGCGTTTTTGCAGCAATTCCGAGAAGAGCAGGCTATAGAGGTTCATCACCAGCATCACAGCGATTGCCAGCAGCATATCCTTGGTCACTATATAGATCATCGAACCCCAGGCCATGTAAGAATAGTTGTTCCAGAGGTCGGATGGCTGGAAAACATTCGTCCAGCGCAGCAGGAAAAGCAAGGTCTGGAACAATAAACCGACGATCAAGAAAATCATGCCAGCTTGGGTTGCATACGCAATCACCGAAGTAGCTTGCCAGCCAATATCCAACACTGGCAGGTTAATGCCGGTTGAATTGACCATGTTCTGCACCACCGGGACGATGATCGGGATGTATTGGTTGATCAACCAGGTGAATCCGGTCAAACCAATACCTGCATAAACACCCGAGAAGAATGCTTTCTTTGTTCCTGTTCCCATGACCAGACAAATGAAGAACAGAATCACCGGGACGAACACTGCAGATCCGAACGTTGAAAATACGGTATTTAAACCTTGAAGAAACGTATCGAGATTCATTACTACCTCCTTAGATTTTTGATTCATGAATATTGTGGAAATGGTTGCTTGCTTTGTTCGATAATTCACCTCCGAGATCAAATTTTTCGGTCAGATTCAAACCGCTATTATTTCTACACTTTTTTAGTATTAGTTAGTGTAAATATTTACATGCCCTGTTAAATTTCTCACATTGTATCAAAATCGAAAACGCTTGTCAATATCGAATAACTCAAGAGCCGGGACTCAACATTGCCAAGCCAACTTATTAATGGTTGGCAAGCATTGCCCTAAACTGATTGGCTTTAGCCTCGGGCAATTTGTTGTAATGACCGATCACGTGATTCGCCAAAATGTAAACGTGCGCGTAATTCTCCAGTACCTCCAGAGTAAACCAGGCTTCTTTCATAGTTTTTCCCCAGGTCAACGCCCCATGATTCATCAATAACGCCGCATGGCCTCTGCCTTTGCAGAAGGGGATGACCGAATCCGGCACCTCTTCAGTCCCCGGCATCGCAAAAGGAGCAATCGGGATAACATCCCCAAAATAGTACATGGCTTCAGGTACCAGCGTTGTGTCGATATCTTCACCGACCACGGCCAGCGTGGTGGCATATGGCGGATGAGCGTGAATCACACAATTGATCTCGCCATTAGCCCGCATTACACCCAGGTGCATTTTTACTTCAGAAGACGATTTGTATTCGCTCCTCGAGAGCGTATTCCCGTTCAGGTCCATTTTCACCAACATATCAGGGTTGAGAAAACCCTTGCTTTCCATCGTGGGCGTTACCCAGACCTCATTCTCGCTGACCCGGCAGGTGATATTCCCGCCGTTACCTCCCACATAACCCCTTTCATAGATTCGCTTGCCATAATCGCAAATTAACGCTTTTGCTTCAAAATCAGTGAAATAATTCATGACATTTCTCCCAATGTGAATATCCATTTATCTTAATGACCGCGATTGACTTGAAAGAGCATTTTTTCGCCATTCAAGAAGCGCCTGACCTCGGGCATCAACAGGCGCAAGCTATCCCGGATAATTGTGGCGGTAACGCCGGCGCGGTGCGGCATCAACGTTACGTTTTGCATGCTGATGAAAGGATGGTCAGGCGGTAGCGGTTCCTGCGAATAAACGTCCAAACCGGCGCCGCGGATCGTGCCGTTTTGCAACGCGTTCAATAAAGCGTTTTCGTCCACCAATCCCGCCCTGGCTGTATTTATAAAGATCGCGGTTGGCTTCATCAACCGGAATTCTTTTTCGCCGATCATGTTGCGGGTCGCATCCGTTAAATTCGCGTGGAGGGAAACGACATCCGCTTTCATGAGCAATTCTTCCAGCGATTCACAGTAAACCACGCCTGCTGCCTGCATAGATTCACGCGAGGCGTACGGGTCACAGGCAAGCACCGTAGATCCAAAGCCATGCACCAGTTTTCTCGCCAGCGCTTTGCCGATACCGCCAAATCCGACAATTCCGATAACCAGGTTGCATAAAGGGGAATTCGATCGATCCTGGTAGAGGTCTTTCTGCTGCCAGATCCCTTTTGTTGCCACCAGGTTGCCGCGCGTAATGCCGCGGCACTCCGAGAGGATCAACGCAATGACCATATCCGAAACCGGTTCAGCCAGACGCGAAGGACAATTGCTGACCTTAATTCCCAGCTCATGTGCCGCTTCCAGATTGATGCCTTCCGTTCCGCTGCGCAGACAAAAGATCGCTTTTAGTTGCTTTGCGCTTTCAAGCATGGCGCGGTTTACACCGGATGCGTGCACGAACAACAGATCGGCCGTTTCCAGCTTGCGCAGTATCTCTTCGTCCGCTTCGATCCAGCCCTCGGGTCCCTGTGATTCCATTCTCTGCATAAACTCAGCCAGGTACTTCGCGTTCCGGATGTTGAAATCATGTGCAAATTCAAGGTCAAGCTCGTCCAGTGGGCTCAACATGGCCATGTTTTCATCAGAAAATAATGTCCTGTCCAAAAAGACATCTTCAATAATTAGTGCTTTCTTTTTCTGCATTTTCACCTCCGTAAGAGATCCATGAAAATCAAGCTGGTGACTTCGATGTGGTCTTTTGCAGTCCATCGACAGGTTAAAATACTGACGATTGTTTCTTCCCGACTTATTCCATGGTTCCCAAAAAAAAGAACATTAATGATATGTAAGTTTGTTCATTGCTTGTAAATATTTTCTATTCTATCAAAACAAAAATCCAATGTCAATCTTCACATTGTTTTAAGACCAGGGATATTACTGGAACAACCGGCTTGAATGCACTGTCGATTTTTGCGCCGCGAGATTGATGTGGCTGTTTGCCGCCGATGAAGTTTTAGAAAGTTCTCCGACCCCGCTTCTTCTTGTTTTCAAGCAAAGCTTTACGGATTTTTTCCATCTTGGGATCCTTTAATTCCTTGCCATTTTCCACGAGAACTTTGCCCACCCAATTCTCCGAAAACGGTAGTCTTTTGGCCAGGTATTTCGGGCTGGCAGGCATCGGCCATAATTCAAAGCGGTGCGGCACGAATAAAACTTTCCGCCTGACCTCTGGTTCCCAATTTTCAGAAATTGCATTGAAGAATTGGCCCAGCCTGATCTTTCTATTTTGCGAGATCAGTTCTTCATATTTCTGCAGAACAAAATTTATGGAAATTTTCTCGATCAATCTCAATTGCATTTTCCCCGATAAGAAAACGATCAACCAGACTGAAAAAACGATTAACGATGTTTCCGGACTGAAATCAATTAGTTTCATTTTTCCTCTTTGCTCACTTTTTGTTGATTGGAAATTGCTTTTTTATTTATGTTCTCATACATACCATTTCTTTTGTATACGTTTTACCTCCAGCAGAAAGATTTGACAACTATTTTCTTTTTTGTTAGAATATGTAATATTTTACATGCCTTGTAAATATTTGCATAGATATCCTCCCCGATCAATTTCGATCTAGGGGTGTGGTTCGAAATCAAAAAACTAGCTTCAGGAGATTGCCAAAGGGAAAAACACGAATCCGCCAATAAAAAAACTTTACTGCATGGAGAGACATATGGAAAAAGACACCAGCAAGAGATGGATTAACGAGATCCAGGTTGCCGCGCAACGAATACGAATACGAGTATTAGAACATATTCTTAAAAACAATGGCGGGTATATGAGTCAGGCTTGTTCATCCGCTGAACTCTTCGCAGCGCTTTACCTGAAGATCATGAATCTTGGGCCAAGCATCGCCTCGCTCACCCCGCTCAGATTCGAAGGCGCTCCTGGCCCCAACAATCCCAATTATTTCCGGGGCGGGGCATATAACGGTGAATTAAAACCCGATCTGGATCAGTTCATCTTTTCCCCTTCCCATTACGCCCTTGTTCTTTACGCCGCGTTAATCGAGGTTGGCCGATTGGCGCCTGACGCCCTGGAGGAATTCAACCAGGACGGCAGCACGGTTGAAATGATCGGCCATGAACATTCACCGGGGGTGGACACAACCACCGGCTCGCTGGGACAGGCGATCAGCCAGGCCGGCGGGTTCGCTCTGGCGCGTAAACTGCTGGGAGAATGCGGCAGGGTATGGGTATTCATGACGGATGGCGAATGCCAGGAAGGGCAGGTTTGGGAAGCGGTTAATGCCATGGCTTTTTATGGCTTGGATAATGTCGGCGTGTATGTGGATGTCAATGGTCAGCAATGCGACGGCGAAGTCAAATCGGTCATGAAAGTCGAACCGTTGAAAGACAAGCTCGAAGCTTTCGGGGCGCGCGTGGTGGTGGTTGATGGACATGACGTCCAGGCTTTGGTCGCAGCCGGGGAGTGGGTAGCGGACAAACGACCGCTCTTTGTTTTGGCCTACACCGATCCGATCAAGAACATTCCCCTGCTTGAGCAACGCCGGCCAATCCTGCATTATTTGCGTTTTAAATCAGAAGCAGAAAAGCTGGAATACCAATCGCTCTACGAGGAATTGAAGGAGATGATTCCATGGAAATAGTATCGCGCCCCTACCAGAACAAATTCATCGAATGGTGCAAGGACAAGCCGGAAGTCATCGTCCTCTCAGCTGACCTGACCAATTCATGTGAAATCGGCGAATGGAGCAAAGCCTACCCGGAGCGCTTTTTTTCAATGGGCCTTTCGGAACAAAACATGATGGGTTTTGCGGCGGGATTGGCACGGCGAGGTTTCTACCCGTTCCTACACACATTCGCCGTATTTCTATACCGCCGACCCTACGACCAGTTGGCCATGTCGATCGCATATCCAAATTTATCTGTGCGCTTGATCGGTTTTCTGCCTGGTATCACCACGCCCGGTGGTATCACCCACCAGGCAACCGACGATATCGCCATTCTGCGCGCGACCCCCAATATGACCATCCTCGATTGCGGAGATGCCACCGATGTCGAAACCGTTCTGGATGTCATCCAGGCGGTTGATGGACCTGTGTACGTCAGGATGCTGAGAGGAGAGGTACCGCGCTTGTTTGATAAAAACGAGCCGTTTAAATTCAACCAGGCCAGGGCGCTTGCCTGGGGAACGGACGTGGCCATCCTGTCAGAAGGTATTTGCACGGAAGAAGCCATGCGCGCGAGTAAGGTGCTTGGTGATTTGAATCTTTCTTTTACGCATCTGCACGTCTCAACCCTTAAGCCGTTCGACGATCCGCAAGTCCTGGAAGCCATCCAATGCGCCAAATTCGGAGTGATCACTATGGAGAACCATACTGTCATCGGTGGACTTGGTTCCGCGGTGGCGGAATTGATGGCGGAAAACGGCATTGGCAAGAAATTAATCCGCATCGGCCTGCGCGATACCTATGCGCATGGCGCCAGCAAAGCATACCTGATGCGCGAATACAAGCTGGATGCTTTGGCGTTGATCGAGGCCATCGAGCGTCTGATTGGCAAGCAATTCGGGATCAAGGAAGCGGACCTCCAACAAGTCCGCCTGGATCCCGTCCACAGCGCTGCCAAAGCGGAAGCATTATAAAGAATTAATTTACAAACGATAAGGAGAAGAAATGCTCCATCACGATTTACGCAAGGAAGTCTGCCAGATGAACAAAGAACTGCCCAAGCAAGGGCTGGTTGTGTGGACTGGTGGAAACGTCAGCGGCATCGACAGGACCACCAACCAGGTAATCATCAAGCCAAGCGGCGTCATCTTCGATGATTTAACTCCGGAAAACATGGTGGTGGTCGATTTGGACGGCAACCTGGTCGAAGGCAATTACAAGCCATCGGTCGATTTGGAAATTCATTTATATATTTACAGGAAAAGGATGGATGTCGGGGGTATCTGTCACACGCACGCACCTTACTCAACAAGCTTTTCGCTTTTAGGCCAGAGCATCCCCATGGCGCTTACGCCCATCGCCCATTTGTTAGGACACGAGGTTCCATGCACGGCGTACGTGAAACCCGCACATCTTGACACGGCAAAGGCGATTGTCGAAACGGCGGGGTCTGGCAACGCTGTGCTGGTCAACCGCCATGGCCCGTTCACGATGGGTATAACCCCGACAGATTCGGTAAAAATTGCCACATACCTCGAAGAAGCCGCCCGGACAATCCATTATGCCATGCTGCGCGGGACAGTCGAATCGCTGCCCGAGGATGAGATCGCCAGAAGTCATCATTGGTATCACGAACAATACGGGCAAAAAAAAGCATAAGAAAGACTCCAGGCTTTACTCTCCTTGTTTAAGCAACAACTCCAAAACCATTGGAGTTGTTGCTTTTTTTCCAAAATACCGTTTATTGAAACTACTTCGCGCCAGTATTTGTCTGCCCGCGCATGAACTCGAAGAACGCCACGACCACCCGCGGGTCGAAGTGCGTGCCGGACAGCGAACGGATGTGCGCGAGTATTTTTTCTTTTGGCCAGGCTGGGCGGTACGGCCGGTCGGAGCTCAACGCGTCCCATACGTCCACCACCGAGAATATGCGCGCCGCCTTGGGGATGTGCTCGCCAGCCAGACCGCGCGGGTAGCCGCTGCCGTCCCATTTTTCGTGGTGGCAGTAGGGGATATCCAGAGCCGGGCGCAGGTATTCGATGAAGCTGAGCATATCGTAGGCAAACTGCGGATGCTGCCGCATGATTTTCCATTCCTCCTCGCTCAGCGCGTCCGGTTTCAGCAGGATATGGTCCGGGACGCCCAGCTTGCCGATGTCGTGCAGCAGCGCGCCGCGCCGGATATGCACCAGTTCCTCTTCAGGGATGCTCATCCTGCGCGCCAGATTCAGGGTCATTTCAGTCACCCGCAGGGTGTGGCCTTCGGTTTCCTTATCACGCATATCCAACGCCCGCGACCAGCCTTCGATGGTGGTGTCATAGGTCTGGATGAGCGATTGATTGGCGTTGGTGAGATTCTTCCACAAGCTGGCATTTTCAATGGCGATAGCCACCTGGTCGGCAAAGGCATGCAGGAAGGATTTTTCTTCTTCAAGCAGGATAAGCGGGGCGGGATTGAAGATTTCCAACATCCCGCTGAGTGATCTGCCGTCTCTGATCGGGACTGCCGTATAGAAATGTAGGCCGTGTTTGCGGACCTGCTCCAGGTAGGGCGAGGCGAACCCTGCCTGGCTGATATCCGGCAAGGTCAACATGCTCTTGTTCCTGAGCGCTTTCAGCAGTCCGTCATCCGGACTGATCGCCAGACTGCTGCAATCAGTTCGCTTTGGGATTCCAGCCTTGGCGATGCAGGCATAGCCTGCCCCTTCCAGGCTGGGGGCGCGAACCATCGCAGTCGATACCCGAATTTGGTTTTGAACTTCTTTCAAGGCTACGCGCAATACACTCCCCAACCCTGGGTTATTCAAGATCGCCAGGTCGATCCTGCGCAAGGCCTGGGTTTGGTTCAACCTTCGCTCAGACTGTTCATACAGCAGCAGCCGGCGCAATGTATTCCCGACCAATTCACTGATCGTGTCGCCCAGCTCCAAATCTGCCTGCGTGAACGGCACCACTCCGGCACGCTTCAGACGCACGATTGCCATCACACCCATTTTTTCCCGCTCCGAATGAAAAGGGAGATAGATAGCCGGCCCCATATGGGCAGCGTTGCCCAGGTCAAGAAAGCGCGGTTCCTCGGAGCAATCATCGGTCTTGAAAGGCCGGTCTTTCTCCAGCACAAAACCGCTCAAACCGGCGTGTGCGGGATAGCGGGTACCAACCGGCACCATGCTCTTCTTATGGGATGCTTCAATCACCAGGTGCTGCTTGTCGGCGGTCAGCAAGGAAACCGTGCCCGCATCAGCGTTCAGCAGTTTCACCACGCGTTTGAGCACCAGCGCCAGCAGTTCGCCGCTGGATTCCGCCTTGCGCATTTCGGTCGAGAGCGCGTACAGGGCTGCCAGGCGTTCATTGCGCAGCCGCAGCTCTGCCTCCTGCCGTTTTCTTTCCGTGACGTCTCGCAAAATAACATGGATTGCCCTGGTCTCTCCAAATAGAAATGGCGCTGCCTGCGCAACCACATCCACCGCGCGGCCATCCAGTCGCACGATCCGTTCTTCGATTTCAGGCACTGCCCGCCCTTTCCCGCGCAGCGCGCGGATCCTTTGTCGGACGGTGTCGTGGAAATCAGGATGGAACAGGTCGTAGGGGCTTTTACCAATCAGTTCCTCTGGCTTGCCCGCGCCAAACAGGTCCAAACAGGCGCGATTAACCAGGGTGACGCGGTCATTGACATTCACGAACACAGCATTCGGCGAGTTTTCGAACAGGTTGCGATATTTAATTTCCTGCTCAGTCAACTCTTTCTGAACAGCCAGACGTTCCTCTTGCTCTCGTTCGAGCTGCCGCAAGCGTTTCCGTAAATCCAGGTAGAGCAGGATGGTGGTTACCAGCACAAAGGCAAAACCTTTATAGGTTTCAATGATTTCAATTACGTTATGGTCTTGCGTGAGCTGGTGGACTACTTTACCGGAAAAATAGATCCAGCAGCCCGCGAAAACCAAATAGGCTGCCGCGACCCGAAATGGAATGATCCTGAATAATTTTTTCACTTCATCTACCCCATATCTGAAGTAAATACAATAATCAACCCAAATGCCAGTTTGAATTCATTATAGTTTTATTAATTTGTAAAGGATATATGAAGTATATACTATTCGGGAAGCGCGTACTCTTTCTTTTCGGCCAGGGGGGTCATGTATTCCTTGCTGAAGAATCGATGGGTTAGAATCAGGGCGATTCCCATCGATAGAGAAGAAATCACCCCTAGCATCACATAAGCTCCCCGCGCTATCAGACTTCCGCCCATCAGCGCCGCCACGCCCATGCCGATCTGGAAGGTGATCTCCAGCCAGGCCGAGGTGGCCATGCGCGAGCGCCGCGTGGTTACCGAAGTGGCAAATGAGAACCATAGCGATTGCGACAGGCCGAAGCACGAGCGGAAAAGGATGAAAGCGGCCGCCCCGATGAAAGGATTGGTGGTCATCACCACGCACAAAGCCATGGCGGTGGAAACGGCGCGCCCGATCATAACCGTGCGCAGGTTGCCCAGCTTCCTGGCGATGGTGGGGCTGAGAAACAGGAACATGGCAGTGGGGATTACCAGGAGGGCCATGGCGGTGCCATAGAATTGCAGCGTGGAACCGAAATAATATACAAATATGATATTCAAAAAGGAAAACACAAAAGCAAAGCTCAAGCCGATAAAAAATTCCGTGAGGGCGAATCGCTTGGTGTTGGCATCCATCCCTTTCAGGTATGGTTCAAAGCTGATTTCACGTTTGGGATCTGGTTTATCTTCATCCACGAACAACATGGGCACCACGGCCAGAACCACCAGCAAGCTGGAGGCTGCCAGCAACACCCGGTAAGTGATCGTTTCATTCATAAAAATTGGATTTAGCAAAGCCGGCAGTTGGCTGCCAATCAGCCCGCCGATGGCGTAGGTGATGTAATAAACCAGGGTGGTCAGGCTGAAAGCCTGGTTGCGGTCTTCCCTGGTGTAGTGGGAGATGAACGGCAGCTGGATGATAAAGTTGCCGCCCACCACCAGACCCACCATAAACGAGCCCAGCATGATCAGGGACTTGATCGGGCTGATGACCTGGGTGAAGTAAGCCAACCCCAGCACGAGATAGATCATGATCAGCGTGCGCTTGAAGCCGATTTTTTCCGCCAGGAACCCGAGCGGTATCGAAGAAAATCCTTCCGCAAAGGGCGCCAGGCTCAGGATGATCCCCAGGAAATCGGGGGTCATGCCCATTGACAGGATATACAGGTTGAAATCGGCGTAGAAGATGCCGAAACCGATGTTGATCAGTATGGTCGCCGCCACGTATAACTTGATGTTGCGGTTGAAGTTTTTTACGTTGCTGAAATATTGCTGAATAACAGATAACACTGGCCCTCGAATTCTATTTTGAAAACCGCACGTGTTTAATGATTGAGCCAGGTATCGATCACCAGGCGGGCGTACTTTTCCTGGTCGGCTGCCACTGCCACGGCTACTTTTTCGCGTTTGGCATCCACGCTCATGTGCGTGAACCTGCGCCGGTCGACCACGGTCATGCCGCGCGTGTATTCGCCGCCCGTCTCGATAAAAATCGGGTAATGCTTGAGCGTGGCAATGCTGTTATCGATCGCCACCGCCACCGCCAGCAGGTCGGGGGGAGAGACGAAGCGGTGCTCGAAGCCATTCAGCCGGCCCAACTCGAGCATGATCGCCAGCGTCTTATTAAATATCTGGCTGACCATGTCGCACCAGGGTTTATCAGCGGCGCCAGTCTGAATGGCCGCCAGGTTTTCCTCCAGCAAAAAGCCGCCGTTCCACAGCGGATCCAACGGCACCATGGTTTTCGGAAAGCTCGTATCGAACACGATGCGGGCTGCTTCGGGATCGAAATACACGTTGAATTCGGACATCATGGTGGTGTTGCCCGCGTCCACGCCGCCGGCCATCATGGTCAGCATGCGCACATTTTCAGCGATGCGCGGCTCGCGCCGGATGGCCATGGCCGCATTGGTCAAGGGACCCAGCGTGATCCAATCGATGGGTTCCGGAGCGGACATGATGGCGCGCACGATGAAATCGACCGCATGTTCCTGCTCGACCGCCCGCTTGGGCGCTGGAAAGGGAATACCGCCCAGGCCGTCTTTGCCATGCACGGCAGCCGCGTCTTCCCCGCCGGCATGCATGAGCGTGCTGGCCTGCCCGGCGTACACAGGCACGTCCTTGCCGGAGTGCTCCACCACACGCAGGGTGTTATAGACGACCTTATCCAGCCCCACGTTGCCGTTAACGCAGGTAATTCCCAGCACATTGAATTCGGGTGAGCGCAGCGCCAGCAGTAAAGCCACCGCGTCGTCCATGCCAGTATCGCAATCGATGATCACATTTCTCGCCATAAATATCTCCAATGAATAAAAAAATAGCCCTGACAGAAAAATCCTTCCCCGCGTTTTCAGGGAATGGAACCATTAGTATAACAAAGCCTGGCATATTTTGCCAGTAAAAAGGAGGGCTTTCAGCGTATTGTCACAACACGCAGGACATTTTGGAATTGCGTTTGGACTTTTTGCGCGCAGCCGCTGAAAACGCTGCCCGCCGAGATCCCCTCGCTGATGTCTACGGGCAGGATAAAGAAACGGTACTGGTCATTGGCGTAATCCAGCCCCGCCCACAGGCGCATGCCGGCCGGCGTTTCCCGGCTGAACGCGGCCAGGGTATTATAGAAATCATCGGTATCGCGGTCCATACCGCTGGCTGCGAATTGCCCCAGGCAAACCCGCGGCGAAATCCCGCAAGCTGGCGAGCGATCCGGCAGGATGTCCACATAGCTGCCGGCCGTGAAACGGGCCGCGAAGGGGATCAGGCCGCTCTCGCAAGCGGGCGTATCCACAGAAGCGGGCTGCGAAAGCCGCAGGATCAAGGCTGGGGCGCAGACCATCAGCAGGCTGATAGCGGCCGCCGCCCCGCGCAGCAAGCGCGCGTTGGAGCTTCCGGTTTGCAGGCTTTG
The DNA here is from genome assembly GCA_964508615.1 of uncultured Pelolinea sp. GTDB lineage: Bacteria > Chloroflexota > Anaerolineae > Anaerolineales > Anaerolineaceae > Pelolinea. Next base: position 1,794 of record CAZDUN010000025.1, on the reverse strand, counting down.
CTTTGGCCTGCCCAATGCGGGGAGCTGCGCGCACATCAGCGCGAACAGGAACGGCACACTGCCGGAATAAAAACGGCTGCCGCCATCAATGGGCGGCAAAAATGGAATGGAAACCAGGATACCAAGAAAAGCGGCCAGCAGCATCTGATTTCGGTTTTCGCGAATTTCTTGAATCGAGCGAACCAACCCATAGAGCAACACGGCAATGCACAAAGACCAGAGCAGCCAGCCCCAGGCGGCCTTCTCGCCCGCCAGCAGGTCGAACATACCCAGGGAGTTGTTGCTGAAGAAATCGCGGTAGGATTTGGCGAAGCCGATCAGCAAGCCCAGCGGATACTCATGTATTTTTTGCAGGGCAGCCTGCAGCACAACGGCGGAATCATCCGTGCCGAGCGCCTGCAGGTGGTATTGAAAGCCCGCCCCGCCCGCCGCCTGGCCGTACAGCATCCATGAAAAGTTGCCGAAGGTGGCGCCGCTTTTATCCGCGATCAGGCGCGGCAGCAGCAGGTTGAAAGCCCCGAAAGCGGCTGTCAGGATCAACCCGAAAATCGATGCCGCTCGCCAGGAGAAGCGCTTATCGCCGCGCAGCAGCCAACCCAGCCATAGGATCAAAAAGGGCAGCATGAAAAAAGCACCGGCGCGGATGCTGATCGCCAGCACCAGCATCACCCCGCCCCAGGCCGCGTCCGGCAGGCTGCGCTCGCGCGCCGCCCGCAGCAGCAGCACCAGCGCCAGGCTGGCGAAGGCCAGGCTGGGTATCTCGGTCAGGGTATCGCCGATCATCGGGCGGATAAAGGCATAATTCAATGTAAAGAAAAGCGCCGCGGGCAGCGGCCCGTAATGGTCATTCAGGCATGCAGCAGCCAGGTAAACCGCCAGGGCGGTCAGCGCAATCATCATGACCAATGCAGCCAGCAGATGCTCACTAGTCAGCGTCAATAATATGGAGAGCAAGCCGGGGAATAACGGCCGGAAAGCGCCTTGCAGACCCTGCCCCGAAATGGGCCGGCCATCCAAGAGCATATTGGCGCCGTTATAGTAGTAGTAGCCGTCCTTGTAGGGGATAAAGCCGCCCAGCACGCTGGCATTGGAAAGGCCGCTTGAGAGACGGATGGCCAGCGGCAGCGCGAAAGCCAACGCCGCCAGCAGGCAGCCGGCGGTGAAAGCGATTTTTTGATCTTTCAGCCGGAATGCCAGTAAAGATAAAAGCGTCAGGCCTAGAAAGTGGGTTAGTTTAAAAGGGCTGAACAGGCTGATCAACCTGGCGGAAAGCGGCACCCGAACAGCGAGAATAAAGACGCCGGCAGCCAACGCCAGGCCTGCCAACTGCCATACCCAACCGGGAGCATTTTTTTTGATTTCGTTGAGCATGTTCCTGTTTTTTTCTTGAAAACGCGCAAAAGTCAATTCACAAAGCGGTATTTCAGGAGCGTCCACATGGCTATGAAAGCGTCCTTCATCTTGATTTTCTTGCCCTCTTCATAAAAACGCGGAGTGAAGCGAATGGGCACCTCGTAGATACGCACGCGTTTTTTGAGGATCTTGGCGGTGAATTCCGGTTCGAAGTCGAAGCCTTTGGCGTGCAGGGGCATATCGTTGATGATCTCGCGCTTGAATAGTTTGTAGCCGGTTTCCATATCCGTCAGGATGTTGTTATACAGGATGTTGGTGGTGAAGGTCAGGATCTTGTTGGCGACCATATTCCAGAACAGGATCGGCCGGCGTGGACCGCCCAGGAAACGCGAGCCATAGACCACGTCCGCCTCCCCCTTCTCTATCGGCTCCAGGAGTGAC
>CAZDUN010000024.1:19861-20343 GCA_964508615.1 uncultured Pelolinea sp. | reverse complement strand
GGGATTGTTAAATGTGCATCAAGTAGAATATCGAAAAGGAAATATCAATGAAAACGATTTTGATTCTCTCGCCTCATTTAGACGATGCTGTTTTATCCTGCGGGGGCTGGATGGCCGCGGTGGCCGCAGCCGGCGAGCAGGTGATTGTGTATAACTTATTTTGCGCGCCTTACAAGGGGCCGCTATCGCCGGCGGCGTGCGAGCTGCATGCCAGCTGGGGCGATCCGGCTGATATTACCGGTCTGCGTCTGGCCGAGGACCGGCAGGCGTTGGGCATGCTCGGCGCGCAAGGCATGTATGGCGACGCGCGCGACCTGATCTACCGGCAGGATTCGCGCGGGGATTGGCTGTATGCGCACATGGCGGATATCCAGGGACGGCGCCATCCGGCGGATGACGCGCTGGTGAGGCATTATTTTGAAATCATCACGCGCCAATTCGATTAGGATGCCGTGGAGATGTATGCCCCGCTGGGCATAGGA
>CAZDUN010000024.1:16027-19851 GCA_964508615.1 uncultured Pelolinea sp. | reverse complement strand
AACCGGGCCATTGTGTTATGTTGGCGGTGTGTTGGTTGGCCCGGTGGGCCTGGGGGGGCATATCGATCACCTGCTGGCGTTCGATATCGGTGCCTGTTTGCAACAGGCCGGCTACGCTGTGTGGTTTTACGAGGATCTGCCATACGCGCTGCGGGAGGATTGGCTGGAAGCGCGCATGAGATCCATTACGGGTATGGAAGCGTCAGTGAAGCTGTTTTCGCTGGAGCATCTGGAAACGAAGATCGCGGCGCTGCATGCCTACGCTTCGCAGATCGCGGCGTTATTCCAGAACGAGGCGAACATGCGCGAGTGGATGAGCGCGCAGGCGCTGCGCATGAGCGGGCGGGAGGATATGGGGGGCGAGAAGGTGTGGGCGTTCAGAAGAAGGTAAGGCGGCTTTTGATAACCGCCGTATTTCTTTTGGATTTCAGCGTGAAAAGAAACACCCCTGAACGATTCGTCACCCTGAATGCAGTGATTGCGTAGCATTCCCTCGGGGAAAAGATCTCGTACAGCTGGCGGCTATGGAAAGCCGCCCTACTCGAAAAAAAACCGACCCGCGCGAGCGGGCCGGTTGGGTTTGTGCTAATTGGCAGCGAGGCTGGGGATGCCCTGGTTCTTTTTGACGGGCGGAGAGAAGATCTTTTCGAATTCTTCGCGTGAAAGGGTTTCCACTTCCAGCAGCCGGTTGGCCACCTCGTCCAGTTTGGCACGGTACTTGACCAGGATCTTCTTGGCTTTCGTATAGGCATCGCTGATCAGTTTCTGCACTTCCACATCGATCTTTTCAGCCACCGCTTCGGAGTAATCGCGCTGTTCGCCGATTTCGCGACCCAGGAAGACTAGTTCATCTTTCTGGCCATAGACCATCGGGCCCAATTCGGTGCTCATCCCCAGGCGGGTGACCATCTTGCGCGCCAGCTTGGTGACGTTCTCGATGTCGTTGGCGGCACCGGAGGTGATGTCGTTGAAGACGATCTCTTCAGAGGCGCGTCCGCCCAGCAAGCCGATCAATTCCGCCATCATCTTGTTCTTGGACATCAGCGTGCGGTCGTTCTCGGGCAGGGCGATGGTGTAGCCGGCGGCCATGCCGCGTGAGATGATGGAGATCTTCTGCACCAGGTCAGCTTCCGGCAGGGCCGCGATCACAATGGCGTGCCCGGCTTCATGATAGGCGATGATGCGTTTTTCGTCTTCGTTGATCAGGCGGCTCTTGCGTTCCGGCCCGGCGATGACGCGCTCGATGGCTTCTTCGAATTCGGACTGCGTGATCTGCTTTTTGTTGCGGCGGGCAGCCAGGATGGCGCCTTCGTTCACCAAATTTTCCAAATCAGCACCCACGAACCCGGGCGTGGACTTGGCCAATGTGTTCAGGTTCACGCTGGGGGCCAGCGGTTTACCCTTGACGTGCACGTTCAAGATGGCTTCACGCCCGCGCATATCCGGGCGATCCAGCACCACGCGCCGGTCGAAACGGCCGGGGCGCAGCAGGGCGGGATCGAGGATATCCGGGCGGTTGGTGGCGGCCATGATGATCACGTTGGTATCGGTGTCGAAGCCGTCCATTTCCACCAGCATCTGGTTGAGGGTTTGTTCGCGCTCGTCGTGCGAGCCGCCCAAACCGGCGCCGCGGTGGCGTCCGACAGCGTCGATTTCATCGATGAAGATGATGCAGGGGGAATGCTTCTTGGCCTGATCGAACAGGTCGCGTACGCGGCTGGCGCCCACGCCCACGAACATCTCCACGAACTCTGAACCGGAGATGGAGAAGAACGGCACGCCGGCTTCGCCGGACACGGCCTTGGCCAGCAGGGTCTTGCCGCCGCCGGGAGGCCCGACCAGCAGAACGCCCTTGGGAATGCGCGCGCCGAGCGATATGAATTTCTGCGGTTCGCGCAGGAATTCCACCACTTCCTGCAATTCTTCCTTGGCTTCATCCACGCCGGCCACGTCCGCGAAAGTTACCTTGGGCTGGTCGCCCGAGAACATGCGCGCGCGCGATTTCCCAAAGGAGATGGCGGCGTTGTTGCTGCCCTGCGCTTGCCGGAAGATCAGGAAGAATGCCACGCCGACGATCAGGAAGGGCAGGATGTATCCCAGGAAGGAGATAATGGCGTTCCATTCGCTGGGCTGTTTGACAGAAATCGCCACGTTGGCATGGTTGAGGGCTTCAGCGCTAACGCCGTAGTTCAATAGCTGTTCCACCAGCGTTGCCCCCGATTCCTTGGTGGCGGTCTTTTCCCCGCCATCTTGCATGGTGACGGTCAGGTTGTTCTCATCCTCGACAATTGCTTTCACATTTCCCTGGGAAATTTGCGCGGCCAATTCATTGATCGACATGACAGTCTGGCCGCTATCCTGGTTGATGTTCATGAACACCATGGCAACAATCGAGATGAGTATCAGCAAATAGACAAAATTCGTTTGTCCGTTAGATTTCACAAAATCCTCCAAATCACATATTACGCATGCGAATTATACCAACCAATCCCAGCAGGAATCGGACTCCGGCTTTTTATAGATATTTCTTACAAAAAGAACCCGCCTGTTTCAGGCGGGCTGATTCGCTATTCCTGTACGCGGGTGACGTACTCCCCGGTATCGGTGTTCACGCGGATCAGATCGCCTTCCTGCACGAAATTGGGTGTGCTGACTTCCGCGCCGGTTTCCAGTACCACTTTCTTGGTCACGCCGGTGGCGGTATCCCCGCGCACGGCGTTTTCGGCCTTGATTACGCGCAGATCCACGTTGGTGGGCAGTTCGACATCCAGGGGTTCGTTTTCATACAAGGTTAACTTGACTTCCACGCCTTCTTTAAGAAAAGCGGATGCATCACCAATCACGTTTCTCTGGATGGTGGGCTGCTCGAAGGTTTGCATATCCATGAAATGGAACAGGTCGCCATCGGAATAAAGAAACTGAACGTTGTGATAATCCAGGCGCACATCCTGCACGCGCTCGCCTGAGTTGAAAGTCTTTTCGATGGTGGCACCGCTACGCAAATTACGCGCCTTGATGCGCACGCTAGCGTTGCCGCGCCCGGATTTATTATGGTGGTAATCCAGCACTTTAAAGAGCTGGCTGTCTAGTTCGAAAGTAGTCCCTTTTCGCAGTTCGTTTACATCAATCATAAGCTCCAACCTCAATGGGAAAATAACGGGTCTATTATAGTCCTGAGGCCGGTGAACAGGCAAGAGCAAGGCGGAGGAAAATCCTCCGCCTTGTAAATCATTCAAAAACGAAAAAAACAGGTTTTTGCCGCTGCGGCGCTAGCCCAATTCCGGCTGGATAATGCCGTAAGTGCCATCGCGGCGTTTGTACAACACGTTGATCGAACTGGATTGGGCGTTGTAGAAAATGAAAAAGTCCTCGTGACCCAACAGGTTCATCTGCTCGATGGCTTCCATTTCATCCATCGGCACCAGCGTGAATTTTTTGCGGCGGGCGATCAACGGTTGGGTTGTATCGACCTCATCCTCGGCGAGTATTTCCTCCGCCGGTGAGATGCCGGCGCGGGCATGCTGCTTCTTGCCTTTATAGCGCTCGATCTGGCGTTCGATCTTATCCATGACCAGGTCAATCGCAGGTTTGATCTCGGTCGCCCGTTCCTCGGCTCTCAGGATAAAGCCGCGGCCGCGCAAAGTGATTTGGGCCACAAAGCGATTGTTCATCTCGCGCGCGGTTTTCACGTATGACAGGTCGATGCGGGTTTCGTCGATCTGGTCCAGGTAGCGTTCAAGGCGGGGTGTCTTTTTATCGATATAGTCTTTGATTTCCTGGGTAAGTTCCATTTCTTTCACAAACACATCGATTTTGCCTTTCAT